>JAATEV010000114.1 GCA_015655585.1 Terriglobales bacterium | reverse complement strand
TGGTCACCATTCTTGCGCTTGGCTACGTCTTCCAGCGCCTTCATGACCCGGCTGGTGTGGTGGCCTCGGCGCATGGCCATGCGGCCGGTGCGCGATATCTCCAGTATCTCGTATTCGCTCTCTTTCAGCACCTGGATGAGGCCCTCGATCTTGCTGGCGCCGCCGGTGAGTTCGAGCATGAGCGATTCCGGCGCGAGGTCTACGATGCGGGCGCGGAAGACTTCGGCCAGCTCGAAGAGGTGGGTGCGGGTCTTGGGGCCGGCGGCGATCTTGATGAGCGCAAGCTCGCGGATGACGGCGGACTGGCGCTCGACCTCGTCTACGTCGCGGGTGATCTCGAGCTTGTAGAGCGCGGCGCGAATGCGCGAGGCGGCATGCTCGGGCGCCTCGGTGACGATGGTCATGCGCGAGGTGTCTGCCTGCTCGGACTCGCCGACGGTGAGCGAGACAATGTTGATGTTCATACGGCGGAAGAGCGAGGCGACGCGGGTGAGCACGCCGGGCTTGTCTTCAACGAGTGCTACGAATGTGTGCAACATTTAGACCTCGTCAGTCAGAAGTAAATAGTGAATCGAGTTGGGGGCAATAAATTCATTTCTTGACATGGCCCCATCGTCTTTTTCCCTTTGAGGTGAAACTTGACGATCACTGGGGTGACCAAGAAATGGATTCCACCAGTGATCGCGTTGTATTTTCCATGCTCCGAAGATTGCCAACGCTAGACAGAGGGTAAGGGCTATAAGCCTTCGTTTCGGTGTCATCGGTACCTCACTTTGCCGAATCTCATCTGGTGTCATGTTGATGTCGACAGTGTTCGCCCATGTGATGGACTTTGCTCGCGCATTACGGATGAGGCCTGCAATGCCTCCAAGCAAAAATATCCAGCCAATGGACAAATGCATGTTTACTCATCCTCCGGCACTTCGATTAGCGGATTCTGTTTCGGCCTGCGCACCATCTCGTGCAGTGCGGCTCCGGGGGCGATCATCGGGTAGACGCCGTCTTCCTTCTCGACCTGGAAGTTGATGAGGAAGGGACCCTTGTGTTTGCGCGCGGCTTTCACTGCGGGGATGACGTCGGCGCGTTTGGAGACGTTCATGCCCTGGATGCCGTGGGCTTCGGCGAGCTTGACGAAGTCTGGCGAGAGGATGGGCGAGCAGGAGTAGTTCTTCTCGTAGAAGGCCTCCTGCCACTGGCGCACCATGCCGAGGAAGCCGTTGTTGATGACGGCGATGTTGATGTCGAGGTTCTCCTGCACGGCGGTGGAGAGCTCGGCTGCCGTCATCTGGAAGCCGCCGTCGCCGGCGATGATCCAGACGTCTTTGGCGGGCTGGCCCATCTTGGCGCCGATGCCGGCGGGCAAGGCAAACCCCATGGTGCCGAGGCCGCCGGAGGTGATGAGAGTGCGCGGCTCGTCGTGCTTGTAGTACTGCGCCTCCCACATCTGGTGCTGGCCTACGTCGGTGGCGATGATGGAGTTGCCGCCGGTCTCGCGCCAGAGGTCGTTGATGACGTGCGCGGCGTAGAGGTGGCCGGTATCTGGCAGGTTGATGATGTCGCGGACGGCTTCGTCACCCTTCATGGCCATCACTTCGCGAATCCAGCTGGTGTCGTTTTTCTGCGGCAGCAGGGGCAGAAGGGTGGTGAGGACTTCGCGGAGGTCGCCGATGAGGGCAACGTCTACCTTGATGATCTTGTTGATCTCGTAGGGGTCGATGTCGACGTGAATCTTTTTGGCGTTGACGGCGAAGCTGGTGACATTGCCGGTGACGCGATCGTCAAAGCGCATGCCGAAGGCAAGCAGAAGGTCGGCCTGCTGGATGGCGTTGTTGACCCAGCTTTCGCCGTGCATGCCCATCATGCCGAGCGAGAGCGGATGCGAGGCGGGAAAGGCTCCGAGGCCGAGCAGGGTGCAGGCGACGGGGATCTGGTGGCGCTCGGCGAACTGGCGGACTTCTTCTACCGCGCCGGATTGCAGGATGCCGTGGCCGGCGAGGATGACGGGACGCTTGGCGTGCTTGATGAGCTCGATAGCCTCGGCCATGGCTTCGCTCTCCGCGCTGAGCATGGGGTGCGGACGATGGGGCGCGGGGTTGGCGGCGTCAAAGTCAAAGAGCGCGGTGGCTTGCTGCGCGTCCTTGGTGATGTCGACGAGCACGGGGCCGGGGCGGCCGGTCTTGGCGATCTGGAAGGCTTTGCGAATCGCGGGCGCGACTTCTTCGGCTTTGGTGACGAGGAAGTTGTGCTTGGTGATGGGCAGGGTGATGCCGGTGATGTCGATCTCCTGGAATGCATCGGAGCCGAGGACTTTGCTGGAGACCTGGCCGGTGATGCAGACCATGGGGATGCTGTCCAGCATGGCGGTGGCGATGCCGGTGACGAGGTTGGTGGCTCCGGGGCCGGAGGTGGCGACGCAGACACCGACCTTGCCG
>JAATEV010000112.1 GCA_015655585.1 Terriglobales bacterium | reverse complement strand
TCGCCACCCACGACGGCATGGCCATCCGCTTCAACGAGCAGGACCTCCGCCCCATGGGCCGCCCTGCCACCGGCAACCGAGGTATCTCGCTCAAGAAGGGCGACTACGTCATCGGCGCGGCCGTAACCCCCTCGAACGAGGCTCGCAACAAGACCCGCCTCGCCCGAGCCGCCGAAAAGGGCCTCACCAACCAGGTAGAAGCCGCCATTGACGAGGCCACCGAATCCACCGCTGCCACGCCGCTAGAACTCTCCGGCGACCCCTCCGAGCTATCCGCTCCCGAGGTCTCCGCCGAGGCCGCGGCCAAGCTCGAAAAGCTCGACAAACAGCTAGGCCTCACCCCCTGCCTCATCCTCTCGGTCTCCGAGAACGGCTACGGCAAACGCACCGATGTCGATCAGTACCGCCTCCAGACCCGCGGCGGCAAGGGTGTCATCAACATGAAGGCCACCCCCAAGATCGGCAAAGTCACCGGCATCAACCTCGTTGACGACACCACCGAGATGATGGTCATAAGCCAGTTCGGCAAGATCATCCGCATCGACACCAAGTCCGTCCGCTCCGCCGGCCGCAGCACCTCTGGTGTAAAACTCCTCGACCTGGACACCGACGACAAGGTAGCCGCCGCCGTAGTAATCCCCCCGGACGAATCCAAATCCGAAACCGAGAACGGCACTCTGCTGCAATAACTCTCAACTAATTAAAAGCCAAGGCGCGAGCATCCCACTCGCGCCTTAGCTTTTTGCCGTTGCCCCCACCACCCCGTCATTTCGACCGAAGCAGCGCGGCCTCATCGCGCTGCGAAGCGGAGAAATCCGCTTCTCTATCCATGCCTCACCTCAGCCCACAAGCTCTTGCCTTTGTCGTTGCCCGTTTCTTGTTTTGTCATCCCGTAGGGATCTGCTTTTGTCGTTGCTGTTGCTTTTGTCGTTGCTGTTTTTGTTTGTCATTCCCGAAGGGAATCTGCGTTTGTTCTTGCCGTTGCTTGTTCTCGCTTTTGCCGTTGCTGTTGCTGTTGTCGTTGTCGTTGCACCTGCTGTTGCTATCGTAGTTGCACTTGTCTTTGCCTTTGAGATAGGGCGGGCTTCAGCCTGGCCATTAAAAACCCGCCGCAAAGCGGCGTACCGCTCTTCCGAAGGCCGGAGCAAAGCCCGAAGGGCGAAGCGACTTGATCTATTGCCGTTGCTTTTGCCGTTGCTTGTTCTTGCTCGTTTTGCAGCCATCCCGATCAAAGCGAAGGCCCAAAGCCGTCCTAGCCATCACCTCCACTATCCCCAAAAACTCAGCCTCTCGCGGTTTATCGCGAGAGGCTGAGTTGAAGAACCTGCGATTCACCTCCTAATCAAAGGAAGCAACCCGCCAATCCAGCTAATTTATCAACTACTGAGCAGCATCCGCCTTCACAGTCCGAATCCCAAACACACCCGGAATCGAGCTTCCGTCCTTAGCCTGGAACTTCACCGTGACCTTCTGCTTACCCTTCACCATGTCAGCCGACAGCGGATACTTCACGTCGAAGAAGCGAATATCCTGCTCCGGCGTCCTCCGCTCCATCGTCTGCTCGCCGACCTTCTTGCCGTCCACCAGCACGTCGAAGCCGCCCTTGCGTCCCTTGGCATCGTTGCTGTAGGTCACAATCAGCACCGCCGGAGCCGCAGGATCGACCGGCAGATCATACGAGAACCATCCATTTCCCTGCCGCCCATAGCGTCCGTTGAGCTGCACCGGTGTCGTGTCCTCGCCCTGCTCGGCAAAGTCGCGCTCCGACTGCATCTGACCCGGCTGCGCAAAGCCAAGCGTGGCCGCCTGCAGCTTCTTCTCTGCATTCTGCTCCGCCTCGTAAGCCGCCGACTTGCTCGCCCAATCCCCAGGCGTGAACACGTCCCAATAGATCGCATACCGCTTCCGAGGCATCTCGTAGAACGGCGCAAACTCAATATCTTCCTTCAGCCCAACGTTCGCCGTGCGGAAGACGCCTTCCTTACCCGCCACCGGCTTCAGCCAGCGATCCACCTGCTGCTCTGCCGTAATCAAAGCCGGCGCAGGCTCCGGAGCGCTCGGCCTGGCCGCTGCTGCTCCACCCTGCCCCCGACGGCCCCGAGCCATCTCCGGCCCAAGATCACCCGCCAGAACCAGCGGACCCCACATAATCGCCATGCGGTTCGGATTATCCGGCAGCGGCTCCTTCCGCAGCGTCTTCGGCAACACCAGCTCCACCGTATCTCCCGGCTTCCACTTCCGGCTGATCTCGATATACGTGTCCGGCTTCGTGACATTCTGCACCGGCTTGCCGTTCACCTTCACCGTAAAGCCCGCGCCCGCCCAGTAAGGCCGCCGCAGCGCCACCGTGAACGTCTTCGACTTGCCCGACACAATCTTCAGCGTCGCCGCATCGCCCATCGGCAGGTCCGTCACCATCTCCAGCTTCACACCCTGCGACGTCCAGTCCACCGTCGTCGGGGCATACATATTCACCCACAGCTTGCTGCCCGACTCGTCGTAGATCCCATAAGCATGGAACGCGTGCGTCTCCATCTGCGACCCGACGCAGCACGTAAAGCTGTCAAACTTGGTCTGATACTCGTGCTGCACGCCGCGGCCCACCGGAACCATGTAGCTGACGCGCCCGTCCTCCGGGTCCTGTCCGCCCAGAATCGCGTTCAAGTCCGCGCGTTCGATATAGTCCGCGTACCGGGCCTGCGGGTCCAGCGTGAACAGCATCCGAGCCATCTTGATCATGTTGTACGTCGCGCAGCTCTCCGCCGTGCGCCCGTCGATCATGTCGTTCATCTTGTCCGGCTGCCCGAAGTACTCATTCTTGCCATTGCCGCCCGTGGCAAAGCTATGGTGCCCGGCGACTTCATCAAAGAAGAACGTAGCCGTCTTCTCACTATTCTCATCGCCGGTGTAGATATACCGCTCCACCTCACCCAGCATCTTCGGAATATTCGTATTCGAGTGCTTGCCCGCCAGAATATCCTGCCCCTTCGACAGCGGCTCGTTGATCGCGCGATGCTCGAACTTGTCCGAGAGCTTCAGCCAGCGAGGATCGTTCGTATCTGCATAAAGATCCGCCAGCACCTCGTTCATGCCGCCGAACTCCGTAGCCAGCATCTTCTGAATCTGGTCGTCGTTCAGGTTCTTCAGAATGCCTTCCACCCATCCGGCAAACTTGATCTCCACCTCCAGCGCCTCGCGGTTGCCCGTCAGGTGATACGCATCGCGCAGTCCGGCAAAGAGCTTGTGCTCCACATACCACGGAGACCACAGGCCATTCAGGTCAAATCCGCCGGAGTGAATCACCCCCTTGCTCAGGTCCTCAAACCGGACCTTGCCATCCACACCTTCCTTGTCCAGCAGAGCGCCGATATAGCCATCCTTCTGCGCATCCTGAACCTCCTTCAACTGCTTCACCATCTCATCCGCACGCTGCTTGAAGCGCACATCGCCCGTGCTCGCATACATCAGGCTCACGGCCGAGAGGTAGTGTCCAGCAATATGTCCGGTAAGCTCTCGCCCGCCGCCGTCCCAGCCGCCATATCCTTTCGCATCCGTCGGAAGCCCGGCGCGCTGCCGCAGATAGGACAGCATCCGGTCCGGCTGCAACTCCAGCAGATAGTCGGCATTCAGATCCTGCGCCTTCTTCAGCGGACCACCCGTCAGCCGAACGCTGCTCAGCGGCAGCGGTTCAGCCTTCAACTGAACCTTACGCGGAGCATTCGCCGCATGGGCAGATGTAAACGTTTGCAGAACCGAGCAGAGAAGAAACGCCTGAATACCGAGCTTTCGCATGTAACCTCGAACAGAAAATCTTATATAGATAAGCAACATTATTATCACGAGAGACACCCTCCCCGCACCTGTCCTGTACACCAACACCGCACGGATAAAATGAAGCCCCATTCATCGCCTGCTCCCTCACCCATCAGCCAGAGCCTGTCGCTCCTTTTACCGTTGTTCTTGCTTTTGAGATAGGGCCAGGCTTTAGCCTGGCCACAAAAAGTCGTCGCGAAGCGACCACCGCTCTGCCGAAGGCCCGAGCGAAGTCCGAAGGACGAAGCGACTGATTTATCGCCTTTGCCTTTGTTCTTGTTCTTGAGATAAACCCAAGTTTCAATCCAACGAACAAAACCCCGCCGCAAAACCCCTAAAAACAACCAATCCAACAACACAGTCATAACCCACCCACCCTTTCCCAAGCCAGAAATCGCAACCGGCTATACTAAAGCCTCTCCGCAGGGGGACGATGCCAAAGTCCACTCCCAACCCGCGCCGTCAAGCTCTCCATGAGCACGTCGCCCACCTCCGCGACTCCCTCCGCAAGCTCCTCAAAGACCCCCAGCCCGAACGCGTCCACGACGTCCGCTCCACCACCCGCCGCATCCAGGCCCTCCTCCAGCTCGCCCAGTCCACTCCCGACGATAAAGACGACAAACAGTCCAGAAAAATCAAAAAAGCCGTCAAGCGCTTCGAAAAAGCCTTCAAGCCCATTCGCCGCGCCTCCGGCGAGCTCCGCGACCTCGACATCCACCTCAAGCTCCTCTCCACCCTCCCCGCCAAACCCCATCTCCAGCCCGACATCGACCGCCTCGCTCAGATCGTCCAGCACAGCCGCGCCAAACTGGCCGCGAACCTCCAGAACCTCCTCCACAAGCGCCGCGACAAGCTCGACTCCGCGCTCGAAGGCCTCGACACCATCGCGCCCGCCAACCCCATCCATCAGCCCGCCCAGCAAGCCCGCGCCCTCTACCTCGAAGCCGCCAACACCCTCAACCCAAGCGACGACACCCAGCTCCACGACCTCCGCAAAGCCGCCCGCAACTCCCGCTACATCGCCGAGTCCGCCTCGTCGAACTCCCCCTCCGCCACCGCCCAGCGTCTCCACCGCATCCACAAGGTCACCGGCGACTGGCACGACCTCCTCACCCTCACCGCCACCGCCCGCCAGCACCTGCCAGCAACCACCCCGCTCCTTCCCCTCCTCGAATCCCATCTCCACCAGGCCCACCGGGCCTCCCTCAAGCTCCTCCGCAACACCCGCCCCACTCAGCGTAAATAAAAGAAAATCGTCGCCATCCACCGTCGAATCAGCATCTCACTCTCTATGAGTACGCTAAGACGATTCTTCGTGATCGCACCGCTTCTTCTCGCCACCAGCCTCCAGCCCGCAACCGCCCAGTACAACCGCGGCAACTTCAACAACGGCCTGCGTCAGGGAGGACGCGGAGGCAGCTACTACAACGGTCAGGGTAACCGCTACAACCACGGGGATTACCGCCGCAATCAGGGCGGCATCGGTCCCGGCAAAGGGGCCCTCATCGGAGCCGCCGGAGGAGCCGTTCTAGGAGCCGTCTTCAGCGGTGGCCTCAAGGGGACCATCATCGGCGGAGCCGCCGGAGCCGGTATAGGAGCCGTCGTAGGCCAGGCCGCCCAGAGCAACCGCAACAACAACTACTATCGCCGCTAACTCTCGCGACTCACGACTGAAAGGGAAAGTATCCATGCAGCCCACCGGCCTCCATTCCAAGCTCCAGCGGTTTATGCTCTGCCTCGCCATAGCTGCCGCCCCACTCTCCGCCATAGCCCAGCAATCCCCAGCCACCATCACCGGCTCCGGCAATCCCACCGCGCATCACTGGACCGAAGAGCAGCTCCTCACCTGCACGGTCTCCGAGTGCTGGCAGCTCGCCGGAAAAGACGAGGCCGCCTTCTTCGACATCGTCCAGCAACTGGCAACCATCTCCTCCCAGCATCGCGGAATCACCTTGCCCGATAACGTGGCGGCAGGTCAACGCGCAGGCGCTTACATCAAGGCCAAGGCCAAAGCCGATCACGATGCCCTTCTCTACTCCATCGTCGATGCATCTGTCCGCCACATAGCCACCAAAGTCGCCGCAGCCAACTAACCCTCAAGCCCGGTGGGAGCAGGCTCCAACAAGCCTCTCCCACCTGCCTCTCTCCGCAAACCAGATCACGGAGAAATGAATTGCCATCGAAACTTTTGTTAACAGATCGCGTCTGCATCTCCATGGGACACCATGCTCGATCCGTCGTGTCTCTTCGAGGAAACATGATGAACTCAAGATGGATTAACTTCGTCCTCACCCTGACGCTCCTTATCTCCCTCAGCTTCACCTTCGAGCGTCAGGCCCACGCCTACGTCGATCCGGGCTCCGGCCTCCTCATCTTTCAGGGCATCAGCGCAGTAGCCTCCAGCGTGCTCATCTACTTCCGCCGACGCATCAGAAACATCTTCACCCGGTCCTCCGCCTCAGCAATCTCCCAGCCCCCCTCCACCGATCGATAACCCGCTCATCCGAGCTCAAAGGTGTCGTAACGTGCCGGAAAGAGCGTAGTCCTTGAAAGCACTGACGCACCCCATCACGGTCGCCTTCGGCCTTGCCAGTCTCTACCTGCTCGATCTCACAGCGCCCTTCATCTCCCCCGACCACGACTTCATCTATCACCTCATCGGCTCCGCCTCGCCGATCGCCATCCCCGTCGCGATCTACCTCGTTGTTCTCTTCCTCCTTCTAGCCGCACTTCTCCTCCTCGCGCAACACCCCCGCAGACTCCGCACCATCCTCTGGTCCGCCCTCCTCCTTGCCATCCCTTCCATCCTCCTCCACACCTTTTCGAACTTCACCAGCATCGATCTCCCTCACTGGCTCACCCTCCTCGTAGCCATCGTCTCTCTCCTCCTCCTGATCGCTATCATCCTGCGCCCGCAGCAGTTTTCCCCCGCCATCGAACGAATCCAGCCCGCGGCAGCCACCATCCTCGGCGTCTTCGCACTCAGCGGCGTGGCCATCTTCATCCAGCTCCTCTGGTGCATCGCGCAGACCCGCAACCTGAACCCCGCACCCCAACTGCATCGCACCCAAGCCACCACGACGCACCCGCGCATCCTCTGGCTCCTGCTCGACGAGCTCTCCTACCAGCAGCTCTACGAGCGCCGCGCCCCCGGTCTGGCACTCCCCGCTTTCGACCAGCTAGCCGCCCAATCCACCCTCTTCACCCACGCCGTCCCCACCGGCGAGTTCACCCGCTTCGTTCTTCCCTCGCTCTTCACTGGCATCCCCGCCAACGAGATCCGCGTCTCCTCCAGCGGCCGGCTTCTAGCCCTTCGCGACCCCGCCACCAGCCACTGGAACCCCTTCTCCCCACACCAGACCGTCTTCCAGGACGCGCTCGATGCGGGCTATACCACCGGCATCGCCGGCTGGTACAACCCCTACTGCCGCATCCTCCCGCAGGTCCTCGACCACTGCTTCTGGACCTACCGTCAATTCACCCCCGCCAACCTCTCTCCCACCGGCACACTCACCAGCAATCTTCTCCTCCCCTTCCACAATCTCTTCCTCGACATCAAACACCTCTTCGGCATCGGCCCCGGCGCACCCACCGACGAGATCCGCAACCTCCACCAGCACACCGCCGACTACCATAGCCTCTTCGCCGCCGCCGACGCCGACCTCGCCGATCCCTCCATCGACTTCCTCCTCCTCCACCTCCCCATCCCGCATCCCCACGGCATCTACGACCGCAAACAAGCCGCCTTCGCCACCCACGCCACCTCCTACATCGACAACCTCGCCCTCACCGACCTCTATCTCGCGCACATCCGCCAGCTACTCGAACAGCAACACCAGTGGGACTCCACCACCCTCATCGTCATGGGCGACCACTCCTGGCGCACCTCCTTCGTCTGGGCCAACTCCTCCAATTGGACCCCGGAAGACGCAGCCGCCAGCCATAACGGCGAGTTTGACAGCCGCCCCGGATACATCGTCAAGCTGCCCAATCAGCACACCCCCGCCCGCATCGACCGTCCCTTCGCCGCCATCCACACCCGGGCCCTCCTCAACCAGCTTCTCCTCCACCGCATCCAGACCCCCGCCGATCTCCAGACCTGGGCCGCGCAACAAAACTAGCTCTAAGAGCAATGCTCCAGAGAATACTGAAGAGGCCTTCGTCTTGAAGGGGCAGGGCTTCAGAGCCTACTGAAAAATCTCGCCTCGTCTTTGGGATTAGCGCAGGGCTTTAGCCCTGCGAAAAACCATGCATACAGAAAGGGGCTTCAGCCCCGGGTCTTTTCCGGACACGCCCCAGATACCCGAAGAAACAACCCCCTGCCACCCCACCCACTCCGCGATATATATTGATTGCACCCCACACACGAACAAGGAGAGCATCATGAGCACGCGGCGCGATTTCGTAAAAATGGTGGCAGGAGCATCCCTCGCCCCTACCAGTCTTCGCATGGCTGAGGCATTCACCACGTCGGCACCATCCGGCCTCACCGCCAAAGTGCATTTGGAGCCCTTCGACTACCAGGGCGTGCGTCTGCTCGACAGCATGTTCAAGACCCAGTACGACCAGACCCGCGACTACTACTTCAAAATCTCCAACGACGACGCACTGAAGGGCTTCCGCGATCGCGCCGGTCTCCCCGCGCCCGGAACCTCCATGGGCGGATGGGCCATCGAGAGTACCTCCGGCATCTTCGGCCAATGGATCAGCGGCATGGCGCGCATGTCCGCAGCCACCGGCGACAAAGAGATGCAGGCAAAAGCCGCCATCCTCATGAACGGATGGGCCGAAGCCTTCCAAAAAGACGGAATCCCCTTCACCTCACGGCGCAAAGAGATCAACACAGGGAAAAGCCACTACGCCTTCGACAAGACCGTCTGCGGCCTCGTCGACATGTGCAAGTACACCGACGACAAAGACGCCCGCGCCCATCTCGACAAGCTCGTAGACTGGGGCAACGCCACGCTCCTCCGTGCCCGGGTGCCCGCATCGCCCGAGCTACCCGAGGCCTTCCCCTCCGGCAACGAGTGGTACACCCTCTCCGAAAACCTCTATCGCGGTTACGTCCTCACCGGCGACCCCAAATACAAAACCTTCGGCGACGTATGGCGCTACGACGCCTACTGGGACAAGTTCGTCAACCAGGCCGACCCCGACATCCATAGCCTCCACGCCTACAGCCACGTCAACACCCTCAGCAGCGCCGCCATGAGCTACGGCGTCACCGGCGACCCCAAATATCTGAAGACCATCGTCAACGCCCACGATTACTTCCAGCGCGCGCAATGCTACGCCACCGGAGGCTACGGCCCCGGAGAAGGCCTCGTAAACAACGATGGAGGTCTTGGCCGATCCCTCGAACGTACCAGCGACACATTTGAGACGCCTTGTGGATCATGGTCCATCTTCAAGCTCAGCAAGTATCTGCTACAGTTCACCGGCGAAGCAAAGTACGGCGATTGGATGGAAAAAGCTCTCTACAACGGCATCGGCGCAGCTCTGCCCATGGGTCCCGGCGGCCGCACACTTTACTACTCCGACTACCAGCTCAGCGGAGGCAAGAAGGCATACTACACCGCCGCATGGCCCTGCTGCTCCGGCACCTACATTCAGGACGTCGCCGACTACCACGACAACATCTACTTCAGGAGCGCCCGCAGCCTCTACGTGAACCTCTTCGTCCCATCGCAGGTCTCATGGAAGGTAGACGACAAAGCCATTCAGGTCGATCAACTGACGAACTTCCCGGAGTCCGACACGACCACCCTGACCTTGAAGCCCGAGAAGCCCGTGAAGTTCAGCCTGAAGTTCCGCGTACCCGGATGGACCGACGGAGCCTCAGTGAGCATCAACGGCACCAAACAGAACGTCGAGTGCCGCCCCGGAACCTGGGCCACGATGGATCGCACCTGGAACCCCGGAGACCGTGTGGAGATTCATCTACCCATGAAGCTCACGTTCGTACCGATCGACCGCCAGCACCCGCATCGTGTAGCGGCGGTCTACGGCCCCATTGTGCTCGTGCGCAATCAGGAGAACGTGGTAGTCCCCGATCTCGGCGACATCTCCAAGTGGATCTCCAAAGGCCAGGGGATGCAGTTCCAGGCCGATAACCGCACAACCTCAAGCTTCGTCCCCTTCTACCAAATCCGAGCACGCACCGGCTATCGCATGTACTTCGACCTCGAATCCGTATAGGCGCAGGACAAACCTCATTTTGAAAAGCGGGGTTCGTTTTGAAAAGACGAGCCTCGCATTGACAGGGCAACGCTTATTCAAAAAAGCATGGCTCGTTTTGAAAAGACAGGCTTGGCTTGAAGGGAAAGGAACTTGTTTTGAAAGGGCGGGGCTTCAGCCCCGCCGAAGAGGCCGCTCCCTTCCCTCTGTTTGTTTCTTCGTTCGCCGCAGGTGAACGAAGAAACAAGCAATTGCGGCACAACAAAAACCTGCAATCAATCGATACCATCCAGTAACATTCCAGCCAGAGGCGTCCGCATAGCCGATGGCAACCCCAAAGAAAACCCCGCTATCCAGAATCAGGCCCAGCAAGCGGCCAACCATCGCCCCTCCCGAAAAAAGTCCTTATTCAGTTACAAAATCCCCCACTGCCACCAGCCTGAAACCCGCTCCCATCCACCTCACTCACCCCGACAAAATTCTCGACACCGAGACCCAGCTCACCAAACAGCAGTTAGCCGACTATTACTGGGCCATCGCCCCCTACATGCTTCCCCACATCTCCGGTCGCCCCATCTCTCTCGTTCGCTGCCCCGAAGGAAGCACAGAGACCTGCTTCTACCAGAAACACCTCACCGACACGCTCCCACCCGGAATCGAACCCATCGACATCCCCAACCAGCGCACCGGCAAGCCCGAACCCTACATCACCCTCTCCACCCCCGAAGCCCTCGCCAGCCTCGCGCAAATCTCCGTCCTCGAAGTCCACCCCTGGGGCTCACGCAATCAGGACCTCGAACATCCCGACCGCCTCATCTTCGATCTGGACCCCGACCCGTCCATCCCCTGGCCCGTTCTGGCCGCCAGCGCCACCGAGATCCGCAAACGCCTCCAGCAACTCGGCCTCGAAAGCTTCCTCAAACTCACCGGCGGCAAAGGCCTGCACATCGTCCTCCCCATCCAGCCCGAACACGACTGGGCCACCATCAAGGACTTCACCCACGCCTTCGCCCTGGAGATAGAGCACTCCAACCCGCAACTCTATCTCACCAAAATGAGCAAAGCCGCCCGCAAGGACCGCATCTTCCTCGACTATCTCCGCAACGAGCGCGGCGCCACCGCCGTAGCCCCCTACTCGCCACGAGCCCGCACCGGAGCCACCATCGCCATGCCGTTGCCCTGGAGCGACCTCAAGCCCAACCACAAGCTAGCCGAGCGCCCCACCTTCCACGCAGCCAGCTTCTCAGACTGGAAAAGCCGCCTCCATCACGACCCATGGAAGCAGCTTCCCTCGCTCCGCCAGCACCTGACGCCCGAGCTTCTGGCCCAATTTAAAACTTCAAAATAATCGCCCCGGAAGCCGGCAACTACTCCGGCATCATCGCCCCGGCCTTCACCCACCGCTCCACCGTCGCAATGTCTGCGTCCGAGAGCTTCGGCCGCTTCGGCGGCATCGGCATCGGATCGTTCGCCGGCCCTTCATGCCGGATCAGCCGCACCAGCAGACTCTTCGCCGGATCGCCCGGAACCAGCACCGATCCATCGTGCCCACCCTTCAGCATCCCCGCACGCGTCTGGATATTCAACCCGCCGCGATGGTTCATCCCGCCGTGGCAGCGATAGCAGTTCTCCTGCAGGATCGGCTGCACCTTCGTCTTATAAAACTCCGGAGTCGCCGCCTCATCCGGGCCAGCCGCCCGCGCCGTACCCAACCCCAATCCCATCAACGCAACCCACGTCAAACAAACTCCCGCTGCAACCTGCTTCATCCATTCCTCCTGTTAACGTCCGAGTATACGGAATCCATATCGTTACTTCCGTAAACGCTCGTCGATCTTTAACGTATAAATTGCTCTGGCGTTCCGCGCCTCCAAAAATTTGAGATGCGTTCGAACGCCCCGATCACGGCCTTTCTGGCGCTTGCAGTCCTGTCTTTCCTGCCTGGCAGTAGCCTCGCCAAGACGACGCATCGTCACGTCTCCACGCAGAAAATCAGCAAGACCAGCAAGTCCGGCAAAAAAGCCGCCGCCGCGCCGGTAAGCGAATCGCACACCGCCAAACGCCGCACCGGCTCAAAGGCAGTAGCCTCCCGCACCAGCGAGCCGCACCCCCACGCGCTTCGCGTAAGCGAGCGCCGCTCCACCCATAAGCGCCGCCACGAGGCCGCGAACGAGCAGGCAAAGTCCACCCGCCGCGAAAAAGCCACCTCCGCCGACTTCCTCCGGGCCGCGTCCGCGCACAAGGCCGCATCGAAGTCCGCCCCCACCGTAAGCGCCGTCCGCCCAGCCCCCGAGCCCCGCATCACAGCGGCCGCCGCCACGCCGGAGGCCCTTCCCACGCTTTATAATCAGCGCGGCCGCCTCATCGTCCCCCCGGCCCTCAAAGGGTCGCACGAGATCCTCGTCCACCAGAACATCATGGCCGACCACGACGGCCTCAGCCGCATCCAGGACGACGACGACCTCCTCAACATGCGCCGCCAGGGTCTCCTCGTACCGCTTCCCGCCGACAACTTCCTCGAAGTCGACGACCGCCTCCCCGCCAATCGCCGCTTCTGCCGCTCCTGGACCGCGCAGTTCCTCGCCGATCTGGCCCGCGCCCACTACGCGCACTTTCACACCACCCTGCAGGTCAACTCCGCCGTCCGCACCGTCGAGTTCCAGCAGCACCTGATGCACATCAACGGCAACGCCGCCCCCTTTGAAGGCGACACCGCCTCTCCGCATCTCACCGGACAGGCCGTCGATATCGCCAAGCACGGCCTCTCCCTCACCGAGATCGCCTGGCTCCGCGGCTACCTTCTCCCGCTCGTCCAGCAAGGCAAGATCGATGTCGAAGAGGAGTTCCAGCAGTCCTGCTTCCACATCAGCGTCTACAAGCGCTATCTGCCCTCAGGCGAAGCGCCCCGCCGCAACCTCGCCGCAACCCACCACAGCGAAACCTCCGACCTCGCCGCAGCCATGCGCTAGGCCGCATCGACAAATCGCTTTGAAAGGGAAATTGCTTGGAAAGGGCGGGGCCTCAGCCCCGCCGTAAATCTCATCTACTGCAACGCGGCTTTAGTCGCCGAGGGAATGCTTCGCACCGAACAACTTTCAGCGTTCTGCAAGATTAAGCCTTCTCCCGCTCGCCCGTCCGCCAGCTCTGATACGCGGCATCCAGCGCCCGCATATTCAGAATCCCGTCCTCGCCGGTGGCCGCAAAGGTCTTCTCCCCGCGAAAGGCCGCAGCAAATCCATCAATCATCCGCGTATAGGCGTCGCCGTTCTCCACCGTCTTCGTCTCGATCAGGTCGCCCGCCTTCCGCACCACCAGGTCCACCGGACGATCCACCGTGAGGCAGTTCTCGGCAATCAGAACGCCCTCGCTCCCAGTAATCTCCACCACCGTCCGATACAGCCCCCGCGCGCTCACCGTCACGTTCGCGTATACGTCGTGGGTCATCTCCATCTGCAACGTCGCCACCGCGTCCACCTTGCCGGAGTTCTCGTCTCTCCGCGCAATCGTGTTCACGCTCAATACCTCCTCGCCCAGCGCAAACCGCAGCGCGTCGATGCAGTGTACCCCCACATCGGCAATCGGCCCTCCGCAAGCCAGCCCCGGATCGGTAATCCACTTCCGCGCCGCCAGATGCGCCGGATACGAGTACTCCGCATGGGCCAGAATCGGCCTTCCAATGCGTCCCTCCGCGATCTGGTCCCGCATCCACTCCAGGCTGCGGGTATAGCGAAAGTTCTGTGCAACGCCGAACACCACTCCCGCCACCTTCGCCGCAGCATTCATCTCCTCCGCCTCAGCGGCATTCATCGAAAGCGGCTTCTCGCACAGCACGGACTTCTTACGTTGCAACGCCAGCAGCACGTCTTCCTTGTGCGTCGCATCCGGCGACGTGATAAAAACCACGTCCACGTCCGGCGACTCGCACAGCGCCTCCATCGTCGGAAAATTGTGCGGAATTTTGAACTCCGCACAGTTCTTCGCCGCGGTCTCCTGATCGCGCCGCCACAGTCCGACAAGAATTGCCTGCTCGCTCTTCGCAAAAGCGGGCATAAGACGGCGAACCGCATGAAGCCCGAATCCAAGGATCGCAAAACGTACCGGCGACTTCGTCATCCCCACCTCCGCAACCTGTCAGGAAGCCTTCAGTTGAATTGAAATCTAGTGTGCGTCGTTCTTGAAGATCTGTTCCGCGAAGAAGTTCTCGACCTTGGCCTGATCGTGCAGCATCTCCAGCCACGCGCTCTTCAGCAGTTGCGACCGGCCATCATGCAATTGTTGGCGGATCAACTGCTGCACCTGCGGATCGCTGATGTCCCGCTGTCCCGCGGGCTCACGCGAGATCAGCTTATAGATCGCATACGCCACGGCCTTCTTCGTCTGCGGATCGACGATCGGCATAATGTCCGTGATCTGTCCCGGCTTCAGCTTGCTGATCGCCGCATAGATCGCCGGGTTCGATCGGATCTCTGACTCTGGATGGAAGCCCATGTCGCCGCCGTTCGAGGTCGTCTCCGGCTGCTCCGAGAAGTTCATCGCCAGCACGCCAAAGTCCTCGCCGCTGTCCAACCGGCCCTTCAGCGCGTCGATCTTCTTCTTCGCGTCTACGTCGCTCGTCGCCTTGCTGTTCTGCAAATTACCCGCAGGCTGGTTCGACTTCGGCGGCAGCGTCGTCACCTGGATCTGCGCCAGATGATACTGCGTCTCGATCAGGTTGAACTCCGCCTTGTGTTGATTGAAGTAGTTCGTCACGTCCGCGTCCGTCACGGTGATCTTCGAATTGATCTCTTTATTCAGCAGCTTGTTGATCGTCAGCGTGCGGTGCAGATCGTGCTTCACCTCGTCCAGCGTGCGGTTGCTCGACTTCAGCCTCTGCTCGAACTGGTCATCGGTATACGGAGCCTTCATCTCCGCCAGCTTCGCATCCACCTCTTCGTTGGTGGCCGTCAGGTTCATCTTCGCCGCGCGCTGCTGCACAATCTCTTCGTCAATCAGCTCGCGCAGAAGGTTCAGTCGCAGCGAATCTGCCTGGTCCGGCGACGGCTTCTGCGGTTGCTGCTGCGCGCCCAGTTGCGTCTCGTAAGCCTTCTCCAGCTCGGCCTTCATAATCGCGTGGCCATTCACCGTGGCCACCACGTCCGCGTTGTGGGAGTGGTTATTGCAGCCCGCCACAGGAAGCAGCCCCGCCAGCAGCAGAAGGGCCGGAATGCGGGTCTGGCGCATCAAACGCGTTGAGAAGGGGGCGATATCGTTCAGCAAAATCGGCACGTTCGAAAGTCTCCTGCGGCTAATTGCCGGGCTTCCCCGGCGGAGTTGTGGATGATGGCGTTGGAACTGCTGGCGGAGGCGTCTGGCCTTCGGCAACCAGCGCGTCATCGATCATACGGTAAATCGATTCCAAAGGCTGCGCCCCCTCCACCTTCTCTCCATTAATAAACAGTGCAGGCGTCGAATCCACGCCCAGCTCCGCGCCTTCTTTCATCGAAATCTTGATCCCCGAATCGTCCTGCTTCGCAATACACGCATTCAGAACATCGGCGTTCACCTTCTGCCGCTTGCCCTCCTCGCGAGACAGCGTATCCAGCATCTCGTTCGCCTTCGCCAGGGTCTTCTCTTCTCCGCCTATTTCACCCGCATGGGCATGAATGTAATCCACCAGGTTCCAATACCCCACCGGGCTCTGCGTCCCCACGCAGTTCACGTCCACCGCCGCACGCATCGCCCACGGATGGATCTCCAGCGGGAAGTCGCGATAGACGATACGCACCTTGTCCTTATACCGCTCTGTAAGAGCCGGAAAGATGGACTGGTGCATCTTCGTGCAGAACGGGCATTCCAGGTCGTCAAACCCGACAATCAGCACCGGCGCATTCTCCGGCCCACCCCGCGCTGGACGTCCATTCCCGTTCACCAGCTCCTTCGGGTCCCTGCTGATGTCATACGTGCTCATCTGCGCCAGCGTCTTGTTATCGGTCGAGAGCAGAAACGGAATCGGCTTACTCGTCTTGCCCTCCGCCGCCGCCACCGTCACCATGATCTCGTCGTACCCCGGAAAATCGCTCCGCGTCCGCGGCCCCATGTGGATCACGTAATCCGGCGGCAGCGACGACTTCGACCGGATCATCACCTCAACCCGGCGAGCCAGCTCAGGAGAAAGCGCGCTTCCAGCCTGCGGCGTCTGGCCGTGGCAGCCCAGAACACCCAGCGAAACAGCGAATGTAAGCGAGAGAATCGGTGCGCGAAATGGCTTGAAGAGACTCAACACAATGCATCGATTATCTCACGCAGCCGCCAGCCGCCCGGGAAGCGCCGCGGCCTAAAACAAACTCGCCGCGCTCCGCAGATTGCCCGCCGTCCCCAGGTTCACCAGCGTAATACTGAACTTCTCCGCGCTCTCGTTCCTCACCGAACCCAGCTCATATTTGCGATACTCCACGCTGAATCCACAGCAGTTCCAGTTATACGAGGTCTGCAACGCCCCATACTGCACCAGGTTCGCCCCTGTGCTGTTCAGGTCCAGTCCCACATTGGCCGCCACACTCAACCCCTCCTTCGTCGGCGAGCCATACCCCAGCAACAGCCGCAACTGGTTGAAATTCGACACCGAAGAAGTCGCCCCCTCCGTATAAAAACGCCCCGGAGCATTCAGCCGCGCATAGCTCAACCCGCCAAAGACATTCCCCTGGTGAACATCTACCACCACGTTGTTCGACGTGAACTTCTTCGCCCCCGTATCCAGATCGAAGTCCCACTCCACGTCCATATTCGCCGACGTCCGCACCCGCAGCCGCGACACCAGCGGCGAGATCTCCCGCGGCTCCGTCAGAAACGCGATCCCCGAAAGATTCAGCGTCGTATCGAAGATGTTCCGCCGCCCATCCACCACCGCGCCGCCGAACCTGGAATCCAGGAAGTACTTCTGCGTCACCCGCCAGCTAATCAGCTCCTGGTTGCCGCAGCCGCTCGTCCGCCTCATCGAAAGATGCGTCACCGTGTCCTTGATCTTCGCCTGCTCCTTCTCGACTTTCTCTTCCGTCTCCGCGCAGTGCTGCGCCTTCAGCGGACGCAGGAACAGCCGCTGCGTCACCCCGTACTCCACCTCGTTCGTATTGCTCGCCACGTCCACGTCGTCGAAGCGCAACACATTCTGAAAATTGCTCACGCCCGTCACATAGCGATACGCGAACTCCGGCTCAATCGTGTGCCGCACATCATGATGAAAAAACCGCTCCACCCCCGGCGAATCGAACGTCCTCTCCACCACCGGAGCCCGCAGTTCCGCCTCCATCTCCACGTCCGCGCGATTCAGGCTCGTCGACAGCTCCACCGGCAGTCCGCCCAGGTTCGTCGGCTCCTTGCTCCTGCTGTACAGCGTGTCCCGAACTCCCAGCGATCCGCGCAGATGCCAGCCATCGAAGCTCAGCGGATACGAGATCTGCGGATGAAAATCGAAACGCTGCGTCAATCCGCCCGTAGAAAAGTCCGGCTGCACCCGCGACAACCCTGCCATCGAACTCACCAGGTTCCACTGCAAGCCCGTCCTGCCGATCTCATGCTCCGTAGAACTGAACTCCAGCGAAGGCACATGGAAGATGCGCACCTCCTCCTCCGGAGTCTTCGCCGTAGCCGCCATCTTCAGCCCCTGGTACCGCTCCACCCGCACACCGGCCGAATATCCGTCCCACTGGTGGACCGCATAAATTGTAGAAACAATATCGCTCGAAACCGCCTCGTTGAAGTCCTCTGCGAACGCCTGCCGGTACGGATACGAGCTCAGGTACTCCGCAAACCCCGCCACCCGCGTCTGCCGCGAAAAATCATGCCTCCCCGAAAATGCGATGTCCTGCCCGCCCTGGTTCACATACACGTTGCCCGCCATGTAGCCGCGGTCCTGCAACCCGCTGTAGTGCGCCCTCACAAAGTCGTTCCCCACGCCCTTGTACTGAAATGTCGACCGCTCCGACCATCCTCTGCGCGAGAAATAATCCAGCCCCACCGTCAGGTCCATGCTCCGGTTGATCGCCCAGTAAAACGTCTCCCCCAGCACGACTCCCTTCGTGGAAGAGTTCCCAAACTCAGGGATCTCAATCCCGCTCTGCCTCTGGTCCGCCTCCACCGGGTGCGTCACATATGGCAGATACAGCAGCGGAAGCCCCACCACATGAAAAATACTGTTCTGCGCCGAGGCCCTCCCCTCGCCCACATGGAACTTACCCGCCGACAGCAGCCAGTCCGGATGCGGCATCATGCACGACGTAAACTTCCCGTCGTAGATCGTGTACTCCTCCGGCCCCGTCTTCTCCACCATCCTGCCCATGAACAGAAATGGATTGCTGTTCACATATGTCTCCCGCGACGTCCCCCCCAACTTCATCCCGGCCTTCATCCCCACAGAGCCGTTCACGTCGTAGAACCGCCCCGTCTGCGTCACCACATTCATCCTTCCGTGGCTCGCCGTAAAGTCTTCGTTGTTCTTCCCGCCCACCACCCGCAGATGCCCCGTCGCCGTCAGCTCATTCGTATCGGAGTCATACACAATATGGTCGGCATACACCACATGGTTGCGGTACGTGATCACCACATGGTCGTCCGCCGTATACACATTCCCCGTCTTCCTCTGCGGCTCATTCGACTCAATCGTCACCGTGTCCCGGTCGTCCTCCGGAGGCACCACCTCGGCCTCCGGATACCGCACCGCCCCCGGCGAATCCGGCAGCGCCTGCCCCACTTTCGACGTCTGTACCGTCACCGCCTGAGATGGTGCCTCACTCGTCACCTCCTGGGCCCAAAGCTGTGGATGACTTGCCGCAAAAGCCATGATAGTTATCAGTAGGTAAATAGTCCCAGGGGCGCTCCACGCAACGCTCCGGCGGAGAATAAGACCTCTCCTCCACCCAGCCACGCAGCCCCCGCAGTCTGTTTGTAATGCTCGGATATCGCCGTAACCCTGTAATGGCAGACGGCGCTGCCAACGGGTCTTCCTTCCCTGTTCCTTCGGTTCGAAGCTCGTCAAACGCACCACTCTTTGAGGCTAAACGATTTCACGGAAGCGAGTCTGGATTTGAGCAATATGAGCGCCGCACAATTTAACCTACAGCCTCAGGACAACGATCCCCGCGACCTCGAAACCGAGCCCTTTGCCCTGAAGGAGCAGGTCGCCGAACGCCTCGCCGCGCACCGTGCCCGCCGCGGCCAGAGCTCTTCCCGGGCCGTCACCCCCATCGCCTCCTCCGCCCCCGCCAAAGACCGCACCGCCCGCATCGCGCAGGCCGTGGCCGAGCGCTACTCCCAGTCCCCCAGCTACCGTTCCTACCTCGCCGCCGAGGCCGAGCGCGCCATCCGCCAGGCCGAAGCCGCCGCCGAAGTCGCCGTCCTCAACGCCAAGGCCATAGCCAACGCCCAGTACGAGCTCCTCGCCGAGCTCGACCAGTGGAGCCTCACCGCGCCCCCCGCTCCCTCCGAAGAGCTACCACCCGCCCACACCATCGCCGCCCAGCAGATCGCTCCGCAGCCCCCCCCCACACCGGCAGCCGAGATAGCCCCGCCCGCCCTCACCGTCAGGCTCGACGTTCCCCTGGCCCCCATCGATCCCACCGCCGCGCACCGCATCGAGCCCTCCATCCTCTTCGACGAAGAGGAGAGTCAGGCCCTCGACGACGAGATCGCCTTCCGCCACTCTCCCGTCTTCGAGTCTTTCGAACCGCCCGTTGACATCCCCGCCAACCTCATCGAGTTCCCGCGCCAGCTCGTCGCCCCGCGCAAAGCCCGCCCGCGCCTCGCCGAGGGCCCTCTCCGCGAAGACGACGCCCCCACCCCCCAGACCGCCCAGCTCCGCATCTTCGAGGTCGAGGCCACCCAGATCTCCACCTCCCCCGTAGTAGAGTCCGTAGAGCCCGAGTGGTCTTCCATCATGCTCGGAGCCACCCCCGCCGCCATCCCGGCCCAGCCCAGCCAGACCGTCGCCGAGCCCTTCTTCAACCCCATCCTCCCCCTGCAAACCGCGGCCATCAGCCTCCGCGTCATGGCCGCTGTAGTCGATGCCTGCATCATCTCCGCCTCGCTCCTGGCCTTCGTCGCCACCGCCGCCATCACCTTCCACAAGATCTCCGGCCCCCAGTCCACAACCAGCGCCACCACGCCTATGCCGCTGCCCCTCGCCACCGTCACCATCGCCGTGGCTCTCGCAGTCCTCGCCACGCTCTATCACCTGCTCTTCTTCACCTTCTCCGACACCACCCCCGGAATGCGTTACGCCCGCATCGGCCTCTGCACCTTCTCCGACGACAACCCCACCCGGTCCGCCATGCGCCGCCGCCTCTTCGCAGTCGCCCTCGCAGCCTGCCCGCTAGGCATAGGCTTCTTCTGGGCCCTCTTGGACGACGACAAGCTAGGCTGGCACGACCGCATCTCCCGCATGTACCAGCGAGCCTACTAACCACCACCGTCCGGCCCACAAGCCCAGACTTTTACCGTCGTTCTTGCCACTGCGGTCGCCTGCTTGTTGTTTGTCATTCCCGAAGGGAATCCGCGTTTGCAGTTGCTTTTGCCGTTGTTTGTTCTTGCCCTCCTTCCCCCAAACCTGCGTCATTTCGACCGAAGCAGCGCGGCCTCATTGCGCTGCGCAGCGGAGAAATCCGCTTCTCTACCCATACCGTCACAAAGCCCATAAGCCGTTGCTGTTGTCGTTGCCTGTTCTTGCCTGTGCTGTTGCTTTCCCCCAATCCCACCCACCAACAACAAACGTCATCTCGACCGAAGGCGGCGCTTTTTGCTGCCATAGCGGAGAGCCCCCAGCATTTCGCTTTTGCTGTTGCTGTTGTCTGTTTTTTGTTTGTCATTCCCGAAGGGAATCTGCGTTTGTAGTTGCCTTTGCCGTTGCACTTGCCTTTGAGATAGGGCCGAGCTTTAGCCCAGCCACAAAAAACCGTCGCGAAGCGACTACCGCTCTGCCGAAACTGCGGGGTCCCCGGCGAACAGCTTTTCGTTCGCCGGGGTGCAAGGCCGGAGCAAAGCCCCGAGCGTAGTCGAGGGGGAGAAGCGACTGATCTATTGCTTTTGCTGTTGTTCTTGATTCTGAGATAAACCCAAGCGCAAGCTTGGCAAACAAAACCTCGCCGCGCAAGCGGCACCACCACCCTGCTAAATCCCGAAGGACGAGGAGACCAGAATCACCTCCTCCCCCACAAAAACAAAGAGGACCCGCCAAAGCGGGCCCTCCCGAAAAACCAACCAGAGTTAGAAGTTCGTAGACACCGTAAACCGGAACGTCTTACGCGGCTCACGCAGAATATAATCCGCGCCATAGAACTGCACCGCCTGCGCATAGCTGAACTGCCCTGCGCCCGTCGTCGGGAAGTAGCTCTTGAACGTATTCAGGTTATTCGGACCCGAGTTCGGAACCGCCAGCTCCTGCGGGATGTCCCGATAGAGACGCAGCGGGTTATACCCGTAATAGATCATGAACGGAGCGTTCACAATCGGCAGCATCACCTGTAGATAAGCGCCGTTCGTCATACGCGGCACAAAGTTCGTGCCCGGCACCGTCTTCAGAACCAGCGGGAACTGCACCGACTGCCCGCCAAAGCACGAGCCGTTCACAACCGTCGGGCAACCATACGATGCGCCATTTAGGATCGCCTGCCCCTGTGCGCTCTGCCGCAACTGCTCCGGCCTCGCGTCGAAGGTCAGGTTGAAGTCCGTAAAGAACGCGAACGTCACCTGGCTGATAATCGGGAACCGATACTCGAGGTTCGCCGTCAAGCTCGTATCGCCGCCAATCGCGGCCATGCGGTACACCGGCAGCGGAATTTGAACATTGCCCAGGGCCGGGTTCGTCGGGTCGCGCGGAACCACAGACCCATCAGGGTTCGTCAGGTTGAACTGCACCCTGGTCGGGATAAACGTATACGGCCCAGCCGCACGGATATCGAATCCGCGAAGGTCCGCCTCGCCGCCGCTGTAGATGCGGTGCGTCGGCGGTGCAACTTCGCCCGCATACCCAGCCACATGCGCGAACTGCACCCTGTACGCCAGAACGTTATGGCCTTCGCGATTAATCTTCAGGCCCTTCATCGGGTAGAACTGCCGATAGCTCGCAATCGGCGAGTAATACCGCACATTGCCACCCACGCCAGCCACCTGGAACAGCAGGTTCAGGTCACGGCCCGAGTGCGGTCCAACCGCACGATCCAGACTCGAGTACGAGAAGCTCGGCGTAATCAGCGACGTAATGATTCCGTTCAACTGGTTCTGCCCCTGCACGCCAGAACGGAACGCCAGAGACTGGAAGATATTCGTCGTGTTCTGGTTGAACGCCGTCACCGTCGAGCGCGAGAGCTGGTACGACACGCCCACGCGCGTCACGCCGCTCTTCGCGAACAGATGCCGCAGCGGCTCCTGCAACGCCAGCGAAAGTCCCGTCGTAGACTCGTTGTAGTTCGTCAGCAGCGACTGCTGCGCCGTCGTCAGGTTTCCCGCCACCGCGCCCGAGGCCGAGTACGCCTTCGACGGGTTATAGTCCAGCTTCCTGGCAAACACCTGCACGCCCAACGAGATCGGCCGGTTCCGCAGATACGGCTCCGTAAATCCGAGGCTGATGTTCCGCTGCAACTCGCCGACGTTCGCCAACACCGACAGCGTCTCGCCCAGGCCAAGAAAGTTGTTGGTCTCGTAGTTCAACCCGATAAACGTGCCCGACAGTCCGCTGATGCCGCCGTTCAGGCCGATTGAGTTCTTGCCCTTCTCCTTCAGCTTCAGCAGCAGGTCTACCGTACCGTCATCCGCGTTCAGGTGCTGCGTCGAGTCCTGTTCCGACTTCAGCGTCTCGAAGTAGTTCAACTGGTTCAGGCGCTGCAACGAGAGGTCCCACAGGCGGCTGTTATAAACCTGTCCCTCTTCGAGCATCAGCTCACGCCGGATCACCTTGTCGCGCGTCAGCGTGTTCCCCGAGAACTCAATCCTCGACACGTAGTACTGCTTGCCCTCTTCAATATTGATATCCAGATAGATCAGCTTCTTCGCTTCGTCAAACCGCGGAACCGGTTGCGGCGTAAAGTCGATGTATCCCTGCGCGCCAAACGCCTTCCTCAGCTCCTCCAGCCCCTTGCTGAACAGCGTGCGATTGAAGTAATCGCCATCTTTCTCGGCAAACAACGTCCGCAAGGCCTTCGGGTTGATGTTCGACTTGATCCCCGTGAACGTAATCCCGCCCAGCCGATACCGTTCCCCTTCTTCCACCGACGTCAGAATATCGATGCGCTTGCCCTTCGAAGGCCGCAGCGTAAACGGATTCAACCCACCCGCATCGCGCACATGCGTAATCGGGTCCACCACCTGCGCTCTGAAGTAGCCGCGGTCCTGAAATGCCCACCGCACCCGCTCCGTGTCCTCGTCCAGCTTGCTCGCGTCGAACGTCCGGGGGAGCAGGTTCTCCAGAATAATCGAGTGCGGAATTCCGATCGGCTTCAGGTTCCGCATCGAGTTGCGCAGCGTGCGGTCGCTTACGTTATCGTTGCCCTGGAACGCAATCTTGCCGACCTTCACCGTCGGCCCTTCTTTCACCACGAACGTCAACGCCACCTTCGCCGGCGGAATCGCCCGCACCTGCGGAGTAATCGTCGCGAACTGGTGCCCATGCTCCGCCAGCAGGTCTTTCAACACCACCACCGCGCGCAGCGCCTTCGTATCGTCGTACTGGCTCTCCACCGAAAGCGGAACCTTCGCCTTCTTGAACCGCTCCATCACGTCCGAGACCGTAACCGCGTTCAGCCCCTTGTAAACAATCTCCTGAATCGTCGGTTTCTCGCGGACATAGATCACCAACTGCACGCACTTCGGCGTGTCCACCCGCTCAATTCGCAGGTTCTCGAAGTATTGTGTGTTCCACAGTGAGTTGAAGTCCCGCTCCACGATCGCCGGATCGTAAGGGTCATTCTCATGGCTATACAGCCGCGCCAGCACCGACTCCTTCGGAATGCGCCGGTTATTAATCACCTGCGGAACGCATAATCTGTCCGCGCCCGGCGCCGGAGCAGCCCCGTTCGTAATCGACTGCGACACCTGGGCCGTCAGCGGTGCGGCCGCCACAGTGCCAAGGACAAACAGCAACGCGGCATAAGCAATGCGAAAGCGGCTGGAGCGCGTGCACTCAGGCTTGGTCTTACTTTTCAGGGAGCTTCCGCTCTCTCGATTCACGGTAAAGATACGCACACCCTCACTGCTGTAAAAATCACACTCGCCTGCACACTGCGCGAAGCTTTGATTATATGGGAGTGGCCAGCCGTTAGCGAGTTCCCTCAGTGGTCCCTGCGCCGCCGCCAGACATCTTCCACACCAAAAATCTGCGTTTGCTCTTCTTCTTGGACGAGCCGCGGACTGCAAAGACGTTCCTTAAAATTCCTTCCGTCCCTCAGACCCCGTTTTCGTCTATGTCCCCGATTCTAATCCCTCTCTCCGTCCCTTCGCCTCTAAATCGCGATGTTAGCCTACAAACAGCATGTCTCTCACCATCGCAGCCGTCCGCTCCGGCACCGACCCCGTCGGCAAACTCCCCGATGCCGCCTTCCACCGGACCCTCGAAGACCCCATTCTCTGCTCCAAATGCAGCGTCTCCTACAACCTCATCGTCGACTACGACGCCACCCTCAGCCGTTTCTTCGACCAGGACGCCCGCCCTCTCATCACCCTCCTCCGCAAAGCCGTCTTCATGGGCCACACCACCGACCACCGCGTCACCCACTTCGAAACCTCCGGGGTAGTAGTAAAAAGCTTCACCCCCAACCACCTACCACCCACCCAAAAACCGCAATAAATCACCACCACCCGCCAGGAACCTCGAAACATACGTCATCTCGACCGGAGGCGGCGCTTTTTGCCGCCGCAGTGGAGAGACCCCTGTATTTTGTCTTTAAATACCCTCTCTTATATTTAAATCCGCGATCAGCGCTTAAAAATCATCTTTTATCAGTCTCTAAAAATCACTCTGATCACCGTTACGCCTTTAAAAATCCGCCCCAATCCATATATCCTTCTCTCCAAAAGCTCATGCGCCATCACGTATCCAACCCATCCCGCCTCGAAGCCTTCTCTGACGGAGTCATCGCCGTCATCATCACCATCATGGTGCTTGAGCTCAAGGTCCCTCACCAGAACGGCCTCGCCGGTCTTCTCTCCGTCGTTCCCATCCTCGTGGTCTACGCCATCTCCTTCGCTTTCACCGCCATCTACTGGGTCAACCACCATCACCTCCTCCACCGCACCGAAGAGGTGGACGAGACCGTCCTCTACGCCAACCTCTTCTTTCTCTTCTGCCTGTCTCTTCTTCCCTTCTTCACCTCCTACGTCCTCGAAAAGGAGATCGACTCCTTCTCCGTAGCCCTCTACGCCGCCTCTATGGTCCTCACCGGCTTCGGCTTCATGCTGCTGCGCCTGTCCATAGGCCGCCGCCTCCGCCTCGCCGACAAGCTCCAATCCCAGGACGCCGTAGTCCAGCACAAACACTGGCTCTCGCTTCTAAGCTACGTGGCCTCGATCCCTCTGGCCTTCTACCACCCCTACGCCGCCCTCTCCCTCATAGCCCTCGTAACCGTCATCTGGATCACCCCCACCGCAGGCGTAAAACCCAAGCAAGAAAACTCCCCCTCCCCCCGCAGCTAACCGCTCCTCTTCTTCCCAACCCACACAACGGGTGCCCCATCTTCGCGATAGCTTCATCGTCGCGATGATGAGCATCCGTTCAAAACGCGAACCGCTTTTGCTGTTGTTTTTGCCTTTCCTCTTTTCCCACACCACAATCAACACGTCATCTCGACCGGAGCGAAGCGGAGTGGAGAGACCCCTGTATTTCGTTTTGCCGTTGTCGTTGCTGTTGTCCGCTTTTTGGTTTGTCATTCCCGAAGGGAATCTGCGTTTGTAATTGTTCTTGCTCTTGAGATAGAGCCGGGCTTCAGCCCGGCGTCAAAGCCTCGCCGCGAAAGCCCCAACACCGCTCTGCCGAAGGCTGTCGCGTAGCCCGAAGGGCGAAGCGACTGATTAATTGCCGTCGCTGTTGTTTGTTCTTACTCTTCCTTCCAATCCCACACCTTACCCCTAAAGCGCAGGCTCCCGCCGCATCTCCATCTCCACCAGCTCCGATCCCCTCCGCTCCCGCAACACCATAAACGGCCTCTCCACCCCGAAATACAAAGCCGCCGCCACCCCTACACAAGCCACCGCATACACCATCACCGCCCGCCAGTCTCTCCCCGCGGTCCACCCCGGCAGATACGTCCCGCAAAGATGCGCCACCTCTTTATGCGTCAGGTAGAGGCTATAAGCCAGAACCGCCACCATCCGCGCACCCGGCACCCGAAACCGGCTCAACCACCCATCCCGGCTCACACTCGAAGCCACCAGCAGCCCAAGACCCGTTGCCAGCATCGGCAACCCCACCACCATCCCCCACGCCGCAGCCTTCGTCTCCGCGCCCATCCCATCCCGAAACATCCACGCCACCACCCCCACCAAAGCCGCTCCGCCAAAGAAACTCACATGCCCCCGCCGAGCCATCCCACTCCACCAGCCCATCCAGCCGCGTATAAGTCGGATAGTAGAGCGTCCGAAAGAAGAACGCCGGAGCCTCCCGCCCCGCCGTCCAGCCAAACGGAGCCAGCACAGGCAGCAGTTCATACCCGCGATACAGAGCCCCCAACACCACCACCGCAACAATCAGACCCACCGTCTTCTTCACCGAAGGGCGCCGCATCATCCCCATCACCAGAACCGGCAGAGCCAGATAAAAATGCTCCTCCACGCACAGCGACCACACATGCGAGAACGCCCGCCGCTTCACATCGAACCCCAGGTTCGCCGTAAACGTCAGCATCTTCCACAGCGGAGGCAGCATCCGAGCCTCCCTCCACCCCGGCCACGCCACATACAGCATCAGCACGAACAGGTAAGCCGGAAGAATCCGATAAACCCGCCGCCGATAAAACTCCCGCAGCGAAGGCACACCCCCAAGCCCATACGGCTTCAGCAACTGCGACCCAATCAAATACCCGCTCAGGCAAAAGAATAGGTCCACCCCCATCCACCCATACTGCCCCACCCCCGCCATCCACTCAGGCAGCGCCCCCTGCAGGTGATAAAGCATCACCACCAGAATCGCGAGCGCGCGCAGCGTATCCAGTCCAGGCATCCGGGCCGAAACAGTTCGTATCACCATGTCCTCTACCGAAGACCATAACCCTCCCACCCCCTTCCCCCAAAAAGAAATCGAAGGTGCATCCCTCCTTGCACCCACCAAAACACAAGCACCTCAACCGAAGCTGCGAAACTACACAGCGGAGGCCCCGCAATTTCCTGTTGCCGTTATCTTCCCCACCCCACCACAAACATCTAAGCCAGCCACGTCCCATCGCTAATTCTCACCGGGCCGCTCCACATGATCGACCACCAGAAACTCAACCGGCCCCTTCTGCGCCTCCAGCTTCAGCCCAAGCTGCTCCTTCAAAGCCTCCTGAAACGTCGGCCCTCCCGAATCTTCCGTAGCATAAGCAGGACGCGGCTCCGGCGTGTAATCCAGAACAAAGTCGTACTTTCCATTCAATCCCGTCCGATCCACAACCGGGCGTCCCAGATTTCCCCAACTCGAAAACGAGCTCGCAATACGGCCCATCGGAAGATTCGCTGCACCAAAGCTATAGCGATCCTGAGCGCTCGCAGGCAGCCCAAGAATCCCTCCGCAGATAGTAGGAAAACCGCCTTTGACCACCTGCAACTGGTCCGAAGGCTGCGTCCCATCGGGAGACCTCGCAGGAGGAGTGTAATTCGAGCAGGCGGCCGCACCTGCGGGATGCGATTGCAGCTTCGGGCCCATCGCACCGGGCCTTGCCATCACCAGCGCAAAGACCGGCACCTGCCGCGTCTGGTAGTGAACCGCCAGCTTGAACCGTTCCGCCAGCAAAGAACGCATCATCCCGCGCAACTGGTCTTTCGTAGCACTACGATTCTCCGTTCGCGCTTCGATATTGAACCGATCCGTAACCACCCAGCCCGGCATACTCGCACGAAGCGACTCCTCCTGATAATCCGTCATCCTGTAGGCAAATTCGATATAAGCAAGCAACGGAAGGTTCGTCGCCCTTAAAATGCCGCCGCTCGGACGATAAACATCTCCGGGGCCAAGAGGAACATTCGATCCCGGCTTATCTCCCGCAGGCGGCGCACCGGATTTGTTCTGCCGAATGGAAGCCACATCGAACTCCAGCTTCTCCTCCGAGGCCCCGGCAGAAGACACCATCTGCGCAAAACTCTTCGGAGCTATCAAGACAACCCCCACCGAAGCCCCAGCCAGCATCGCCATACAAGCAACTGCCGACAGCACCCGATATCGGCGGGACCACAACACTCTCGTATCCACGAGCCTCTCCACCCGAATCTCCAGCGGCCCCTTCCCCAGAATCCCCACCAGAAACTCCCGATCCTCCACCATCGAGCCCTCCGCCAGATTCACCAGCGACCACGCATACTCCGCCCGGCCCGTCGTCACGGCAGCCGCCATCTCGTCGCAAACCATCTCGCGTGACTCCGCTACCCGCCGCTTCACCCACCGCATCACCGGATGATAGAAAACCACAAGCAAAACCATCTCCAGCACAAGAGTCCCCGCAAAGTCTCGCCGCTTCACATGCGCCAGCTCATGCCCCAGCGCCGCCGCTGCATCTTCTTCCTGCAACATGGCAAAGCTCTCCGGCAGCAACAACATCGGGAGCGGCCAGCTCACCGTAGCCGGACTGTGCAACTCGGCGCTACCTCGCACCTCTACCGGCCCCACATCGAAGCTCCTCTCCAACCGCAGCAACTCCGCCTCAATCCCCCGCGGAAGCTCCATTGGATGCGAGCGGAGCACCACCGTCCGCGTCTTTCCCAACTCCCGCAACAACCTCACCCCACCCAGCAACAGAGACGCTCCATACATCCCCAGCAGCAGCCGTCCCAGCCAGCCCGTCTTCATCGGCAGCGCGATCCCATCCGTATAGCCCGCAATCCGGTCCGCCGCCCCTGCAATCGTGCGCGAAGCCGCAGGCCGAGCGGCCTTCACGCCAACCACCTCCGTCCGCCGCGGCGAAAACTCCGGCATCTTCAATCTAGGCACAGCAGGCAGCAAAACCCCCAGCAACAGGCACCCCACCCACAACCGAGCCTGCAACCGAACTCCCGCCCGCTCCGTCAGCTTCACCAATCCCCAAGTACACACAGCCAGCACAGGTATTTGCCACACCGAGTTCAACAAATAGTCCAGAGCCCACTCCATAGCCCCGCTCATGCCTTCTCCTTTCTCTCCGCAATGGTGCGCCGCAGCCGCAACAACGTATCCGCATCAACCTTCTCGGTCTCGACCAGGTTCATCAGCAGAGCATCCACTCGCCCGCCAAACATCCTTTCGATCAGATCCTGCACCGCGCTTCCCATTGCCGTCTCGCGCTCCAGCGCCGCCTCGTACACATAGGCCTTCCCCCGCAGCGTCCGTCTCACATGGCCCTTCTTCTCCATCGTGTTCAGCGTGGTCTGCACCGTGGTGTAAGCCGACCCTCTCCCCAGCCGCTCCTGCACCTCCTGAACCGTGGAAGGCCCGTGCTCCCATAGAACATGCATCATCGCAAGCTCTATCGGAGGCAGTGGCTTGTTCTCTTTCCTGAGCTTCCTCATCACTCCTCCTAGTTAGATAGGAGTTTGAGCCGCCCCCGCAGAAATGTCAACTAGTCGACTAGGAGATCGAAGCCTCGCAAGAAAGTCTGAACAATTCCACACAAAAAGTGGCGCATTTTTCGCAGCCGCCTTCATGGTCGTTCCAAACCATCCATCCACCATCCACCCGCCACAAACCACCACGCAATTACCACGTTCCACCCACAGCAAATCGTAAAAATCCGCATAAAACCAAGTAGATTCCCCGCCAAAACTTTTTTCTCTCCACGCCCTCAACTAAGGGAAACTTGTAGTGCAACCATGAAAAAGAAAAAACTCCGCATCGGCATTCTCTTCGGTGGCCGCTCCGGCGAGCACGAGGTCTCCCTCCTCTCCGCCGCCTCCATCCTCAAAGCCATCGACAAAACCAAGTACGAAGTCGTCCCCATCGGCATCACCAAACAGGGCCAGTGGGTCACCTCCGGCGCGGCGCAGCAGCTTCTCACCGGCAGCGCAAAACCCGCGCCACTCCTGAAGAAATCCGCCTCCTCCCGCTCCATCCAGTTAAGCGCCAGCGCCGATCTGGCCCACCAGAACGGAACCCTCGCCCAGACCCTCGACGTCATCTTCCCCGTCCTCCACGGCACCTTCGGCGAAGACGGCACCATCCAGGGCCTCTTCGAGCTGGCCGACATCGCCTACGTCGGCTCCGGCGTCCTAGGCTCCGCCACCGGCATGGACAAGACCGCCATGAAGCAGCTCTTCGCCGCCGCCAATCTCCCCCAGACCCCGCACCTAAACCTCCTCCGCAGCGACTGGCACTCCGACCCCAAAGCCACAACCAAGCGCATCGAAAAGAATTTAAAGTACCCCGTCTTCGTAAAACCCGCGAATCTAGGCTCTTCCGTAGGCATCAGCAAAGTCCATAACCGAGCCGAGCTGGCCCCCGCCATGGACCTCGCCTGCACCTTCGACCGCAAGCTCATCGTCGAACAAGGCGTAGGCGGCCCCAATGCCAAGCCCCGCGAGCTGGAAGTAGCAGTCCTCGGCAACGACTCCCCCACCGCCTCCGTCGTAGGCGAAATCGTCCCCAGCGCCGAGTTCTACGACTACGACGCCAAGTACCACTCCGACGCCTCGATCCCCATCATCCCCGCCAAACTCTCCAGGTCCGAAGAAAAAGAGATCCGCAAAATGGCCGTCCAGGCCTTCCGAGCCTGCGACTGCGCCGGTCTCGCCCGTGTCGACTTCCTCATGGAGCCCCAAACCAAATCCCAAAAGGGCAAAAAATCCAAACCCCGCATCTACCTCAACGAGATCAACACCTTACCCGGCTTCACCAGCATCAGCATGTACCCCAAGCTATGGGAGGCCACCGGCATCCCCTACAAACAGCTCATCGACCGCCTCATCGAACTCGCCGTAGAACGCCACCAGGAAAAACAACAGACCACCTTCTCCCGCGTCTAACAACCATCAGGCATCGTGCAAACAGAGATAGTCCATCGCCCGAGCGACTGCTATCCTGCTTGCACGATGCCTGCATAGCGAAACCGGAGAAGGCCAGCATGGACACCATCGGCAAGCCCATCCCCTCATCCCGCCGCAGCCCCGCTTTCGCCATCGGCTCCATCGCGCTTCACGTCTCCCTCATCGCCCTGCTCATCCATCAGCGAGCCTCCTGGGTAGCTCCCATGCGCCTGCCCGGCAGCGAACACGGAAAGAATCTCCTCCTCACCTACTTCCCCGGCCGCGCCCCGGTTCAAGCCACCGCCCCCCCGAAGACCCAGCCCAAAGACGCCAAGGCCTCCGTAGCTCTCCCCACGCCACCCAAACCCACTCCCGCACCCTCGGTCTCTTCGCCCAACACCCAGGCACCGGCATCCGAGCAACCCGACTCAATCGCCGGGGCAGACTCCCTCGGCTCAGGCAACATCAACATCGCCCTCGCCAGCTACTTCCCCGCGCCCAAACCCGATCTCTCCCCCCTTCCCCACGGCGCCAAAGGCGACGTCATCTTAGACATCGTCATCGACACCAACGGCAAGATCGCAGACATCAAGATGACCAGCGGCCTCGGCCACGGCATCGACGAGACCGTCATCGCCACCGTCCAGCAATGGACCTTCAAGCCCGCCACCAAAGACGGCCAGCCCGTAGCCAGCGAGCAGGAGCTACACTTCCACTACGAAAAATCCTGACCCAGTTCGGCAGGAAAATTCTTCCGCCGACCAGCGGGAGGCCCAAGCGAAGCGACACACAGCACGAAGTGCCGCCCGCCCGGCGCAAGGGCGCCTTAAAGCGTCTAAATCACGCGGCTATGCTTATACCCCTCAGCCGTCAACGCCGCCAGCAGCTCCGCCACCTGCTGCGGCCCGCGCGTCTCCATCGTAATGTCGATCACCGTGTCCCCCAGGTTCACGCCGTAGTAAGCCCGGTTATGCAGCGTATCCACAATGTTTGCGCGATGATTCGCAATCAGCCGCGTCAACTCCGCCAACGCCCCCGGCTTGTCCAGCAGATGAATCCTCAGCCGGATCAACCTTCCATCCTGCACCAACCCACGTTCGATAATCCGGCTCAACAGCGTCACATCGATATTTCCGCCGGACATCAGCACGCCCGTCCGCGCCCCCTTCAGCCCGGTCCTCTTCTGCAATAGTGCGGCCAGCGCCACAGCGCCAGCTCCCTCCGCCAGCGTCTTCTCCCGCTCCAGCAGCACCAGAATCGCGGACGCAATCTCGTCCTCATCCACCGTTACAATCTCGTCCACGTACTTCGAGATCACCGGCAGCGTCACCTCCCCCGATCGCCGCACCGCAATACCATCCGCAATCGTCGTCGCGGGCTCAATCGTCACAGGATGCCCCGCCTCCTTCGCCATCAGCATCGAAGGCAGCCTCGAAGTCTGCACCCCCACCACCCGAATCTCCGGCCGCGACTCCTTGATCGCCGTCGCGATCCCACCGATCAGCCCGCCGCCGCCAATCGGAATCACCACCGCCTCCAGCTCCGGAATCTGCTCCATCATCTCCAGGGCAATCGTCCCCTGCCCCGCCATCACGATCGGGTCGTCGAACGGATGAATAAACGTCATCTCCTCCGCCGCGCAGAGCCTCCGCGCCTCTTCATACGCCTCGTCGTAGTTGGCTCCATGCAGCACCACCTCCGCGCCGAACCCCCGCGTCGCCGTCACCTTCACCAGCGGAGTCGCCAGCGGCATCACGATCAGCGCGCGAATCCCGCGCTTCGTCGCGTGATACGCCACGCCCTGCGCGTGATTTCCCGCGCTCGCCGCCACCACGCCGCGCGACGCCTGCTCCGGCGTCAGCATCGCAATACGGTTCAACGCGCCACGTTCCTTGAACGAACCCGTCATCTGCAGGTTCTCAAGCTTCAAAAAGATCTCTTGTCCCGTCAGGTCCGAGAGCGTCTGCGAATACGCGCACGGAGAGTAATAGATCGCTCCGCGCAGCCGCTCCCGCGCGTCCTCAACATCCGCAAGCCGGATAGGCAGATTGTTCGTCGAATTACTCACAGATACGTTCCCTCAAATAGCTCATAAACCAAACTCATCCACGCCGCCGCTGGCGAAAACGGTTCGCCAGCGCAAACTCTTCCCTCAGCTCCGGAGTCCGCAAATTCTCCCGAACATGCGCCAGCCTCTGCTCCAGTGCCAGCAGCGTGTCCGCCAGCGGCCCCGTATTCGTCATCGCCACGTCCCGCCACATGCTGTACGGACTCGCGCCCAGCCGCGTCGTCTCCCGCAGAGCCCGCCCACCGATCGCGGCAATCTCCGGAGCATCGCCAAACCTGTCCTCCAGCAAAGCCGCCAACGCCGTCGAAAGCATCTGCGGCAAATGGCTCACCCACGCACAAATCTCATCATGCCGCGCCGCATCCATATCCAGCGTCCGCGAGCCGAACCGGCTCACCCACCCGCGCCACTCCGTCTCCATCGCGGTGGCTTCAGCGCCTGCGGCAGTGGCTTCAGCGCCCGCGGCAATGGCTTCCAAGCCCGCCGCAGTAAACAGCCACATCGCCCCGTCGAAGAGCCCGGCCTCCGCCTGCAAAGCCCCGCCCGACTCCTTGCCCGCCATCGGATGCCCCGGCAGAAACGCCGCCGAACCGTCGCGGCCAAACAACTCCTTCGCCAGCGCAGCGATCTCCAGCTTCGTGCTGCCCACATCCGTCACAAGCTGCCCCTCATGCAGCGCCGGAGCCAGTCGCTGCATCCAGTCCTTGATCGCCAGCACCGGCACCGCCAGCACAATCACGTCGGCCACCCGCGCCAGCGCCAGCACGTCCTCCGCGCTGTTGGCCACATCGTCTACCGCACCCACCTGCACCGCCGCCGCCAGCTCCGACTGGCTCGCGTCCCATCCATCCACGCGCCCCGCAAACCCCGCGGCACGCAGAGACAGGCCGATCGAAGCTCCGATCAGGCCCGTCCCGACGATGAGAACGCGTTCCATCATGCCATCGTCCGCCCAACCACGGGAGCCAGCAGCCGCAACTGCGCCACCAGCTTCTCCAGTTGCTCAGGATACAAACTCTGCGCGCCGTCGCTCATCGCCTTCTCCGGGTTCGGATGCATCTCCATCAGCAGCCCGTCCGCTCCCGCCGCAACGCTCGCCAGCGCCATCGGCGGCACCAGGTCGCGAATCCCCACGCCATGCGAGGGATCGCCCAGCACCGGCAGATGCGTCAGTTTCTTCAGCACCGGAATCGCCGAGATGTCCATCGTGTTCCGCGTATACGTCTCATACGTCCTGATCCCGCGCTCGCACAGCATCAGGTCGTAGTTGCCGCCCGAAAGAATATACTCCGCGCTCAACAGCACCTCTTCAATCGTCGCCGCGATCCCGCGCTTCAGCAGCACCGGCTTCCGCGCATGGCCAAGCTCGCGCAGCAGGTTGAAGTTCTGCATGTTCCGCGCTCCCACTTGGAAGCAGTCGATATACGGCAGCATCAGCTCGATCTGCGAAATCTCCATCACCTCGGTAATCACCAGCAGACCGGTCTCATCCGCCACCTCGCGCAGCAGCTTCAACCCATCCAGTCCCATGCCCTGGAAGCTGTACGGCGAGCTCCGCGGCTTGAACGCCCCGCCCCGCAGAAACTTCGCGCCCGCCGCCTTCACCTGCTTCGCGCTCAACAAAATCTGCTCCCGCGACTCCACCGAGCACGGCCCTGCCATCACCACGACCTCTTCGCCGCCCACAACCACGCCATTCGGGAACTGGATCTTCGTTCCCTCCGGCCGGAAGCTCCGCCCCGCCAGCTTGTACGGTGACGAGATTCGGTACGCCTCCGAAACTCCCTCCAGCACCTTGAACTCCGCGACATCGAAGTGCTCCGGCTTGCCTACACCTGCCAGAATCGTCTGCACCGTGCCCGTCGTCCGGTGAACATTGAAGCCGAGCTCGACCATCCGCTCGATTACTTTCTGAATATCCTCTTCCGTTGCCACGCCCTGCATTGCAACAATCATCGTCTTCGCTTTCTCAATTCGTAACTGAAACTGAACAAATATGAAGGCGCCCTTCTAAGAAGCGGGCTCCCGCCGCTGCAACGACCGCATCACGTCGATGATTCGTTCATAGATGTGCAGCAGATCGGCATCCGCCAGCGGCCCCGGATTCGCTGCTCGAACCCGGTCAAACACCGCCTGCTCCCGCTTCGGCTCGTACACCGGAAGCTCCGAGGTCCGCTTCAACTCTCCAATCGCCTGTGCCGCCTCGGCTCGCTGGCTGATCAGCCGCACAATCTGCACATCCAACTCATCGATCTTCATCCGCCAGTCGGAGATCTCCACTTAGAACCTCGCCAATGCAGCGCGCCGCGCCCAGGCGTCGCACACTGCTGATTTTTTGTACTCCTCATCATAAATCTCGCCTCCATGCTGACCCGCTTACGCCCGCAGTCCGGCAATGAACTTCCCAACCGCCTCCGCCGCATCCGTCGGCGCGCTCTTCTCAATCAATGCCACCAGCGCGCTGCCAATCACCGCGGCATCGGCAAACTCTCCCACCGCCTTCACATGCTCGGCGTTCGAGATGCCAAAACCCACCGCAATCGGCAGCTCCGTAAACTTCCGCAGCCGTGCCACCAGCTCCGGAGCGTCCGAAGCAACCTGCTGCTGCGTGCCCGTAATCCCCACCCGCGAGATCGCATAAACAAATCCCCGCGAAGCCTCCGCAATCGCCTTCAGCCGAACGTCCGGGCTCGTAGGCGCGGCCAGAAACACCGGAGCTAGGCCACTCGCTCCCATCGCCTCCAGATACTCCCCGGCCTCTTCCACGATCATGTCCGTCAGCAGCACGCCGTCGGCTCCCGCGTCCGCCGCCCGCTCGCAGAACGTCTTCATCCCCATCCGAACCACCGGGTTCAGGTACGAGAACAGCACCAGCCCCGCCGAAGGCCGAGCCACCCGGATCTGCTGCGCCAGCCCCAGCACATCGACCAGCCGCGTCCCATGTAACACCGCCCGCTGGCTCGCCCTCTGGATCACCGGCCCATCCGCCAGCGGATCGCTGAACGGAACTCCCAGCTCAATCACATCCGCGCCATTGTCGATCGCCGCCAGCGCAATGTCTCTCGTGATCGACAGGCTCGGATCGCCCGCCGTCAGGTACGCGACAATTCCCGGCTTCTTCTTGAACTCAATCGCCATACACACTCTCCAAAACCAAACTAGAAATATTCATCACTTCCGCAGGTCGCTTTTACTGCGCACCCTTGAGGTCAAGCTCCCGCGCCAGAATCCCCATGTCCTTATCGCCCCGGCCCGACAGATTCACCATCAGTACGTCCGTCTTCGCCATCGTCGGAGCCAGCCGTATCGCCTCTGCCACAGCATGGGCACTCTCCAGCGCAGGCAGAATCCCCTCCGTCCGCGAGAGCGTCACCGTGGCCTTCAGCGCCGCCCCGTCTTCGCACGAAACATACGTCGCCCGGCCCGAGTCATGCAGCATCGCATGTTCCGGCCCCACACTCGCATAGTCCAGCCCCGCCGAAACCGAGTGCGTAGCGCTCACCTGCCCATTCTCGTCCTGCAAAACATACGAGTACGTCCCCTGCAACACTCCCGGCACGCCGCCGCCGTCCTTCTGGAACCGCGCCGCATGTTCTCCCAGCCCCGGCCCGCGTCCACCGGCCTCCACGCCAATCAACTGAACATCCTTGTCCGCAATGAACTCATAGAACGCACCAATCGCATTCGACCCGCCCCCCACACACGCAACAATCGCAGTAGGCAGCTTGCCCTCCTTCTCCAGAATCTGCACCCTCGCTTCGCGGCTGATCACCCTGTGGAAGTCCCGCACCATCGTAGGATACGGATGCGCGCCCAGCGCGCTCCCCAGAATGTAGTACGTCGTCCGGACGTTTGTCACCCAGTCCCGCATCGCCTCGTTGATCGCGTCCTTCAGCGTAGCCGAGCCCGACCCCACGCCCCGCACCTCCGCGCCCAGCAGCCTCATGCGATAGACATTCAGTTCCTGCCGCCGCATGTCCTCCTCGCCCATATAGATCACGCACTCCAGCCCGAACAGCGCACACACCGTAGCCGTAGCCACGCCATGCTGCCCCGCGCCCGTCTCGGCAATGATCCTCTGCTTGCCCATCCGCCGCGCCAGCAGCCCCTGCCCCAGAGCATTGTTGATCTTGTGCGCGCCCGTATGCAGCAGGTCTTCGCGCTTCAAATAAATCTTCGCTCCGCCCAGCGACTCCGTAAGCCGCTTGGCAAAGTACAGCGGAGTAGGCCGTCCGCAATAATCCCGCAGCAGCCCACCCAGCTCCGCCTGAAAATCCGGATCGACCTTCGCCTGCCCGTAGGCATGTTCCAGTTCCTCCAGCGCCGCCATCAGCGTCTCAGGAACGTACCGCCCGCCATACGCTCCAAACCGTCCTGCCATAGCCGCCTGCGAACTCACTGCCATACTCGCGCTCATCTGCGTCTCTCCTGTACTCCGTCACAAAAAGCAAAAACCGCGACTCGTAGGGTCGCGGCTCGGGTGGATATCGAATCAACTGAAAACCTGGGTCTTTCAGATCTTTCAGATGAAGCTACTCCGCCGATGCCGCTACCGTGCGCCAGTAGCGGGGAATAAACCAAAATCGGCTGTACTGAGTAATCATCTTGGATACAAGATACATCCTGGGCCCCCTCTCTGCAACCCGGCACAACAGCCGCCTCATGAATCCGCCCACTAAGCCGGAACCTGCACCTTCACCCGCTCCGCATCCTCCGACGCCATCGCACCCTTGCCGTTCTTCAGCCGCAACACGCCCATCGCCGCCAGCGTAACCACCTCCGGCTCAATCGGCTGCCGATAATCCGGCGAAGCATGAGTCACGTAATACGTCAGCGGAAACAGCGCAAGCAGGATCACGTAAGGAACCGCGTCATACCTGTTCCGCCTCCAGAACCAGACCAGCCCGATCACCATCAACACCGTCGTGCCGGAGCAGAAAAAGATGTCCGCGTTCTGTAACGGCTCCTGTTTCAAATAAGCGGGATTGAAGCTCCAGTACCCCGTCCAGAAGCTCAACGCCCTGTGCAGCGACAGCCCGGCAAAGAACGCGGGATTCTCCTTGATGAACTTCTTCGCCAACGCCTCCTGGTTCGCCAGGTAGGCGATCTCGCCCTGCCGGATATACCGGTCCATCTCCGCCGGGCTGCTCGCCGGATGCGCCCACTGCGCGTTCGACTCGAACGTATCGCCGTTATTCCCCGCCCAGCACTCCATCCAGAAGTTGTCGCGGATCGGCTTGAGTACATGCATCGCGCGATACGTCCGTATCGTCCACGGCGTAATCATCACCACCACGCCCAGCGCCGCAACAACACCATGCATCATCCACGCTTTACCGAGCCGCATCCGGCGAAACGCCACCAGCGCCGAGAAGACCAGGAACAGCGGCAGGACCGAGGGATTCGCCAGCATCGTGAACCCATACAGCAGGCCAAACCCCAGCCAGACGCCCACTCCGTCCTGCTCCTGCAAACGCAGAGCGCAATAAAAACACGTCGCAAACAGCAGCCCCGTCAGCGCATAATCCCACACCCGCGCCGCGGAAAAATAAATCGCATAGGGATAGATCACCCAGCCCAGAATCGCCGCCCGCGCCACCCGCTCATTCAGCACATGCCGCGCGCTGAAGTAGATCGGAATGCACGTCAGCGCAGAGAGAACGCTGTTGATCGAAAGCATCGCAAACGCGGCCTGCACCGTATAAAGCCCAAACAAATGAAAGATCGCTGCGATCAGGTACGGATACAGCGGCGGCACCATCGCCGTCGGCCCGGTATCAGGGAAATACGGCGAGCTGAACCCCTTGCCCAGAAAGATCGACCGAGCCACCCAGCCCATCTCCCAGCCAAAATTCGCATAGTGGTCCGTCGGGTCGGTCTGGTCGCGAAACACAATGGCGACGACGATCAACCGCACCAGCAACGCAGCCACAACCGCCACAGAAACCGGGTGTTTGTCCCAAAGCCTACGAAGCTTGCCGCTCAGAATTCCACCTTCCGCCTTCCGTAGGCGTCTTTCGACAAATAGAGACCTCGACGTCCAATCTCTCCAGATCTCTCTGGCTCCAGATCGACCCATTCGTCCAGATTCCGCACAGGTACTCTACTATTCTCCGTCGCCGATTCCGCATTGTCCAGCCAGAAAAATCAGGCAGATTCAAGATGCATGAAGAGATAATCTGGAGTTTCTACGGCTCACCGCCGCGCCAGCTCTTGTTCTTGCTTTTGCGGTTGCCTTTCCTTCACACCACCCCAAACCCCGTCATTTCGACCGAAGCAGCTCACGGCTTCATCGTGAGCTGCGAAGCGGAGAAACCCGCTTCTCTACCCATACACAACCAAAGCCCATAAGCCCTTGCTTTGGCTGTTGCCGTTGTCTGTTTTTTGGGGTTTGTCATTCCCGAAGGGAATCTGCGTTTGCTGTTGCTGTTGCTGTTGCCGTTGTTTTTGTCTTTGGGATTAGAGCCGAGCTTTAGCCCGGCGTCAAAAAACCGTCGCGAAGCGACCACCACTCTGCCGAAACTGCGGGGTCCCCGGCGAACAGCTTTTCGTTCGCTGGGGTGCAAGGCCGGAGCAAAGTCCGAAGGACGAAGCGACTGATTTATACCCTCTTTTCGGGCATCCGCAACTTCCGCCCTAAGCCTTCTCCTCCCGCAGAGCCCGATACCCAATGTCCCGCCGGAACTGCATCCCCTCAAACGAGATCTTCGCCAAAGCCGCATAAGCCTTGTCCAGCGCCTCCCTCAGCTCCGGAGCTGCCGCGGCAATCGCCAGCACGCGCCCTCCCGCCGTCACAATCTCCCCGTCCTTCTTCGCCGTCCCCGCATGGAAGACCACCACATCGTCCGCGCCGTCCTCCGCAACCGCAAGCCCCGAGATCACCTTCCCCGAAGCATACTTGCCCGGATACCCCCCGCTAGCCGCAATCACTGAAACGCTCGCCCCCGGCCTCATCCGAATCATCAACTCATTCGCCGTGCCGTCAATCGAAGCACTCAACAAATCGACGATGTCCGTCTCCAGCCGCAGCAGAATCGCCTCTGTCTCCGGGTCGCCGAACCGCGTATTGAACTCCAGCACCATCGGCCCCCGCGGCGTCATCATGATCCCGCAAAAGAGCACGCCCTTGAACGGCTCGCCCTCCGAGCGCATCCCGTCCACCACCTTCTGGGCGACATTGTGCAACAGCCACTGCCGCATCGCCGGCGTCACCATCCCGTCAATCGAGTACGCGCCCATCCCGCCCGTATTCGGCCCCGTATCGCCCTCGCCGATCCGCTTATGGTCCTGCGCCGAAGCGATCTCCACCGCGTGCTTCCCATCGCACAGCGCAAAGAACGAGAGCTCGTCTCCCGTCAGAAACTCCTCCAGCACGACCTCCGTCTCCGCCGTGCCGAACAGCGCCCCGCTGAACATCTCCGCCGCGGTCTGCTCCGCCTGCCGATGCGTCTCGCAGATCACCACACCCTTGCCCGCCGCCAGCCCGCTGGCCTTCACCACCACCGGCACCGAGAACCGTCCCAGCTCCTGCCTCACCTCGTCCAGCGACACGCACAGCGCATAAGCCGCCGTAGGAATCCCATGCCGCTGCATGAACTCCTTCGCGAACGCCTTGCTCGTCTCCAGTTGTGCCGCGCCCTTCGTAGGCCCAAACACCCGGAAACCACGCTTCACCAGCTCGTCCACTACCCCCACCGCCAGCGGAAGCTCCGGCCCGATCACCGTCAGCGCGGGCTGCTCCACCGCCACCAGGTTCACCATCTCGTGTAGATTGCCAGCATCCACCGGCACGCACCGCGCCATCTCCGCAATGCCGCCGTTCCCCGGAGCGCAAACAACCTCCGTCACCTGCTCCGACCTGCGCAGCGCCCACACCAGCGCATGTTCCCTGCCGCCACCGCCAATCACCAGAACCTTCATCCGCACAACTCCCATCGCCCGCAAAAACGCGCAACTTCGAGGCTAGCATCGTTACCCACCAGATCAAAACCGCATCCAGAATCCGTCGGCAACTCACTTCAAACCCACACACTCCAATCGGCCAACAAAAAGCACACTTAGCCCACCGAAGCGCATTGAGCCGCAGCAATCCGCTCCAATACTCGAAGGAAACATCGTTCGCGTCCTCAAATCACTGGACGAAACAAGAGCATTGGAGCGGACAGGAGCGTGCCAACAGGATGAATGGGGGCCTACGGTTGCTGAGTAAGTAAGCCCCAGTTGAATGCGAAGGTCTTTGAGCCCGCCAGCACGGAGGGAATTGGATTCCCCGTGGGGTTGAACGGCAGAACGTTCGTCGCGGCTGCTGCAGGCGCTCCAGTCGGCCCATAGGATGCATACCTGTGACACGAGATGCAGGAGGACGCAGCGACTGTACCATTCCCAACGATGCCTTCGATGACCGAGTTTCCAAGCGCGTATGGCGTCCCGTCCGGCGCCGTAAAATCGACTTCGGTCGATTTCAGGCAGTAGTTTTGCCACACCGGAGAGAGATTCGCTTTTTGCATCAACTCTTTCAACGCGGGCGTTTTTTCGCATACTCCATAACCCTTGTTGAACTCCTTGCGATTTGGCAGCACCGCGGCGGTTTTTGCTCCATACGTGTCAAAGCAACCCATGTAGTCGCATCGGCCTGGATTCCTCTGGTGCTCAAAGGTTCCCCACACCCAATCAGGATTTTGTCTGCTGGCAACATGCAGAGCGACCAGCGCGTATCGTGTTCCGTTTGACATCGCAGTGTAGTACTCACGGTCAACGTCGGCCACGCTAAGCCCTGAAATCCACTGCACCAGGGTGGCCACTGGAACCCAGTCCCCTTTAATTGCAATAGAGTCCCGATGCATCTCAAAGTCCGTGCCTGCCTTGTATGCAGCCGCCCGTCCCGCCTGCGTGTTCATCTGGTTATTTACGATGTCGTCGTAGTTGGTGCGATTGCGGAAAACCTGCTCTGCAATGCACGGTACTGGGCTCCCGGCAGTTGGGAAACCTCCTGAGGCCGCGCCGGAAGGAGGCGTGGGCCCTTGAGCATTTCCACCGCACGGCACGTCAAGAAAAGCCTTTGTGTTGCTCAAAATGGCCGCCAGCGGGCGCGCCCCATCCACCCTCTTCACAATCTCCAGAACACTCCGATGAAGCTTGAGAGGCTCTGCCCCGGTAGGCCAATGCGGCTTCGACGTAAATGTATCCGCATCCGACGCCCAGGTCTCAAACACCACGGGTGACGAAGCCTTGGAAGATACCGGCGCGGTGAATTGCGTGAAGATCCTCCAGATAAAGGCATCCGAATTCTCCGTCCTGCCTTCGACAACTCCAGCCTGTGATGGAACGGCAACCGGCGGTAACGCAACCACAGCCGCAGGTGCAGCTTTGGATGCTTCATTGCCGCAGTTTGTGAGGATTATGGACGCGCACGAGGCGACAACCACCAAGACACTTCGTCTAAGCATTGACATATTCTGCTCCACGGGTCACGCAGCTTACGAACGAATCGTATTAGGGGAAAGCTGCAACAGTATTACCCCGACATGCCGAACAAGCAAGGGCTTTCTTTGAAAATATTCCGATGCGCTCTTGTCCGGAGCAGCCCTCGCGAACAATCAAAATCTCACCCCCTGAAAAGAAAAAACCCGCACAAAGCGGGCCTCTCTTATCAACAAATCAACCCTCAACGAGGCCGCCCCTCAGGCCGCCCACCCTCATGCTGCTGAGGTTGTGGCCGTGCCGCCGGAGCCGGTCTAGCCTGCATCTGTGGCCGAGCCTGCTGCATAGGACGAGCCGGAGCCTGTGGACGCTGTACCATCGGGCGAGCTTGCTGCATCGGACGAGCCATCGAATGAGGCTGCTGCACAGGACGCGACTCCTGCATAGGCCTCTGTTGCGGCGTAGGACGAACCGCAGGCTGCGCAGGACGAACCTGAGGCTGAATCGCCCTTGTCTGCGGAACCGGACGAGCCTGCTGCATCGGACGATTCTGCGGCTGGGCCACTCTTCCTTCAGGCCGAACCTGTGACTGTCCCGGACGATTCTCCGGACGAACCATCTGCCCCGTCTGCCCCTGCCGAGCAGGTTCACCCGGCCGAGTCACCTGCCCCTGCGGACGCTGCTCATTCGCCCCCACATTCCGGTTCCCCATCTGTCCCGCAGGCCGAGCCGCCCCAGCAACAGGCCGCTGAATCCCACGATCCGCCGCAATCGGCCTCGCCACCGCAGTCACCCCCGGACGCCCCCTGTTCTGATTGAAGAACTGCGTCCGGTTCTGCGAAGCCTCCCGCTGGTGCTGCCTCTGCGCCGACATCGCTGGAGTCCTCTGCCCCCGCATCGCCGCCATCTCCGCCGCCTGCGGACGAGCCGCGACCCCTCCCCGCCCGCCGTTGAACGACACCCGCGTATTGTTCCGCACCGCCACCGAGCGGTTGTACACGTTCGTAATCCGGGCTGCATTGATCCGGTTCACCGAGCGGTTGTAATAGAAATTGTTCCCGCTCCAGTACCCGCCATAGTACCCATACCCCGTATAGCCGTACCCGTAATTGATCCCTCCATAGAACCCGATATGCGGCCCCCAGTACCCCGGACGCCATCCATACCTCCCGCCATAGAACCCCCACCATCCCGGCGTCCACAACGCCCCGACATAAGGCGGCGCGCACCACACTCCCGGCACCCAGTAATACCCGGTCGGCGCATAAGCCCAGTACCCCGGCGTCCAGATGTAGTTCGGCTCCGGGGCCTCCGGCTGCTCATACTCCGGCAGCGGCGGCGGAGGCGCATCCGCATACTCTACCGGCTCGCTCTCGTCCGCATCCTGCTCCAACTGGGCATATCCCTGCGCCGTCGGCTCGTCATAAGCCGGAGCAGGCGGAGCAGCCTGCGGAGCGGGGCCCGCCACGCTTTGCTGCACCGGAGCCTGCGCCTGCGTGCCCATCACCGGAGCCGGAGCCACCGCCACCGGCTCGCCACCCACCACCGGAGCCATATTCGCATCCGCCGGATCACCCCCCGCCTGATTCGAAACCGGAGCCGGCCCCGTAGTCACAGTCGACGCCCCGCTATGGCACCCCAAAATCCCCGCCGCAACAAAAAGAGCGGCCAACCCCATGAAAACATTCAAGAAAACCCTGAGCCCAAATTTACGCATCTGTCCATCCTTCTTCGTTCAACCGGTTCTTTGAACCCGGCCCATCGCATGAGATGCGTTTTCTCTCTCCTCCAGCGGCCTCCCCTCAGCCGCCTTTACGTCTTCCCCATCCATGGCAGTAAAATATTTGTTGATGGCAGGTCGTCTTCCCATTCTGAAGCGTTTTCGCCACGGTCGCCCCGACCGCGGTCGCTCCTAGCCACCCTCGTTTCCATCAAAATTTGATAGGCTTCAGCCGTCGAATCTCGCCAGCTCGAAGCCGCGACCCACGGCCTCCCTAACTTGTCCCGGAGAAGACACACCATGCCGACCCAATCGCATCCCGATTCCTTCCAGAGCCTCGCCACCCTCACCTCTGGTCAGAAGACCTACAGCATCTTCCGCCTCCAGGCCCTCGCCGCCAAAGGCGTCGACCTCACACGCCTCCCCTTCTCCCTCCGCATCCTGCTGGAGAACCTCCTCCGCCACGAAGACGGCCGCAGCGTCACCGCCGATGACATCCAGTTCCTCGCCTGCTGGGACCCCAACGCCGAGCCCTCCCGCGAGATCGCCTACATGCCCGCCCGCGTCCTCATGCAGGACTTCACCGGCGTCCCCGCCGTCGTCGATCTCGCCGCCATGCGCGACGCCATGAAGGCCCTCGGCGGCGATCCTGAAAAAATCAACCCTCTCCAGCCCGCCGAGCTCGTCATCGACCACTCCGTTCAGGTCGATGAGTTCGGCACCGCCCGCGCCTACGACCTCAACGCCGCCCTCGAATTCCAGCGCAACCGCGAGCGTTACGCCTTCCTCAAGTGGGGCCAGACCGCCTTCAACAACTTCTCCGCCGTCCCCCCCGGCATGGGCATCTGCCATCAGGTCAACCTCGAATACCTGGCCCGCGTAGTCTTCACCACCCAGCCCGACTCCGAAGGCAAACTCTACGCCTACCCCGACACCCTCGTCGGCACCGACTCCCACACCACCATGATTAACGGTCTCGGCGTCCTCGGCTGGGGCGTCGGCGGCATCGAGGCCGAGGCCGCCATGCTCGGCCAGCCCGTCTCCATGCTCGTCCCCCAGGTCGTCGGCTTCCGCCTCACCGGCAAGCTCAAGGAAGGCACCACCGCCACCGACCTCGTCCTCACCGTCACCGAAGCCCTGCGCAAGCACGGCGTCGTCGGCAAGTTCGTCGAGTTCTACGGCCCCGGCATCGCCGAGCTTCCTCTCGCCGACCGCGCCACCATCGCCAACATGGCGCCCGAGTACGGCGCGACCTGTGGCATCTTCCCCGTCGACAACGAAACCCTCAAGTACCTCCGCCTCACCGGCCGCACTGAAGAGCACATCGCGCTCGTGGAAGACTACTTCCGCGAACAAGGCCTCTTCCACACCGCCGAATCCCCCGAAGCCGAGTATTCCTCGCATCTCTCGCTCGACCTCGCCACGGTAGAACCCTCCGTCGCAGGCCCCAAGCGCCCCCAGGACCGCGTCCTGCTCTCCGAAACCGCCGCCAGCTTCG
>JAATEV010000031.1 GCA_015655585.1 Terriglobales bacterium | reverse complement strand
GTCGGCGGCCTCGGTGTAGCCCATGCCGCGGAGGGCGGCGATGACGTTGTTCTGCGGGTAGTTCTGGCGGGAGTCGATGACGTTGTAGATGGCGTCGGCTTTGCCGAAGACGGGGTGGCCGGGGTCGCTGGGGCCTGAGGTGGAGATCCAGCAGGTGTGGCTGGGATACTCGCGGAAGCGCTGGTAGCCGAAGTCTTTGCCGGGGAGGAGGCCGAACTTCCAGAGATGGTATGCGATGTCCTTGCCGACGTAGGTGACGGTGCCGTTGGAGCGGACGATGACCTTGGCATCTTCGTCGGGAAGGCCGAGGTCGGTGGATTCTCCGATGGGAGTCTCGGTCCCGGCACGGCGCATGACGTAGCAGCCTTTATTTTTTCCGGCGGTTTCGAGGTAGAGGACGCCCTTTTCGAGCATGAGGTCGCGGGCGGCGTCCCAGAAGTGGAGGGTGAGAATCTCGCTCTCGCGGGGGAGAAAGTCGTACTCGATGTGTAGCCGCTCCATGGTTTCAAGATGGCGGCGGAGGACAGCGGTGGAGATGAGATCGGCGATCTGGGCGGTCTCGTTGTTGCCGGTTTCGAGGGCGTGGAGAGTGTCGAGACGGAGTTGCTTGCGGGTGGCGGCGTGGTTCGGGTCGGCGGTGTACCACTGGGAGACGCGGGCGTAGAGGTCCCAGCAGTAGAAGTCGATGCGCTGGCCGGATGACTGGAGCGAGGCCAGAAGCTCGCGGGTGGTGGCGAGGGTTTTGCCTTCGAGATGGACTAAGCCTACGACTACGTCGGCTACCTGGACGCCGGTGTTGTCGATGTAGTTCTGGACGCCGACCTCGTAGCCGGTTTTGTAGGCGTCGGGGCGGAGGAGACGCTGGAAGGTGTCACCGAGGATGGCGTTGCGGAGGTGGCCGATGTGCGCGGCCTTGTTGGGATTGATGCTGGTGTGCTCGATGAGGCGGAAGCCGGGGCCGCCGAGGTCGGCGTGCTGATCGAGGGCGATGCGGCGGGCATAGGCGGCGCGGTCGAGGCGGATGTTGAGGTATCCGGCGCCGGCTACTTCTACGCTGGCGATGCCTTCGGGGAGAGAGGCGGCGAGTTCGGTGGCAAGCTCGGTGGCGATGGCGCGAGGAGCTTTGCGGAGGCGCTTGGCCAGCTCGAAGGCTACGGGGAGAGCCAGTTCGCCGAGGGCGATGGAGGGAGGCTGCTCGACAGCCAGATGAGCGAGGGAGATTTCGTAGCGGGAGTGGAGGATGGCCTGAATGCTGGCCAGAAGAGACTGCTGGATTGTGCGATACATGCTTTCGGATTCACCGGACTCGGGAAGATGAGTCCAGTTTACCAGCCAAAAGTGAGTGTCAAGATGTTTACTAGAAGGTGAAGGCTAATCCGGCCTGGAGGGTGCGGGGAGCTTGCGCGAGGAAGAGGGTTTCGCCGTCTTTCGAGAGGAAGGGACGGTAGCCCTGCGCGAGGAGATTGGTGATGTCGACGGTGGCATCGAGGCCGGGGGGGAGGAGATGCCCGAGGCGGATGGCCTGGCGGAGATAACAACTGAAGAAAGCCTGATCGCCGAAGGAGGCGTAGGGATCGATGGCGGTGACGAAGCGCGAGGGCTGCCAGCGATAGGCAGCGCGGACACGCGTTCCGCTGCGGACGATCCTTCCCTTGAGGGCCACGGTCGCGGAAGTGGCGGAGTCGGGGGTAAGACTGGCCGCGGGATTGGCGGGGTCAATGGCTTCGGCGTCCTTGACGGAGAGGGCTGAACCGGTGGCGTACTCAACGGCGATCCAGATGCTTTTGGTCAGAGGTTCAGAGAGAACCACGTTGACGCCCTGAGAGTTATAGCCTGCCCCCATCAGGCGGAAGTTGCCGGTGGAGGAGTCGGCCAGCAGGCCCTTGGCGAGGGGCTGGTCGATGTCGGCCGGGTTGACGATGGAAGCCGGGGAGAGAGCCCCGCCGCCAGCGATCATGACTCGATCCAGCGAGTCGCGGTAGTAAGAGGCCTGAATGATGCCGGGGCCGATCTTTTTACCCAGCGAGAACTCCTGGTGGAGGCCGTGGTCCATCTGGACGTGACCGCGGTACATGACGGCTGCGGGAACGTCCTGCTGGATATCGTCTAGGCCAGCGTAGGACTGGAGATTCTGCGAGGTCGCCATGCGGTAGCCGACGCTCCAGCCGGAGATGGGGTGTACGGTGACCTTGAGGAAGGGCTGCGAGGCCATGGCGTAGGCCGAGGTGCGGAGGACGTAGATGGTTCCGCCTGCCTCTACCTCGGCGAAGTCGCCGATCTGCATCTTCTCGGCGCTGGCTAGTTGCATGGCTTCGAGGCCGACTACACCGTTCGAGGCGATCATCTCCGGGTGCGAGTGATAGCCGATGACGGTGCGGGAGACTCCGGCAAGGCCGAGGCGGCTCTCGTAGCCGGTGGAGACATCGATGGAGGGGGAGTTGACCGAGGAGCCGTGGACGCTGCCGACATCGGCGCGCATACGAACGCCGGAGCCGTCGTTGAGGACGCGATCGACGGTGAAGACGTTGTGGACGCCATTGCCGCCAAAGCCGCCGCCCCCTGCGGTCATTGCAGTGTTGGCGTGAGTGACGGGCTGATGGTTCTCGGTTGCGCTGGTGGAGACCATCATGACGTTGCCGTCCTCGTTCCAGCGGAGGATGGGACGGTTAGCAGCGGAGCGGAGGGTCCACTTCCAGTCGTCGCTGGGCTCGTCGGTCTTACGGCGCTCGGCGGGAATCCAGGCCGAGGACTCGAAGAGGGTGTTCAGCGTGAGATCGACGACGGCGCGAGCTCCGGAACGAAGGACGAGGTTTCCTTTGAGGGCGGGGATGAAGAGAGCCGCTGTAGCTCGGACCTGATATTTGCCGGGGACGAGATGGGCGATGAGATAGCGGCCGTGGAGATCGGTGATGGCGGTACCGACCATGGAAGAGTCGGCGGTGAGGATCTGAACCAGGGCTCCCATCTGGACTATGCCCTGCGAGTCTCGGACTACGCCGGAGACGGCGGCGCTGGGAAAGTCCGCAGCTCTACAAGCGGCTGCCGTAAGCAGCACGAGCGTGAGAAATACGATCTTCCCCTGGGGTCGTAGCACAGTCTTCCCGTCCTGCGCGTCGTTGGCTCTGCTCCCAAATGTGCCAGCGTCCGCAAAAGGTAGAACGCGTGGGTTACAGATAGCGTCTGCGGATGGTCCTCTGTGCCTGCGCGAGACCATGCCGCGGATGATGCAACGCTTCTGCCTAATCTACTATAAAAGGCGCAGATTCTGCGATCTGCTGTTTCGAAACTGCGTCGTGCACCTTGATATTGATCTGGTACTTTCCTGGCTGAAGGCTGGCGAGCGGCAGGCTCTTTTCGATGGTGACCTGATCGGAGTTCGGATTGGTCTTCGAGGTCAGCTCCTGGGTCTCCAGAACAGGTTTGTTGGTCGCCAGATCCATGATCTGGTAGTCGATGGTCGCGGCGTTCTGCTTACTCTTTTCATCGATACCCAGATTGTAGACCTGCATCCAGAAGTTGAGGTTCTGCTGACGATGGAAGGTAACCGTGGAGGCACCGCCGTTGGAAACCCGAGGACGAATCTTTGTATTTCCGATCACCCAGTTGCCTGCGCCGATCTCCTTGGAAGGGACGCGCTCCATCTGGTCGGCAAGGATCAGGGAGGAGGAAGCAAGGCGATCATCGTCGTAACGGGGGACGTTGATGCTGCGCTCCCAGCGACCGATGTGGTCGGGGTTATTTACGTCCTTGATGACGATATTGACTTTGTAGAGTCCCGGGGCGAGAGGCAGGGCCTTCCAGTAGACGGAGTAGTTGTTGCGAGTCGCCTGCAGGAGCTCGCTGGGAACCGGAGAGCCGATCGTGTCTTCGAAGGTATAGAGAACCTTATGATTGAGGTTCGTGACCTGGCCGAGGACATTCACCGTTCCGGTAGAGACGCCGTCTTTGTCCTTGAAGGTGATATCGCCGTTGCGAACCTGAAGGGTCATGGGAACCAGAACGGTCTGGTTGGTGATCTTGACGTAGTCGGTGCGAACGTCGAAGAGGAACGGAGGGCCGGTGAGGATCTTGGAGGTGGACATGTACTCTTCCATGTCCTTGTACTTGATGACCGGGGGAGCCATCAGCTTCGCGTACATCTCGAGGCGGTCGAACTGGGCGGCCTGATTGCGGCTTTGCATGGGACCGGCGCCGAGGGATTCGATGCCGCCACCGGTGAAGCGGTCGGCCTTGTTCGCGCGTCCCGACTGCTCATCGAGCGTGAGACCAGCGCCGGGGACTCGCAGAAGGGCGTCCTTCTCGGAACGGTCGATGGTCATGTGGTAGTCGCCGCACATGCAGGTATCGACAAATTCGATATTGACGTTTTCGCCGATGCCTTCAATGTAGCGATAGTGCCAAGTCTCGAACGGGTAAGTCGTGGTGCTGCCGCCGCCTTCTTCGATGGGACGCTCGTAGTTGCCGCCGCTGGGGTGGGACTCGGTGCTATCAGGCTTGCCGTAGGCAATGTAGATATGGCCGCGGTCGGTCTTCCAGCCGGGTTTGCCGGCAGCGAAGTGCTCGTTGGCATACTCCATGCGGGCGTAGTGCTCGTCACGGTACTCGTTCTCGGGAGACTCCGGGTTGGGGTTACGGCGCTGCCAGAAGTTCTCCATGAAGGTGTCGCGCTCTTCGTCGTTCGTAAGGCTCTTGAACGCCTGAAGCTCGGTGTCGGTGATGATCCAGCGGACGTCCTCATCGACCCACTTCTTGTACTGGCCCTTCAACTCCTGCTTGAGGGCCTTGGCCTGGGCGATCTTCTCCTTGTCCGTCAAGGGGCGCTTGAGCGGGTCGGGCTTCTCCGTGGTGGAAGGGCCTTTGGTGACACCGTCGGTCTGGTACTCGTTCGTGGGCTGGTTCGGATTCTGGGCGTGAAGGCCATGAACAGCGAACAGACTGAGAATCAAGGATGCAGAGAGCGGAAGAAGGCGCCGCGAGGATTTCATAGTCGGGTGGTGCTCCTGGTACCAACCTGTATTGTAGAGCGGTTATACCGCCGGTACAAGAGGTTAGACGCAGCGAAAGCCCTGATATCATCCAGTTGGAATCAGGAAGGATTCCAACTGGATTTTTGTGGGCTTCCGAAGCCCGGTTTAATCCGTCTTCTCTCTCTATGGCTGGATCCTATAACTGGCTCGACCTCAGCCACGCGCACAGAACCCAATCCTCAGCCCCTTCCTGTTGTCCTGTGACGGATTGCAGCCTACAAATACGCGCGGGTCTGCCTTTGCGGGCGCAACCACGAGAAAGCAGCGAATGAGCGTAAAGAAGATTATTTTTATTTCTGTTGCGGTGCTGATTGTGGCGGGAGCTGTGACCGGCACGATTCTGCATAACCAGTCCAAGATCACGAAGGTGGCGACGGGCAAGGTTCTCCGGCAGGACCTTACGTCGATTGTGAACGGAACGGGGCAGATCAAGCCGAAGACCTACGTGAACATCGGCGCGACGGCGTTTGGCCGGATTACGCATCTCTATGTAAAAGAAGGCGACCACGTGAAGGCCGGGGCGGTGCTGGCGACGGTGGAGAGCGTTCAGCCGCAGGCTACGGTCTCGGCCCAGCAGGCTACGATTGCCGCTTCGCGCACGGACATTGCCAGCTTTGTGGCGGCGGAGAAGACGGCGCAGGCCAACATTGAACAGGCCAGAGCCGATCTGGAGCAGAAGCAACTGGACTACAGCCGCTCGCAGGAGCTTTATAACGAGAAGCTGATTGCCAAGCAGGACTATGACGCCAAGAAGGCCGCCTACGACATGTCCGTGGCTACGCTGGCACAGCGACAGGCGGCACTGGCGCAGGCGGAGGCCCAGACTCAGTCGGGACGGGGCCACATGGAACAGGCCGTCGCCAGCCAGCGGTCGAACTACGACGCTCTAGATAAGACGATCAGCCGGGCACCGTTTGACGGGCTGGTGACGAATGTTCCGGTTCGCGAGGGCGAGACGGTGGTGGTGGGGATTCAGAACGCTGAGGGATCGACGCTGATGACGCTGGCGGACATGTCGGTGATTACGGCAGAGGTGAAGGTGGATGAGACCGATATCGTAAATATCGAGATGAACCAGCCGGTGGATGTGACGGTCGATGCCCTGCCCGGGCGGGTCTTCAAAGGGCACGTGACCGAGGTGGGAGACCAGGCGCTGCTGCGTACTACGGGCATTGCTACGAGCCAGAGCACGACGGGAACGGAGGAGGCCAAGGACTTCAAGGTGGTCGTTACACTGGATGAGGTTCCGGGACAGGGGAACGACGATCTGAGGCCGGGGCTTTCGGCTACGGCCCGGATTACGACGGCGCATAAGAGCAACGCGCTTACGATTCCGATTCAGGCTCTGGTGCAGCGCGATCCGGCGTTGGAGAAGACCTATGCCGCGAATGGTGGCAAGGCGGCTGTGGTGGCGGCGGACGCTCCGGCGGGACCGCCTGCGAAGTCCATGGTGGAGCAAGGGATTTATCTGCTGGAGACAGACCACAAGAAGCTGCGGGTTACGTTTGTGCCGGTAAAGACGGGAATTACCGGAGCTACGGACGTTGAGGTGCTTGGCGGCTTGAAGGAAGGCAATGAGATTGTGGTTGGACGATACAAGGTTCTGCGGGAGTTGAAGAGTGGGACCGAGGTGAAGCGAGACAATACTCCGGAGTTCGGCGCGGGGGCTTCGTAAGAGGACGGACGCGACGCAGGTAAACGTACTATTCTGAAACAGGCATGGCCCGGAGAACCGGATGGCACTTGAGATCCCAGTGGATTCCACTACGACAACGACGAACGCGGCAGGACCGAATCCGGGCGAGGTAATCGTCACAGACAACCTGTGGAAGACCTATGTGATGGGCGACCAGCAGGTAAATGCCCTGCGCGGGGTAAATCTGCGGATTCGGCATAGCGAGTATGTTGCGATCATGGGGCCTTCGGGCTCGGGCAAGTCGACTCTGATGAATCTGATCGGGTGCCTGGACTCGCCCTCGCAGGGACGCTACTGGTTGAATGGGCACGATGTCTCGCAGTTGAACGACGACGAGCTGGCGCGGATTCGCAATAAAGAGATCGGATTTGTCTTCCAGACGTTCAACCTGCTGGCCCGGGCTACTTCGCTGCACAATGTCGAGCTGCCGCTGATCTACAACGGTACGCCGACGGCGGAACGGACGGCTCGAGCGAAGGAGGTTCTGGAGTCGGTGGGGCTGGGGTCGCGCATGGACCATAAGCCAAATGAGCTCTCGGGCGGACAGCGGCAGCGCGTGGCGATTGCTCGGGCGCTGGTGAATCGGCCTTCAATCATCCTGGCGGACGAGCCTACGGGAAACCTTGACTCGAAGACCTCGGTGGAGATTATGGCTTTGTTTCAGGAGTTGCACGCCAAGGGGAACACGATTGTCCTGGTGACGCATGAGCCGGACATCGCGGAGTACGCGAATCGCATTGTTACGATTCGGGACGGCGTGGTGGCCGGAGACCAGCTTTCGACGCGGAATCGCAACCAGCAACCTTAACCAGCAATAGACGGCTGCCTGGGTTTGGCAGCGGTGACATCCGGAAGCCTGTCTTTGCCGTCTAAAATGGGATGATGGCAACCGGGTTTCGACGTCTGCGCCTTGCTGGAGTTCTAAGCGCCGCGCTTTTAATCTGCCCGGCTCTTTATGCCGATGGCGCGCGGTTCGACCTGACGGGGCCGCAGGTGGACATTCATGTGACGCGCGGCGACAAAACGCTGCCGATCTCTCAGGTCCCTAACTTGCAGCCTGGAGATAAATTGTGGCTCCATGCGAACCTGCCGCCTACGCAGTCAGTACATTACCTGCTGGTGGCGGCGTTTCTGCGGGGAACGACGAATCCGCCGCCGGATGACTGGTTCTTCAATATTCCAACGTGGAATAAAAAAGTTCAGCAGGAGGGGGTCGAGATAACGGTCCCCAAGGACGCGCAGCAGGCGATCCTGTTTCTTGCGCCGGAGACGGGAGGCGACTTCCCTACCCTGCGGTCGGCGGTGCGAGGACGACCAGGAATCTTTGTGCGGGCGTCGCAGGACCTGACCGAGGCAGGGTTCGAACAGGCTCGAATTGAGGCGTATCTGGCGAACATCCGGCGGGTTCCGGCGGGCGATGCCAAGGCGCTGGCGGAGCACTCAGACTTTCTGGCGCGGACGCTCTCGCTGAAGCCGAACGGAGACTGCTTCAAGCAGCCGGTGGATATGCAATCCACCTGCCTGACGCAGGCGGGAACGCAGTCGCTTCTGGACGATGGACATGGACAAAGTGTGGCTGACGCGCTGGGTAATGGAGGCTCGGATTTAATTAATCAGGCGAGCTACACGCAACTGGCCGGGGCGGGCATGTACAGCGCGTATGTGGGAGCCATTGTGGACCTCGTCCGGCTGACGAGCAGCCTGCACACGGCAAAGTACCAGTACATTCCGGCTATTGCGTTTCCTAAGGGCGATGCTCTTAATCTGCGGTTGAATACGCCGCCCTCGTTTCATAATCCGAAGTCGGTGATCGTGATTGGGCTGCCAGCGGTGCAGGCGGCGGTCCCGCCTCCACTGCGGCCGTCGGACCCGAAACAGATAAGCTGCCTGCTGAAGCCTGCGCTGGTGCTGCCGGTGGAGGGTGCTCCGCTGGTCTATTCGACGGAGCTGGCACATCACATGGTTCTGCATCTGGATGGTCCGAACGGAGGCGAGGACATTCCGGTGACTCCGGATGCGTATGAGGGTGGGCTAGTGCTGGCAGAGACGGCGGAGCGGCGGCTCTTGTCTGCGGATACCAAGGCCGGGGCTCCGGGAGATGTGAGGAGCACGGCGGACCTGGTGGCTGCGGCGGCGAAGTCGTCAGCGGCCAAGGATTCGAGCACGATTACGGGGTCCATCAGCGGCTTCTGGGGGTTCGATCACTTTCAGGGGCCTACCTTGCAGTTGCAGGATGCGCCGGGCAGGAACTGGAAGCTGACGCAGGACGTCGTGCTCATTTCTGGACGGGACAATCATCTCACGCTTTCTTCGACGGGGACGGCCTGCGTGGACTCGATCTCGCTGGATACCGCTGCGGGAAGGCGTATTTCGACGACGTGGAAGCTGGCGGATAAACCCGCAACGCTGGACGTGACGGCTTCGTTGAAGGCGATTGATCCGGGTGCGCTGCATCTTGCGATCAGGCAGCATGGGCAGGCGACGCCGGAGATGGTGGCGGCAAAGACCTACTCGGAGCCTGCGCGGCTGACGGCGCTGGAGCTTCATGCGGGCGATACGACAGCGGACCTGACCGGGACGAGTCTGGATGAGGTTCAGCAGCTTACGATTGAGAACTTGAACTTCACCCCAAGCGGCGATGCGGCTTCGACAGGTTCGGGCGGGAACTCGACGCTGCGGTTTTCGCTGCCTCCGAATACTCAGCCGCCCAAGGTGAGCGTAGGCGAGCATCTGAACGCAGTGTTTGCGCTGAAGGATGGGCGGACGCTTACCCTGCCGGTTACGGTGCTGCCCGCGCGGCCTTCGGTAAGCATTCTGAACAAGAGCATCGGGCCCTCGGCGGAGACGGCGATCCACCTGGCAGATGCGAACGATCTTCCGGCAGACCAGCAGCTTACGTTTTCGCTGAAGTCGGCTATGCCGTTTCCGCGCGCGGGGAAGATCGAGATTGCGAACGCGGATGAGAGCCTGAATACGACCCTGAGCATTGCCACGGGGAACCTGGTGATGCAGAATCCAAGGACGCTGCTGGCTACGCTCGATCCTAGGCAGGCCTTTGGCGCCTCGGCGTTTGGGCCGCTACGGCTGAGGCCGGTGGCTCCGGATGGGACGGCGGGCGACTGGATTCCGCTGGTGACCCTGGTTCGGCTGCCGACGCTGACGGATGTTCGCTGCCCGACTGACCCGGCGATGCCCTGCGTTATGGAGGGGAGCAGTCTTTACCTGGTGGATTCGGTGGCGACGGACGCGGAGTTTACGGCTCCGACGAGCGTGCCGGAGGGATTTATCGGCGATAGCCTTGCACTGCCCAGACCGGCGAAGACGGGCTTCTACCTGAAGCTGAGGGACGATCCGGCAACGGCGAATGTGGTTACGCTGCCGATTCTTCCGCAGGCTCCTGCGGCGGGCTCTTCCGCGGCGACTACGCCTAAAACTACGGCGAGAAATTAAGCCTGCCGGAGCATCTGCGGGTGGAAGGGCTTTTACTGCCTGGGATGCCCCTTTTTCGGTAACAAAAAAAATCATGTAAATAATTGACGACCAAATTAGTCCGCAATAAACTCATACATGGGACGAGGGTCGATTCTGCCTCTCGTTGCGAGGCGGGGACGGGCTTCCCTCCCCTCGCCCGGAGAAGAGAAAGACCTTATGCTGCAAGCGTTTATCATTACGCTCCGCGAAGGAGTCGAGGCGTCGTTGATTGTAGGGATTGTATTTGCCTACCTGACGAAGATCGGCCGTCCGGAGCTGAAGCGGACCGTCTTCTGGGCACTCGGGTCCGCCGTTACGGCGAGCGTGGGGGGAGCAATTCTGGTTGCCCGCACCCGGTTCAATACGGACATCTTCGAGGGATGGGTGATGCTCTTCGCCGCCGCCTTTGTTATCAGCATGATCTGGTTCATGCATAAGACGGCGCGGACGATGAAGGGCTCGATTGAAGAAAAAATCTCGGAGTATGCGGGGGCGAAGGGCAACGTCTCGAAGCTGGGACTGTTTTTCTTTGTGTTTCTGCTGGTGCTGCGCGAGGGCGTGGAGACGGTCCTGATTCTGGCAGGGGTTACGCTGAACTCGACCGAACTTTTGAGCTTTACGGGAACACTGCTGGGAGTCGCGGTGGCGGTGGTCTTCGGGGTGCTGTTTATTCGCGGAAGCGTGAAGATCAACCTGCAGCGGTTCTTCCGCGTTACGACGGTGATTCTCTATTTCGTGGCGTTTCAGTTGATCGTCAGCGGACTGCATGAGTTGAGCGAAAACGGAATTCTGCCTTCGAGCACGATGGAGATGCGCGTAATCGGGCCGATTGTCCGCAACGATTTTTTCTTCTTTGTGACGATGCTGGCGCTGGCCGGGCTGATGATTCTGCTGGAGTACAGGCGGCGCGCTCCGGTGACTCTGGCAGCCGACGCTACGGCCGCGGACAGGCGCAAGGCGGAGTGGAGCCAACGGCGCGAGAAGATGTGGATGAACGCGGTGGTAGTGACGAGCTTCGTGTTTATCTTCCTTTCGACGGCGGAGTTTATCTATGCCAAGAGCACCACTGCCCTGTCGCCTACGGCTCCGGTGACACTGGTGGGCTCGCAGGTGACTCTGCCTGCGGCGGACGTGAACGACGACAAGCTGCATCGGTTTGGTGTGCATGTGGACGACGGCAAGGGCGGCAGCGTGGAGGTTCGGTTCCTGCTGTTCAAGAAGCCGGATGGGAATATCGTCTCGGTAGCGGATGCTTGCCAGATTTGCGGCCCGGTGGGGTTCTATATCGGCTCGCAGGGGATTACGTGCAAGATGTGCGCTTCTCCGCTGAATGCGGGATCGATGGGGCAGAAGGGCGGATGTAATCCGATTCCGCTGAAGTCGGTGGTGAGCGGGGGGCAGGTCGTGATTCAGGCTGCCGCGCTGCGTGAGCTGGCCACGGTCTTTGCGCGCTGATGTTCTTTCGTCTGCTGATGGAATCGTTCCGGCGTCAGCGCCGGAGAAAGCTGCTGGCTGGGATTGCGATTCTGCTGGGTACGACGGCGGTGACTGCGATGCTGGCGCTGGCTACGACGATTGGCGACCGCATTCATAAAGAGCTGGCGGTGTATGGGGCGAACATCGTTGTTTATCCGAAGACGGATTTGCTGGATGTGAAGATCGGCGGGGTGGATGTGAAGCCCGCTACGGGTGGGTCGTATTTGAAAGAGAGCGATCTGGCTAAGCTTCGGACGATCTTCTGGGGGAACAATATTACGGGGATTTCTCCTGAGCTGCCGGTTCAGGTGGATGCGACTGCGCCTTCGGGGGAGACGTTGCACGCGAATGGGCTGGGGCTCTGGTTCGATCATGCTCTGACGGAGGATGCCCATGCGCAGAGGATGGGGGCTCCCGCGCTGCATCCGTGGTGGAAGCTGCAAGGTATCTGGCCACATGACTCGGACGCAGTGGTGGGAGCGGGGCTGGCGGCAAAGTGGAAGCTGAGGATTGGCGACCGGCTGCCGGTTACGTTGTCTACGGCGAATGGAGTTACTTCTGGAGATGCGCGGAGTTTTGCGTTACGTGTCTCGGGGATTGTCTCTACGGGCGATAAGACAGAGGAGCAGATTCTGCTACCTCTGGCTATGGCGCAGACGATTTCGGGGTTGCCGGGTGCGGTTTGGCGGGTGGAGGTTTCGGCGCGAACTAAGCCGGAAGATGCGTTTGCTCGAAAAGATCCTGAAACGCTTTCTCCGAAGGATCATGACCGCTGGTATTGCAGTCCTTATGCGAATTCGATTGCGTTTCAGATTCGCGAGGCGATTCCGGGGGCTCAGGCGGAGCAGGTGCGGCGGGTGGAGCAGAGTGAGGGTACGGTGTTGCAGCGCATCAGCGGGCTGATGTGGCTGGTGAGCGCGGCGGCTTTGCTGGCGGCGGGGTTTGCGGTGAGCGCGGCTATGGCTACGGCGATTCTGGAGCGGCGCGGCGAGATTGGGTTGATGCGGTCGCTGGGGGCGAGCAGGTCGGCCATTGCCCTGCTCTTTTATGCGGAGACGGGGCTGCTGGCGGTGTTTGCCGGGGTTGTTGGATATCTGTTGGGTTCGGGGCTGGCGGCCTGGCTGGGCGCGAGGATCTTTGCTGGTGACGGTGGCGCAGCGGAGGCGGTGCTGAACCCGGTGTTGCTGCCGGTGGTGGTGGCTCTGGCGCTGGCGGTCTCGATTGCGGGAAGTACGCCGTCGATCCGGTCGGCGCTACGGATGGACCCTTCGGCGATTCTGCGGGCGGATGCTTGATGGCGCGCTCGGTGACTAAATTGAGTTTGCTGGGGATGCTGCGGCGGTCGCTGGTGCATCGCAGGGCGCGGAGCTTTTCGGCGCTGATCGCGATGACGGTTTCGGCGGGCGTGGCTACGGCACTGCTTACGCTGTATGCCGATCTGGATACGAAGTTGCATAAGGAGTTTCGCAGCTTCGGCGCGAACGTAGTGATGACGGCTCCGGCGGACAAGCCGCTGGCGGCTGGGGTGCTGGAGAAGGTGCAGAGGGCTCTGCCTGCGGATGCGGTGGCGGCGGAGTTTGCTTATGCGGTGGCCACTACGGACAAGGGTACTCCGGTGGTTGCGGCTGGGACCGACTTTGCGGCGGTGAGGCGGCTGAACTCGTGGTGGCAGGTGGATGCGTGGCCTGCGGAGGGCGATGCTGACGCGGCGATTGTGGGACAGAGGGCTGCGGGATTTGTTGGGGATGCAAAGGCGCTGAAGCTGGCGTTTGCGGGGCGTTCTATTGCGCTGCGGAGTGTGGGGCGGTTGAGTACCGGAGGCGATGAGGACAGCCGGATTTATATGCCGCTGGCGGCGTTGACGCAGTGGACGGGAGTTGCGCCTTCGGTGATCGAGGTGCAGGTTCCGGGCGGAGCGGCTACGGTGGAGGCGGCGATTGCGCGGCTGAAGCAGGAGTTTCCGGAGTTGCAGATTCAGCCGGTGCGGCAGTTGGTGGAGGGCGAGTCGAAGATTGTGGACCGGACGCACGCGCTGATGTATGGCGCGGTGGTGCTGATCGCGTTGACGGTGGCAGTAAGCGTGCTGGCTACGCTGTCGGCCTCGGTGCTGGAGCGGCGGCGGGACTTTGCGCTGATGAAGGCTCTGGGGGGATCGCAGGGGCAGTTGATGGGGATGTTTCTGCTGGAAGCCGTGGCTTTGGCGTTGGCGGGCGTGGCGGCGGGGTTTGTAATTGGGTCGGCTGCGGCGTGGGCGATCAGCGAGGGTAACTTCCATACGGCTACGCTGCCGCATCTCTCGGTGTTGCCGGTGGTGCTGGCGCTGAATCTGGTGATTGCGGCTATGGCTGCGCTGTTCCCTGTTCGCGTGTTGCGTGGATTGCAGCCCGCGGCGTTGCTGAAGGGTGAGTAAAGCGTGGGACGCGAGTTTTTGAGAGACTAGAGTGGACTCTATGAAGGAACTGCCTAATTTTTCTAGTTTTGACGACCAGACGCGGCCTGACTGCGCGGTGATTGCGCTGCATGGGGTTACGCGGGAGTATGTGGGCCATGCGGGTGCGGTGCGGGCTTTGAGCGATGCCACGTTCTCGATTGTGGCGGGTGAGTGGGTGGCGATTACGGGGCCTTCGGGGTCGGGTAAGAGCACCCTGGTGAATCTGATTGGGTGTCTGGACCGGCCTACTTCGGGGCAGTTGAAGATCGACAATGTGGACGTGGCCAGCATGAGCGCGACGGAACTGGATAGGTTTCGCGCTGATAAGATTGGGTTTATCTTTCAGCAGTTTCACCTGATCCCTTATCTTTCCGCGCTGGAAAATGTGATGCTGGCGCAGTATTTTCACTCAATGACAGATGAGGGCGAGGCTCGGGCGGCTCTGGAGAAGGTTGGGTTGGGGAAGCGGGCGGAGCATCTGCCCAGCGAGCTTTCGGGGGGGGAGCAGCAGCGGGTTTGTATTGCTCGGGCTTTGATTAATAATCCGCCGATACTGCTGGCGGATGAGCCTACGGGGAATCTGGATGCGGCGAATCAGGAGATTGTGGCTGGTCTGCTGAAGGATTTGCATGGGCAAGGCCATACGATTGTTATGGTTACGCATGATCCGGAGATGGCGGGGCTGGCGCAGCGGCGGATTGCGCTGAGTCATGGGAAGGTGTTTTGCCATCCGGTGGGGGGCTCGCCGGTGGTTACTTTGCGGCGTTAAATCGCGGATTTATTTTTTGTGGGTAGACCACGTTTTTGCTAGGGGTTTGCGAAAAACCTGCTGGTAAAACGTGGTTTTTTGCTGGTGGATTGTGGTTCCTGGATGGCTGGGAGATGGTTCTTTGTTGCCATCGTGGGGATGTTTGAAAAATGTGCCAGTGGGTGGAAGTTTATTTTTGGCTGGCTCACGAGCAAAGACAAAAGCGATGAATCAGTCGCTTCGCCCTTCGGGCTTCGCTCAGGCCTTCGGCAGAGAGGTGGTCGCTTCGCGACGGCTTTTGACGCCGGGCTGAAGCCGGCTCTAATCCCAAAAACAACGACAACAGCAAAGACGAAATACAAGGTCTCTTCGGCGAGGCTGAAGAGGATGCTGAGAATCGGTATTGCCTCGTCTGTCATTCCCTCGGCGACTAAAGTCGCGCTGAATAGGTGAGATTTACGGCGGGGCTGAAGCCCTGCCCCTTCAAAACAACGACTTTTGCCGCAGCCTCTGAAGCCCTGCCCTTTCAAGGCAATTTGCCTATACAGCTTAGCGTTCGCCCCACTTTAGTTTGGAGCGCAGGACGCTGAAGAGGCCGTTGGGCTGGTGGCGCAGGAGGCGGACGGCGGCTTCGGAGCGCTGGCAGTGGACGTAGTCGTCCAGTTGTAGCTCGATGGCCTCCTGGCCGTCTACGGTCAGGTAGATCTCGTTGGGGACGCCTACTACGTGGACGCTTACGGTGGATTCTCCGGGGACTACGATGGGGCGGATGGTGAGCAGGTGGGGACAGATGGGCGTCACGAGCAGCGCGTTGACGTTGGGCATGACGATGGGGCCGTTGGCGGCTAGGTTGTAGGCGGTGGAGCCGGTGGGGGTGGAGACGATGATGCCGTCGGCGCGGAAGCTGGCTACGAGCTGGCGGTCGATCTCTACGGAGAAGTCGCCCATGCGGGCGATGGTGCCTTTGGCTACGACTACGTCGTTGAGGGCGTCCCAGCGCTGGATGACATCGCCGTTGCGGATGAGGGAGGCGTGCATCATGCTGCGGACCTCGATCTCGGCGCAGTTGTGGCACCAGGCTTCGAGGGTGGGATAGAGATCGGAGAGGGGAATCTCGGTGAGGAAGCCGAGGGAGCCCAGATTGACGCTGAGGATGGGGATGGTGGTGCGGGCGAAGGCCCGGGCCGCGGCGAGAAGAGTGCCGTCGCCGCCGAGGACGATGACGAGGTTCGGATTGTGACTCGGCATCTCGGTGCGTTCGACGGCGTTGGGCGCGTTTAAGTAGACGGCGCTGTCGGGGTCGAGGAGATAACCGTAGTTATGCGCCTTGAGCCAGGCGATGAGGTCGGCGAGGATGGTGGCAAGCTCGGGCTTGAGCGGCTTGGAGATGATGGCGGCTTGAAGCATCGTTGTCTAGTGTAACGGGTGTTGTTTGATTTGGGGCTTCGGCAGACAGGTGTCTCCGCTTTCGCGTCGGTTTTTTGGGATGGTCTATTTTCAACGGCAAAAATCACGAACAACGGCAAAAACAAAGACGATAAATCCGTCGCTTCGGCTTCGCCTTTGCTCCAGCCTTCGGCAGAGCGGTGGTCGCTTCGCGACGGCTTTTCACGCCGGGCTGAAGCCCGGCTCTAATCCAAAAAAACAACGACAACAGCAAGTGCAACGACACAAACAAGAACAAAAGCAACAGCAAACGCAGATTCCCTTCGGGAATGACAAACAAAAACGGACAACGACAAAAAATAAGTGCAACTGCAAGTGCAACGACAAAAGCAAGTGCTTATGGGCTTGGGTTGGATATGGGTAGAGAAGCAGATTTCTCCGCTTCGCAGCGCGATAGTACCGCGCCGCTTCGGTCGAAATGACAAATATGGGTGGCCAGATGAGAGAAAGCGGTCGTTCTTCGGACGATGCCCACCTTAGTCGCGATAAAGCCGAGACGAAGATGGGGCACCCGGTTTGTGGCTGATTGAGGATGGAGGACAAAACGGGCAATCGCTACGACTCGATGGAGAGCGGTTTGGAGGTGCCTTACAAAATTGTGACGGTGGGTGTGATGGTGGTCACTGTCATTCGTTCTTGTGGGGACGATGCTGTTGACTTAGGAGAGCACGAATGCCGCTTCATGTTCTACAAACTGCGTCCTGCACGAAGGCCTGCGCCAACTGCCCGAATACTCTCAGGAGCCTGCGTCACTGCGATGGACACTCGGAGTGTCCGGGGTATGGGGCCAGCCCCAACTGCCCTCCGCTGATTGTGCTGGCGGTGGTGGAGTATGCGAGGGCCGCGCTGGCAGCGGCGAATCTTCCGGCGTTCGGATTTGGATGCATGAGGAGCGTGCAGGCATGAGCACGGCGATCGCTTCCCCGAATCTTACGCAGCAGCCTGCGTCTCTGCCGGAGCGTAATTATCTGAACGCCGAGCATGGTCTGATGAGTTGGCTGCTTACACGCGACCACAAGCGCATTGCCCTGATGTACCTGATGGGCGTTACGTTCTTCTTCATTGTGGGCGGGCTGCTGGCCTTTGTGCTGCGGCTGGAGCTGCTGACTCCCGCGGCCGACATGATGGCCCTGGATACCTATAACAAGGTCTTTACGATGCACGGCATCGTGATGATCTTCTTTGTGCTGATTCCGGCGGTCCCGGCGGTGATCGGCAACTTTATTCTGCCGCTGATGCTGGGTGCGAAGGACCTGGCGTTTCCGCGGATTAATTTGTTGAGCTGGTACTGCTATGTGGTGGCGGGGATTCTGCTGCTGTATACCGTCATCAACGGCGGCGTGGATACGGGGTGGACGTTTACTACTCCGTTGAGCACGCACTTTGTGAATACGAACGTGATCTCGGCGGGGCTGGCGGCGTTTGTGGCGGTGTTCTCGTCGATCTTTACAGGGCTGAACTTTATCGTCACGATCCACCGGATGAGTGCGCCGGGGTTGACGTGGTTTCGGCTGCCGCTGTTTGTGTGGGCGAACTATGCGGCCTCGATCATTATGGTGCTGGGGACGCCGGTGGTGGCGATCTCGATTGTGCTGGTGGCGCTGGAGAGGCTGGTGGGAATCGGAATCTTCGATCCGAAGATGGGCGGCGATCCGCTGCTGTTTCAGCATTTGTTCTGGTTCTACTCGCACCCGGCGGTTTACCTGATGCTGCTGCCGGCGATGGGCGTGGTATCGGAGATTCTGGCGTGCTTTTCGCGGAAACGCGTGTTTGGCTATACGGCAGTGGCGTTCTCATCGGTGGCGATTGCGGTGTTCGGGTTCTTCGTGTGGGAGCACCACATGTTCATCATGGGGGTGAGCCAATACTCGGCGCTGGTGTTCTCGCTGCTGACGATGCTGGTGGCGGTGCCTTCGGCGATCAAGGTATTCAACTGGACGGCTACGCTGTACAAGGGGTCGATCACGTTTGCAGCCCCTATGATCTATGTGATGTGTTTTCTGGGACTTTTCGCGATTGGCGGATGCACGGGCGTGTTTCTGGGCACGATGGGCATGGATGTGCATCTAACAGAGACGTACTTTATCGTCGCCCACTTTCATTTTGTGATGGTGGGATCGGTAATTATGGCGTATTTTGGAGGCCTGCACTTCTGGTGGCCGAAGATTACGGGGCGGATGTATCCGGAGGCTCCGGCCAAGTTTGCGGCGGTCCTGATCTTTGTAGGGTTTTTCTTTACCTTCGGGCCGCAGTTTCTCCTGGGATACCTGGGAATGCCACGGCGATACGGGACGTATCCCGAACAGTGGCAGATTCTGAACGTACTTTCGACGGCCGGAGCCACGATTATGGGCTTTGGCTACCTGTTGACGATGGTTTATCTGGCGTGGTCGCTCTATGCCGGGCCGTTGGCGGGGTCGAACCCTTGGAACGCTTATGGGCTGGAGTGGCAGACCAGCTCGCCGCCTTTGCCGGAGAACTTTGCCGAAGTTCCGGTTGTTACGCGGGAGGCGTATGACTACGCGTCTCTCGATACCCCAAGTGAACACGCAGCCCGTTGAGGAGGTTCCGATGCTGGCCACAAAGTATGTACCGCCTTCGAAGTCGCTGTCGACGCCTGAGACGAAGCTTCTACTGCTGTCGAAGAAACCCGTGAAGAGCGAGACCCGCAATAGCCGGAAGGGCTTCCAGATGGAGAAGCTGTTTCCGCCGTGCCCGGACTGCTATGAGACGAAGGACCGTGCGTTGGCCTCGGTCTCCAGCTTTTAGCGTGATGGCGGGTGCCTGCTTGTTAGTGGTAGAGGCGTTCGAGCTTTTCGGGTTCGCGCACGGTCATCTGCTCGCCTTCGAGCTTGATGAGACCCTCGCGCCGGAACTTGCCGAGCAGGCGGGTTACGGTCTCGCGGGAGAGGCCGGCCATGCTGCCTAGCTCCTCGTGGGTGAGCGGCATACGGAAATGCAGCTCTTTGCTGAGGATTCCGTTGGTCTGGCCCATGCGGCCCCAGTCGATAAGGACGCTGGCGAGCTTTCCGGCGGCGGAGGAGGAGAGAGCGAGACGGCGGGCGCTGAGAGTTGCGGCCTCGCAGTCGAGCGAGATGGAGACGACGGCGTTGCGGTTCACTTCGCGGAAGCGGTCCATGAAGTCGAGGAACTCGGAGCGGCTGATGACCTTGACCTCGCAGGGTTCCATAGCCTCGGCAGCGATTTTGTAGGTGGTTCCCTGCATGGCGGAGGCGAGGCCGATGACGTCGCCGGGGCCAGCGATGCGGATGATGAAGACTTTGCCCTCGGAGGAGGAGGCGGTGAGCTTGATGCATCCCTGGCAGACGATGTAGACGCGGTCGGCGTTGAAACCCTCGTAGAGGAGGTGTTCGCCAGCGTTGAAACGCTTGTGGCTGCCGATGACCTGGAGGTCGTGGAGAGCGTTGAGGGGCAGGCTGCAGAAGCAGTCTGTGCCGCGCACGATGCAGGTGAGGCAGTTTTTGCCGGATGGAGGCATGGAATAGTCCTGTCTTGATCCTACGCCATAAGTGGCTGCGGGCTGAGTGCGATCTTTTTCCGGGTGCGGAATGGGCTGGATTTTGCTATCTTGTTGCCACGTTTTGGCGGCCAGTTCGGCAGGGCTGCGATCTTCGGGAGGTACGATGCAGCGTAGAGAGTTCTTGAAGTCGGCGGCGATGATCGGGATGGGAGCGATTGCGGTTCCCGGTGTGGCGGAGGAGATCGTTGAGGCGGAGAAGAGGGCTTCGGCCAGTGGGGTGGTGGCTCGGCCTACGTCTCCGGATATGCCTTACCGGGAGCTGGGGCGGACGGGGGAGAAGGTTTCGCTGATTGGGCTGGGTGGAGCGAACATTGGCGGAAGGATGGAGGAGGCCGATGGGATTGCGCTGATGCGTGCGGCCTCCGACCGTGGGATTACGTTCTTCGATAATGCCTGGGACTATGGCAACGGGCTTTGCGAGGAGAGGATGGGCAAGGCTCTGAAGGATGGCTATCGACAGAAAGTTTTTCTGATGACTAAGACGGATAGCCAAAGCGCTAAGGGATTTAATTCGCAGCTTGAGGACAGTCTGCGGCGGTTCCAGACCGACATGATCGACCTGGTGCAGTTCCATGAGGTGATCCGGTTAGATGACCCGGAGAAGATCTTTGCGGCGGGCGGGGCGATGGAGGCCGCGCTGGCGGCGAAGAAGGCGGGCAAGATTCGGTATATCGGGTTTACCGGGCATAAAGACCCGTCGATGCATCTGCACATGATCGAGGTGGGGCAGAAGCATGGGTTCACGTTCGACTCGTTACAGATGCCGATCAACATTATGGACGCGCACTTCCGGTCGTTTCAGCACCAGGTGATTCCGGTGGCTAAGGAGAAAGGGATCGGAGTGCTGGCGATGAAGACGTTTGCGGCAGGGGACATTATCAAAGCGAATGTGGCGGACCCGATTGATATGCTGCATTACTCGATGTCGCTGCCGGTGTCGGTGGTGATTACGGGGATGGATTCGATGCCGCGGCTGGAGCAGGCGCTGACGGCGGCGAAGACGTTCAAGCCGATGACGCAGGCGCAGATCGATACTCTGCTGGCCAAGAGCAGGACGCTGGCTTTGACGGGGGATTATGAGAAGTTCAAGACCAGCGAGCGGTTTGATGGGACGGGGAAGAATCCTCAGTGGCTGGCTTGAGGGAGTTCCCTGCTCTGAAGTTCCTTGCTGTTGTTCTTCTGTGCGGCTCAGCCTCGGCGCAGCTTCTGCATCCTGCATCTCCTATGCCCAGCTTCGCCGTGGTGAGTGTGCATCCCAACAACTCCGACGAGGTGGTCGCTCACGGCAATGGGAGTCCAGACAGCTATCGCGTGGAGCGCACTACGATCAAAGATGTTCTTGCCTATGCCTTCGGGCTTGGGTATGACCATGAGCTTGAGAATGCTCCCTCATGGGTTCTCAATGACCACTTCAACATCGAAGGGAAACTCGACGACGATCAGGTTGCTTCGCTTGGTAAGCTGAGTCGCGACGATCGCGGTGAACAGATGCGCCTGATGGCGCAGTCCATGCTTGCCGAGCGCTTCCACCTTACCTATCACTTCGAGAAACGCGACCTGCCGGTGTATCTTCTTGAGATTGCGAAGGGGGGCTTCAAGTGCCCGCGCGATACTACTTCGCAGCCTGCTATCTCCGATCCCTCGCGTCCGCGCTTCCGCTGGTCCGCCGCACCCGCGCCACCACCGCCTCCACCGGGTTGGCACCCTCCTTCCCCCGAGGAGAAGAAGGTTCTCACGCAATCCATGCACATGCAGACCAAGGGCTGGCCGTTCTGGCTTGTTGTTACGGTGCTTAGTCATCAGCCTGAGCTTCAGGGGCGCCCTGTAATTGATAAGACCGGTCTGGATGGGGCTTATGACTGCGAGATGAAGTGGTCTCAGGCTGGGTCCGATGGTGCGGACCAGTTCTTCTTTTCTGCGGTGCAGGATCAGCTTGGGTTGAAGCTGCAATCTGCCAAAGGGCCGGTTGAGGTGCTGGTGATTGATCGCATTGAGCGGCCTTCTGAGAATTAATGGGGCTAGAGGGCTGTCTGGGTGATTCCGATCAGTGGGGTGGTTTCCAGGGTACGCTTGAGCTGGCCGCAGGCGGCGTAGATGTCTCGGCCTCGGGGGCGGCGGATGTAGGTGGGGATTCCGGCGGCTATCACGGACTTCTGGAAGTCGGCTACGCGGTCGGGGGTGGGTTCGTGGAAGGGCATGTTGGGGCCGGAGTTCCAGACAATTAAATTTACTTTGCAGCGGACTCCGGCTAAGAGTGCGATGAGTTCGCGAGAGTGTTGGGGGGTGTCGTTTACTCCACCTAAGAGGACGTACTCGAAGGTGATCCACTCGCGGGTGCGGAGGGGGATGGTCGAGAGCGCGTCTAACAGGGCGGCTATGTTCCATTTGCGCGTGATGGGCATGATGGATTCGCGGACCTGATCGTTGGAGGCGTTGAGGCTGACGGCCAGTTTGGGGCGGACGGGTTCCTGCGCGTACTGGAGGATTCCGGGAAGAATGCCGGAGGTGCTGACGGTCATGCGCGACTCGGGAATGGGCATCTGGGTGAGAAGGCGCACGGCGGAGATGAAGTTCTGGTAGTTGAGGAAAGGCTCGCCCATGCCCATGAAGACGAGGTTGATGCGCGCCGGGGAGTAGTTGCCGCGGGTGCTGCCGAGCTCGACGTTGTGGCGGTTGAGGACTGCGGCGACCTGACCGGCGATCTCGCCTGCGGTCAGGTTGCGGCGGATGCCTAGCTTGGCGGTGAGGCAGAACTGGCAGTTGACGGCGCAGCCTACCTGGCTGGAGATGCAGATGGTGGAGCGGCGGTAGGGGGTGGCTCCGGGTGGCGTGCCGGAGGCGTCGTCTTCCTTCTCCTCTTCTTCGGCGGCCTGAGAGCCGTCGCCGCGCTCGCCTCCGTCACCGTCGGGCATCCAGACGGTTTCGACGGTCTCGCCGTCGGCCATGCGGATGAGGTAACGCTCGGTGCCGTCGATGGAGCGGGCGGTCTGGACGATCTCGGGATGGCCGATGACGTATCCGGCGGCGGAGAGCTCGGTGCGGAGGGTCTCGGGGAGGGTGGTTACCTGATCGAGAGAGGTGACGCGCTGGCGGTAGAGGGCCTGATGGAGCTGGGTGGCGCGGTAGGGCTTCTGGCCGAACTGCTCCATGAGAGCGGTCAGCTCGGGCTGATCGAGTCCGAAGAGAGGTTTGGGCTGGAGGGGAGCCGGAACCTCGTTAAAATCCTGTTTACCTTTTATTTCTAATGACATGGGTGGCTTGAATTGATGCTTTGGATTCAGTTATTTTGGGCGATTTCGCGGCATTCTGCCTGTATCCAGTCTACTCCTGAAGTCCGGTTCTCTGCCCTGCTATGAAAGAATGGATGTATGTCTGTAACCCTGATTGATGAAGTCGTAGTACGGAAGAACGCTCCCCGTAATATCCGCAAAACAGTGTTGTCGAATGGTCTGCTGGTGCTGACCGAGAGTATGCCGCACCTGAGAAGCGTCTCGATGGGGGCGTGGGTGGGGTCGGGATCGAGGGATGAATCCGCAGAGGTGAACGGAATCTCCCACTTTATCGAACACATGGTGTTCAAAGGCACGACCACGCGGTCGGCCAAACAGATTGCCCGCGAGGTGGATACGATCGGCGGGAACCTGGATGCATTTACCGGAAAAGAGATGGTCTGCTTCACGATCCGGGTGCTGGATGAGAATGTTCCCCCGGCTCTGGATGTATTGGCTGATCTGGTGTTGCACCCCACATTTACTCCTGAGGACCTGGCGCGGGAGCAGGGGGTAATTCTGGAAGAGATCAAGATGGACGAGGACAATCCGGACTATCTGGTGAACGAGATCTTTACCCAGAACTTCTGGAAGGGCGACGCGCTGGGGCGGCCGATCCTGGGGACGAAGAAGACGGTCTCGCGCTTCGACCAGAAGATGCTGTTCGATTTCTATGGCCGGAAGTTTACGCCGCGGAACATGGTGTTTTCGGCGGCGGGCAATCTGGAGCACGACGCGTTTGTGGAGATGGTGGAGCGGAAGTTCAGTTCGCTGGCGCCGAGCGGCGTAGCGGTGATGCCGAAGATGGCGGCCCCGGTGGCGACCCCGCATATTACGCTGAAGCGGAAGCAGTCGCTGGAACAGGTGCAGCTTTGCCTGGGGGTTCCGGCTCCCCCGGTGAACGATGCTCGGCGGTATGGGGTTTATCTGCTGAACACGATGCTGGGCGGCGGGATGAGCTCGCGACTGTTCCAGACGATCCGCGAGGACCGCGGACTGGCTTACTCGATCTTCTCGGAGACGAGTCCGTATCGGGATACGGGATCGCTGTGCATCTATGCGGGCGTGGCGGTGGACAAGACGAAGCAGGTTTTGCAGCTTACGATGGACGAGTTGCGGCGTCTGAAGGAAGAGACCGTTGGCGAGATGGAGTTGAAGCGGGCCAAGGACCAGTTGAAGAGCAATATGGTGATCGGGCTGGAGAGCTCGGGAAGCCGGATGGCGAATCTGGCGAGGCAGCAGATGTACTTCGGGCGGTTCTTTGGCGTGAGCGAGATTATGGAAGAGATTGAAGCAGTGACGACGACGGAGATTCAGAACCTGGCGCGGGAGCTGTTCCGTCCGGAGTCGGTTGCGCTGACGCTGCTGGGGAACCTTGGCTCGATGGAGATTGAGCGGGAAGATTTGGCCTGTTAGAGTTTGTTCTGGAGTTGCACGAATAGATTGCAGGGGCGAGGAAGACGATGAAGGCTATGGGGTTCAAAGAGGCGAAGAGATACGCGGCAGAAGAGGGATTCACACTGGCCGAACTGCTGATCGTGATGTCGGTGATGCTGATCCTGATGACGCTGGCGATTCCGCAGATGTTGAAGATCCATAAGCAGGGGAACGAGACCTCGGCTATGCAGTCGGTGAGGGCGATTGGGCAGGCGCAGTTGCAGTACAACTCGCAGTTCCCGGCGAACGGGTTTGCATGTTCGCTGGCGGCGCTGGGCGGCGACCCGAAGTCGGGCGCTCCGACGGCGCAGGCGGCGCAGTTGATTGCCGCGGATCTGGCGAGCGGGCAGAAGTCGGGGTATACGTTCGCGATCACGAACTGCACGAAGGTGAACGTGAACAACCAGGACATGTATACCGGGTACGAGATCACGGCGGTTCCGCAGTCGGTGGGACGAACGGGCGACAGCGGATTTTGCAGCGATGAGAACAACATCATCAAGAAAGACCCGGCGGGCGGAACGAACTGCACGCAGCAGCTTCAGTGAGGCTTGTGAGAGGAATTCGCGGGACTGGGACTGTTCTGGCTGCGTCTCTTTGCTTTGCGTTGCAGGCAGGGGCGCAGCAGAATGAGGCCGTGGTGCGGAAGGTGGAGGAGCATTACAACCACCTTGCTTCCCTGCGGGCGCACTACGTGGAGCACTACTCGGGCATGGGGATGGAGAAGTCCGAGGAGGGCACGCTGCTGCTGAAGAAGCCGGGACGGATGCGGTGGAACTATGCCGCTCCGGTGGGCAAGGTGTTTGTGCTGGATGGGAAGTTCGGGTGGTTCTATACCCCCGGAGATGCACAGGCTACGCGGGTTCCGGCGAAGCAACTGGACGATCTGCGGTCTCCGCTGCGGTTTCTGCTGGGGCATACGCAGTTGCAGAAGGAACTGGATAACCTTGCGGTGACTTCGGTGGGGGCTGGGTTCCGGATTACCGGGGTTCCGAAGGGTATGGCCGAGAGGCTGAAGCTGCTGACGCTGGAGGTGACGGCGGCGGGGGTGATCCAGCGGATGCGGTTGGAGGAGACCGATGGGGCGGTGACGGAGTTTGCGTTCTCCGGGGTGGAGGAGAATGTTCCGGTGAAAGATACAGATTTCTCGTTTGCGCCGCCGGAGGGAGTTACGGTGGTGAATGGGTTGCCGCCGGTTTAAAGATTTAAATGCGCCCTTACGCGGGGTGGGCGGCACTCCGTGCGGTGCTGGGCTTCGCTTGGTCCTCTCGCTGGTCGGGTGAAGAATTCTTTTTTCACGCTGCAGGAACAATTGGCGGTAGCAGATGACGATAAAGTTACTGTTGAGCGAGTTGTAGAATTGAGAGACGCTCCGGCGGGGTGACTTCCCTTCCCCCTGATGCCGGATGCGTAGAAGAGTTGAGTTTCTATTGTGAACGACGTACTTTCCATTCATCGTTTGGATACGCAGGAGTTTCACTCCTCGGTGCTTTCGCTTTCCCCTTCGGTTGCGGTCTTTGACTGCGACGGTACGCTGTGGTCTGGTGACGCGGGTTCGGGATTCATGAAGTGGACCATAGAGACGGGTCTGGTGTCGCGCGAGGCGGCGGACTGGATCGATGCGCGTTATCGCGGATATCTGCGGGGCGAGGTCTCGGAGCTGGCGATCTGCGGCGAGATGGTGCAGATGTACCAGCGGCTGCGCGAGGACGAGATGCGTCGGGCGGCTAAGGCGTACTTCGAGGGCCACGTGGCCCGGAATATCTTCCCTGAGATGCTGGCGCTGGTGGATGAGCTGCGCTCGCGCGGGGTGGAGATATGGGCGGTAAGCTCGACTAACAACTGGGTGATCGAAGAGGGCGTGAAGCCGTTCGGCATTCCGGCGGAGCGGGTACTGGCGGCGTGCGTCGAGGTGAAGAATGGCCTGGTGACGGACGCTATCCGCGATGTGCCGACGGACGAGGGCAAGGTAGCGTCGCTGAAGCGGTCGGGGGTTCTGGCTCCGGATGCGGTGTTCGGCAACTCGGTGCACGATGCGGCGATGCTGGCCATGGCAGGCAAGGCGTTTCCGGTGAATCCGACGGCCGCCCTGGTGGAGCGAAGCCATTCTGAGGGATGGGCGGTTTACTATCCGGCTTCGGTTGCTCCGGCTGGAACGTAAGAGGCAGTCCTTTTACGAGGTTGCATCGTCTAAACTGTTTAGGAAGTTGACAGTTGAAAGATTCTGATCGCAATTTCGGGGGACCTGTGGACTCTTCGGTTGAAAAACCGCTTCGCCTGGTAGTGGCAGCACTGATCCTGCGTGGGGATGCAGGAGAGGGCGGCGGCGCGGGGCTTGAGGTGCTGATTTGTCAACGCAAACCGGACCAGCCGATGAGTTTGAAGTGGGAGTTTCCCGGGGGGAAGATCGAAGAGGGCGAGAGCTCGGAAGATGCGCTGGCGCGTGAGTTGCAGGAAGAGCTGGGGATCTCCGCTGTGATTGGGCAGCGGGTGGCCAGGGTGAGACATAAGTACAGAAACGGCGGCGCGATCGACCTGCAATTTTTTGTGGTGCGGGAGTTCCACGGCACGCTGGAGAACAGGATCTTCAACGATATGCGATGGGTTCCGCTGGGGGAGTTGCCGGGATATGACTTTCTGGCGGCGGACCTGGGGCTGATCCGGGATTTGTCCGAGGGGAAACTGCTTTAGGCGGTTGCGGGATTTTGCGGGAGGCGCCTCTTGTCGCTGGCCTTCATCAGTCTCAACCAGAGGCTCTTCTTTGATTGAATTTGTCACTCTTATTGTTACTAACTTGCGCGGGACCGTCTGTAGTGTGTCCGGCACGCCTGCCATGAGGTTAAGAGCTGCGAGTAAGACGTTCTGTTTCAATGAAGAACTGTGCTATCTCCCCTGAATGCTTACTGCTGAAAATTCATACTTCTAAGAACAACCGGCTCCTATACTGAGGCGGCAAGGTTGCTTTCTGCGAACTACTCTAGCAGTACGGATGGCTTAGAAGCTCGAAGGCACTCACGATTAAGCCTTTCACTGTCATTTCAAATTCGCCCGCTATGAGCGTCGATACGAGCTGTTCCCGCTCATAGATTGAGCCCAACCGGAACGATCCACTTTGGGGAGAAACAGATGGAAGCTACTGTGTCGAATGCTGAAGAATTAGGGACGCAAGACTCCACGATCAACGCTGTCGCCGATGCCATGCGGGACGCGGCAGCAACAGCGAGCGAACATGCCGCCAAGGTGAAAGAGGCTGTGAGCGTAGCGGGGCCAACGGCGATGCGGTCGCTCTCCAAGCTGTCCTATACCAGCGCTTACGTCTGCTCCTACGGTGTGACCTATGCCGCAGTCTTTATGGCCAACGCACTGCCCTCGGAGAATGCGGTCATGCGTGGATTTACAGACGGCGCACGCGCGGCGATCGACGCTCTGGAGACGAAGTAAGCGATCCGGCTTGCGCGTTCTGAAGCAAAACGTTTTTGCAACTTCTCTAAACCCGTGCCGGAGCGATGCTCCGGCATTGATGAGAGCCGCGTCATGAGTGAAGGTCAGATGGCAGCAGCATCCGCAATACGACTAGCGTACCCCGTTGCAGACGTGATCCGGGTCGAAAGCTCTCAACTGTTTGCGTCGCCGGATGGGGAGGCGTGCAAGCGCTTTCTTCAAGCCGTTCTTCGGCTGCCTGCGATTGATACGGCAATCCTCTCGCCTACGCAAACACCTTATGTCGATCTGCATTTTGACGTGAACCAGCATCCGCGCAAGCGTGTACTGGAGCGGCTGGCGTCGTTGCTGCGCGGGGATGCCGCGGAGAGCAGGAAGCCGCTGGCGATCTCGCCGTCGATCACGGCTCGGGACCAGCATGGCGTGGTGCGCTATCGGTTGACCGGCGGCCGGGTTACGGGATGGCAGGTGGAGCGCGAGCGTGTGGGCTCGATTCGGCTGAATAATCCAGTGCTCTATCGCAAGGGCGCGCTGTGCGATGCGATTCAGCGCGAGTTGATGAGCGTGCTCGGGGTGAACCGCTATGACACCAACGCGGTGAAGTGCCGCATCGATATTGAATACGATCCGCGCCAACTGAATCTCTCGCAACTTATCGAGATTCTGGACTCGGCGCTGATGGCGGCGGAGCATCCTACCCAGCTCGACAAGCTGGACCGCAGCATGGCGATCTGCACGGCGTCGATACCGATTGCGGCAGTTGCACAATTGGCGGTTCCGGCTCTGATCCCGGTATCGGCCCTGCTGTTTGCCTATACCTCGGTGCCCAGCTTCAAGAGTGCGTGGCAGGTTCTGACCAAGGAGCGGCGGCTTGGCGTGGATGTGTTGGACTCCATCGTCGTGATGGCCTGTCTGGCCACCGGACAGGTGCTGCCGGGCGCGATTCTGGCCTGGTGCCTTGGGTTCGGACGCTACCTGGTGCGCCGCACCGAGGACAACTCGAAGAAGCTGCTGCTGGGCGCTTTCGGCAAGCAGCCGCGGTTCGTATGGATGCTGAAGGATGGTCAGGAGATCCAAGTTTCGCTCGACAAGCTAGAGAAGGGCGATATTGTCCTGGTCCACACTGGCGAGGTGGTGCCGGTGGACGGCGTGGTGGTCGAGGGCATGGCGATGATCGATCAGCAGGCGTTGACCGGTGAGTCGACTCCCGCGGAAAAGGGCGTTGGGGACCAGGTATTTGCATCAACGATTATGGTGGCCGGTAAGGTGCAGGTTGCGGTGGAGAAGTCCGGCGGCGAGACGGCAACGTCCAAGATCGCGCAGATCCTGAATAACACTGCTGGCTATACGCTGGCTTCGCAGCATAAGGGCGAGCAACTGGCTGATAAGGCCGTGATCCCGACGCTGGCGGTTGGCGCGCTGGCGTTCGCAACGATAGGGCCGCAGGGCGCGGCTGCCGCGCTGAACAGCGATATGGGAACAGGCATTCGCATGGCTGCTCCGCTGGCGATGCTCTCGACGCTGGCTCTGTGCGCACAGCGCGGAGTGCTGGTGAAGGACGGACGTGCGCTGGATCTGCTGTGCGAGGTGGACACGGTCCTCTTCGACAAGACGGGCACGCTCACGCGGGAACGCCCGGAGATCGGGCAGATCATCACCGCAAACGGGCACTCGGGGCCGGAGATTCTGCGCTATGCCGCTGCGGCGGAACGCAAGTTCCATCACCCGATTGCGCTGGCCATTCTGGAGAAGGCAGAGGAGGAAGGGCTCGAACTTCCACTTGGCGACTCCATGCAGTACAAGGTGGGTTATGGCATCAGCGTTGGCATCGACGGCCACCTGATCCGCGTGGGAAGCCGCCGCTTCATGGATATGGAAGGCATTGCGCTGACACCGGAGTTGGAGGAAGCGTTGGCGGAGGCGCATCGCGAGGGCCACACGATGGTAATGGTGGCAGTGGACGATGCTATCGGAGGAGCGCTGGAGCTGCGCGCCTCGGTGAGGCCGGAGGTGCCGGAGATCATCAAGGGCCTGCGTGAGCGAGGCATCAAGCACATCGCGATTATCTCCGGAGACCACGAAGCTCCTACACGCAGGCTTGCCGAACAACTTGGCATGGACCGCTACTTCGCACAGGTGCTGCCTACCGACAAGGCAGACTATGTGGAGCGGTTGCAGCAGGAAGGCCGCAAGGTCTGCTTCGTGGGCGATGGGGTGAACGATGCGATTGCACTGAAGAAGGCGAATGTTTCGATCTCACTGCGTGGGGCCACCTCGATTGCTACGGATACTGCTCAAGTGGTGTTCATGGAGCCGGGGCTTGGCAAGCTGTGCGAGCTGCTGGACATCTCCCACGAGTTGCAGAGCAATGTACGCATTAGCTGGGGACTCATCCTCGCACCCAATATCCTGTGCATCGTGGGCGTGTTCACGATGGGTTTCGGGATCGCCATGTCGGTGCTGACCAACAATGTCGCGGCCCTGGCGGCGCTGGCGAATGGTATTCGCCCGATGCGGAAGGTCGCGGGCTACGAGGCAGAGCGTCAGCACATCATGGAGATGGAACTGCGAGCGAGCGGTCTGCTGGATGCACCGCAGACGAACGAGAGCGATGAGATGGAGGAGGCCGAAGAAGAGGAGATGGAAGCCTCTTCGGAAGCGGCCTGATCGTGGTTCCATTGCGGTTTACGAACTAAAGCATCAACCGCAGATTTCAAGTTTGCCGTAGTGAAGCTTTTTTAATGCTTTGCGTATAGACGGTGCGAAACGGCGCCTGTTACGAAGTAGAGGGCTGGAGATCGATAAATCAGGGGGAGATTTGACATGGCTGCTACAACTGGGCGAACAGAGATTTCCGGAAAGTCCAAACGTATCGTTTCCGTATCTTCAAAAGCATCGGCTATGCGAGCCGCAACGGCAGAGATTGCCGATGCACATTCGGACAAAGCCGACGAACAGATAGAGACTATCGACGCACACCCAGAGAGCGTTTCTGAGCATGTGGAGACTGCGGCAGCGCCGGAACCTGTCGCGGCCTCGACGAAGACCATGCCGCCTGCCGATCCGCGTGACGAGGGATCGCGGTTCCGCATCTTCATCATCGATTCCGGCTGGAACCATCCCGCCAGCAAAGTGCTACAGGAGAATTTTGATCTTATCCACGACCTTACCCACGAGGACCCCATCTACGTCCTCGACCGGGAAAAGTCGGTTGCACTGCTGCGTAAGAACAAGGGGCTTATCGGTCACGATCCGATTATTGCGGTGCATGATCTATCTCCGAAGGTCCATTGCAACCGGAAAAATGCGCGTGGCTTCCGGCTCCATCTTGGGTTACAGGAAGGTGATGCCGCTTGCCTGTCCGCACTAAAGATGTTTGCACGCTTCATCAATACACATCGCGACGCGCATGATCTGGAAGCGGATGTTCGTCGCAAGCTGAACAAGCAGGGGCTGGCGGGCGCTATCGAGATTGTGGGCGAGGCCGCTCACGGGGCGATGATGGAAGCGTAGCGTTCCAAGCAATGCAGCAAAGAAACAGAACAATATTTTTGGAGGTAAGTCCATGTTTGAAAGCTTCGGTGATGTTCTGGCGGGTGCAGTGGCTGTGGTTGCAGTCGGCTACCTTGCTTTTGCAATCCAGCGAAAGAGGAAGCAACTGGGCGAGTTGTTTAACATAATCGATGCGGATGATGCGGTCATGTTCGGCCAACTGGAAGATATGGTTGCTGCCGGAACGCTCATCCCGCACCACAAAATCGTGGTTGCTTAACTTCATATTTTGAATTGCTCTTAGTCAGTCAGGGCGAGCCGCATCCCTCAAGGGTGCGGCGCTCGTCTATGACGCGATGACTGGCACGGTGGCCCTTACGATCGACGCGATTCAACAGATACAGCGAAGGCTGCAATCTCTGCTCAACATGTTCAGAGACCGAGACGTACTGTTCCTGCTCTCTCGCGACGAGATGAGGCAGGAGACTGCGATTTCGTACTACGGAGTCGCGACGGATTGAGCGAAGCGACGCAAGGTTTATCGGTTATCAGCCGACCGGGGATGCTGTTCGTCACCGATCCTCGCATGTTTGCACATGGACAGGAAGCGTCCGCAGAGCTGTTCGCACGACGGCTCTTTCGTCTTGCCGAGGTGCGCTCGATCGAGATCGATACCGTGCGCGCAACAGCGGCTGTGCGGTATCGCGGTTCGATGAAGGAGCAACAGATCTTCGTAGGCCGCCTTGCCGATGCCTTGACGAGCGATGACGATCCGAAACCTGAGATGATGCCGAAGTGGCGGTCAGGAGAAACCGTCAAACTGCGTAGATATGGCGACATGATCACGCTCCTCGAAATCCTTACTCTTGAGAAAAGTTATCTTGAGGTGAGGCATCGAGCTATCCGGCGCAACTCATCGACAACTCGCCGAGTCGTGGATGCGTTGCGGCAGATTCCGGGCCTGCTTGAAGCGACTCTCGACGCTGACAAGTTGATGATGGAGTTCGACCCCGCTACTACGTCAGCGATGAAGCTGGTGCGGTGTATTGAAGCCGAGTTGCTGGCGCCGCCAGATCTGCATGTTGTGGAGGTAGCGGAGAAGGTCGATTTCGATATGGCCAACGTTTCGCTCGGCGTGTCTGCTATCAGCGAGTTTGTGCTCCCTGCGGTGATGCCTGTTGCGGCTGGCCTGCTTGTTGTGAACAATTTGGACACTGTTCGCGCTGCCACGGAACAGTTATCCGAAGGCAGGGTTGGCCTGCCCGTGCTCTATACGAGCATTGCAGCCTTAACGCTGCTGAGCGGACAGTTCCTGACTGCTGCGGTGATGTTCTGGTGTCTTCGTAGTTGGGAACAGCGATACCGGCGCGATCTGGAGGTCGAGAACCAGGCCATGCTGGACGAGATCGTGGGAGCGCACGCCGAAGCCCTGGCGATCAACGCCGATGGACTGGAGCAGATGGTGCCACGTTCGGAGATCGGAGTCGGCCAACGTCTTCGGGTTCGCGCAGGCGAGCGTATTCCTGTGGACGCTGTGGTTATCGACGGCGCGGCACTTGTGGACGAGGCAAGACTGGGAGATCCGGCACCGGTAACGCGGAGCAAGGGAGATGAGGTGCTGGCGGGCAGCCGGCTTCTGGCTGGAGAGCTTGAGCTCGCTGCTTCACGTACCGGGTGTCAGACGCGGGCGGCCCATGTGTCGCGAACACTGATCGGAACCACCGTGCCGACTCCCGGCGAATGGACACTGAATCGGCAGGCCGAAACGTTTGCGGACAGCACGGTGGGTCCCTCGCTGGCTGCGGCAGGACTTGGTCTGCTGGCCGGTGGACCGGCGATGTCGGTCGCAGTTATGCGCCCGGACTACGCTACTGCGGAGGGGCTTGCCGTGCCGCTGGAGACGCTGCGCTCTGTCCGGGTTGCGATTCGTCATGGCGCACTGATCCGCTCCGACAAGGCGCTTGGCCGTCTTGCCGCCAGTTCGTGGGTCGTTCTGGAGGATCATGAGGAGTTGCAGAAGACGGATTGCGAACTGGCAGAGATACAGGTACGCGGCGTGGAGGAAGACCGCCTGTTCCCTGCCCTTGCCTCAGCCGGAGTCTGGCTGGGCGATGCACGCGGCCCGGCGCTGGTGCGTGCCTGCCGGGCTCGTCATCTGATCGCACGGAGAGCGGCCCTGCGGGAGATTGGCGCGACGTTTGTCGTCATTGAGTACGAGGGTCATGTGTTGCGGCTCTCCGGCAAGGCAGACCCCACACGGTTCGCGCCGCTTCGCGTCGAGTTGGATGGCGTCGAGATAGCGCGGCTGCGGTTCCAGCGTACTGCGAGCCTTGCCGCGGCTGCCAGTGTGCGCCGTCTGCAACGCGCCGGGCTGCGCGTGTTGCTGGCCTCGGAACGGGAGGCGTCCGTGGTGGCTCCGCTTGCCGAGCGGCTCGGCGTGGATCAGTTTATAAGCAATGCGGATGCGGACTTGCGTCGACGGCTCTTGCGCGGCCTCAGCGAGCGAGGCTTGAATGTGGTCCATGTTCACTCCGGCGCGGAAGTGTGTGATTCGGACGGCGCTCCTCTGTCTATTGCTCTTGCTGGCTCGAACGAGAGCTGCTGGAACGATGCCGACATCGTTCTATTGGGGCGGTCGATTGCGCCTCTGCCTGCGCTGGCCCAGTTGGCTCACGACAGCGCGGCTCGTCTTGCGAGTCTGCGCCGATTGACGATGGTGCCGAACCTTGCCTGTGTCGCCGGTGCATTCGCCTTTGGACTTCCCAGCCTGGCAGTGGTCGTCATCAGCAACCTCGGCACCAGCACAGCTTATAATCGCGCCCATCGAGCGCTTCGTCTGATCTCACGCAACGATACTTTACCACCGGAAGCCGCCTGGTATGCAGAGGATGATTCGTCAATTTACACAGCAGGTTCATCATGGAACGATTCCAGAAGATGATAATCTCCGATCAAGGGGAGCGCACATGACGACCGAAGCGTCCACCAACAACCCTCACGTTGCCCTCACGATCACCACTCCGGCGTACCTTGTGCCTCTGGGCAATTCCGATGCAGAGACGATGACGCCGGAAGAGCAGGCCGAGTTCGAACGGGCTCTGCGACGCGTCGCGAATTTTCCGCGTGAGCTCGGCTGGCTGATGATTTATGTCGGCGTGCTAGGCGTCGTTCTTCCGGGCATTATCGGTTTCCCTCTGGTGATCGCCGGGGGCGCCGTGGTGATGCCGGGTGGACGGAAGTGGCTGTCGCGCTGGGTGGGGCGCAATCCAGGACGCCTGACGCGCGCAAGCCTGAAACAGATTACGCGGATGGCCGACGATATCGAACGCCGCTATCCAAGCACACCGGGAGCCTCTCACTGATGTCATCCACTTCTTCTTCGTCCAAGACTCACGTTTTTTCCGGAGTCACGCTTCAATCGCTTTTGAACCTACAGAATCAGGCGGGCGTCGCAGGCCAGACTGGCGGAAATTATTCGCTTCAATTCGATCCGGACCGCACTGGCGGCGTGCTCAGTATGAACCCGGGCGTGGGAGATGTCGTCGTGCGCTTCAGCCACGATAGTGCTCGCTCCGAATTGACACTTACGATCGTGAAGAAACCGATGCTGTTGCCGACCGCAGTCATCTGGGCAGGAGCTTCGCAGGTACTGCGTCAGGCAGCCGATACCCCCGTCAGCGGCGACTAGGGCTCTGGCTGGCAGAGCCCGACGCTCTTTTGGTTTCTTCGTTCGTCGTATGCGAACGAAGAAACCAAAAGAACCAGATAAAAGAGCGGCCTACTTGGCGAGGCCGAAGCCCCGCCTTTTCAAAAAACAAGCCCCGCCCTTCGAAGCAATTTATCGCTCTTTCAAAATAATTTGTCGATACACCTTGTTGGACTTCTGCTCTCAGAGAGCCCTTGCATGGCTATCTCATGATCGAATCATGAAGGCTGTAGCGCGTCTCCGAAACAACGCGATGGAATTTAAATCTGCGTCATCTTTATTAACAAACCCTGCAATGCCTCAGTGTTACCTTTCGTAAGCGTCGTCTACGATTCAGTTCTCATGGTCAGCCTCTTGAACCCTGAAATTCAAGGAACCAAACATTGGTAACTGAAGCGCCACTCAAGATAAACATCAAAACGCCCCTCAAATGGATGACCGTCGGAGGGCCGGGACTTCTGGTGATGTTGTCCGATACAGACGCGGGCAACGTAGTGACTGGCGCGCAGGCTGGAGCTCAGTGGGGATATCGGCTGTTGCCGCTGGTTTTGCTTCTGATACCGATGCTCTACATGGTGCAGGAGCTGACGGTGCGGTTGGGGATCTACACAGGACGCGGCTTTGGCGAGTTGATCCGGGAACGGTTTGGCACTGGCTGGGCCTGGTCGGCGACGGCAGCGATGGCTGTAGCTGCGATCAGCACGCTGGTCACACAGTTCACCGGGATAGCTGGTATCGGCGATCTCTATGGCGTGCCGCGCGGCATCACGCTGTCCTTTACTGTGGTGATCCTTCTGGCTATTGCAGCTACGGGCTCGTATCGGCGAGTGGAACGCATCCTCGTTGTTATCGGGCTTTTCGAACTTGTTTTTTTCTTCGTTGCCTGGTCCGCACATCCGAGCCTCGCAGCCATGGGCAAGGATGTCGTGAACCTGCCGATCAGGAATGGACAGTTCACTTATCTGGCGACTGCAATCATTGGCGCGGTTTTCAGCCCGTGGATGATCTTCTATCAACAATCCGCCTTTGCCGATAAAAAGCTCTCGCCGTGCAGCATCGGGGCAGCTCGATGGGACACTGCCATCGGTGCTGTGCTGACGCAGTGCCTGACCGGAGCCATCCTGATTGCAGCAGCGGCGCTGGCTTCTCACGGCATTGTTCCGGGTCTGCACACTGTCGGCGACATCAGCAAGGAACTATCACCCTTTCTTGGAGAACACATCGGTCGCCTGGTCTTCAGCATTGGCGTGCTGGGTGCCTCTACGGTGGCCGCCATCGTGTCCTCGCTGGCGCTCACATGGGGAGTCAGTGAGGTTACCGGTCAGCAGCGTAGCCTGGAGAACCATCCGTTCAAAGCAAAGTGGCTCTATGGAATCTATTCCGCCAGCGTTATGGGCGCTGCTGCACTGGTTTGCTTTGCACCGGATCTTGTATGGCTCACGATCACCGCGCAGGTAGTGAATGTTTTTATGCTTCCGCTGGTGATTATTCTTCTGGTCGCGCTGGCGGTGAAGGTGCTTCCGCAGCCGTTCCGACCGCAAGGTGTGTATCTCTGGTCTTTGATTGGGATATCGAGCCTTGTCATTGTTACTGGGCTTGCCGGTGTCATCTCGGAGCAGCATCTGCCGCGGAAGGTTCAGCTTCAGCTCGCGACACACCTGAAGGCCGCGACATCGAGTTTGCAGCCTTAGGGTTTTACGTTCCATGCGGTAAGAGATTCGACGGGTATTTGTACCATGTCAAACGAAGCGAGGCCAAAGGAGAGCGCATGAGCGAAAAACGACCGATACGACGGCTGCTCGAAGGTGTCCGCCGGTTTCACGACAACGAGTTTCCGCATGATCACGCCATCTTCGAACATCTAGCGTCTGGCCAGCACCCTCATACGCTGTTCATCACCTGCGCGGACAGCCGCATTGTTCCTGAACTCATCACCCAGACTGCCCCGGGAGAGCTGTTCGTGTGCCGCAACATCGGCAATATCGTGCCTCCCTATAACAGGAGTTCGTGTGAAGATTCTGCCGTGATCGAGTACGCCTGCATCGAGTTGGGCGTGAAAGAGATCGTGATTTGCGGGCACTCCGATTGCGGTGCGATGAAGGGCCTGCACATGCCCACAAAGACGGAGCACATGCCCGCCGTCAACTCCTGGCTACGCAACGCGACGGTCGTCCGCGATACGGTCGAGGCCGCGAACTCGGGGCTTGAGGGACCAGAAGCGGTCCAGTCGCTGGTGGAGCAGAATGTGCGCACGCAGCTTGCTAATCTGCGAACGCATCCCGCCATAGCGACGAGACTTGCTGACAACAGCGTGGAGATGCATGGCTGGGTCTACAACATCGGCGCAGGCACGATACGTGTCTTCGATGCAGAAGATCGCGAGTTGCTACCCATGGAGACGCTGTTGGCCCAACTCCAATAGAGCACCGCAGCGTAAGCTTATGCGTGTCCCAGGAAAAAATAAGCCAGCGCAAACAGAATGTAGACGCCAATCAGTAGAAATCCTTCGAACCATGTCGTCTCGCCGTCGGCCACGATGAACCGCACGATGAAGACAGAGCTGACAATCGCAAACAGATCGAGCGGGCTACCGAAGACAAGATTCATCGGGTGTCCGATTGCCCAGGACACGAGCACAAGCACTGGCGCGACGACCAGGGCAATCTGAATGGCGGAGCCCAGGCAGAGGCTGATCACGACATCCATTTGACCTGCGCGAGCAAACGACACAGCTACGAAAAGATCGGATACGGTGCCGATCAGCGCCAGTACCACTACGCCCATGAAGACGGGAGATAAGCCGGTCTTCGATGCGGTCTCAGCCAGCCGGGCCGAAACCAACTCGGATTCGAATGCGATTGCGATGGTCCCCAGTACCATCACCGCCAAGCCTGCTGGCAGGCTCCACTCTGGCGTGCCTCCATTGTCCTCATGCCCACTAGAGAAAACGCTTTTATGAGTTACGAGGACATAGACGAGGTGGGCTCCGTACAGCAACAACAGCACGACCGAGACGCCCAGGCTCAGACCTTCGTCCAGCCGAGAAAAATTTGCTTCTGGAGTCAAATGCCGCTCGGTCGCATGGAAGACGGCGGGGAGCACGATGGCCACGGCCAGCAATAGCAGCAGAGTGGATAGCAGCCCGACGTGCTCCTGGTTGAATTTTTGTCGTTCCTGCCGCAGACCACCCACCAGAGCCGCTACTCCGAGGAACAGGAGCGTAGTGCCGATGATTGAGCCGGTGATCTGAGCCTGTACCACGCTGGTTTGCGCGCTCGATAACACGAACAAAGCCAGAACCAGCTCGGAAGCATTGCCGAAGCTGACATTCAGCAAGCTGCCAATCGTATTCCCAGCATGGGCCGCCACCTGCTCGGTGCCTTTTCGCACCCAGTTGGCCAGCACTCCGATCGCGATCAAACCGCAGAGGAACACCCACGGCGTAGCAACAAGAGAAAAATGATGAAGGACAAGAGACAAGGGTACGAATACAAGCGGAATGAATCTCCGCAAGTTGGTGCCGATTTCCTTCATGGTCGAAACTCCTGCGGATGCGCGTCGGACTGCTCAATCATGATGAGATGCGCACCGAACATTCGGGCGCGACGAAGAGTTTCCTGCAAGATTTAAAGAGGTGCCAGCACCAGTAAGCTAGCATGGGCAGCCGTGAGTCCGCCACCATTTCCATCCATTCGATCTTCCCTGCCAGGGGTACTTCATGATCGTGGACGGCCTTTGGCGTCTCTTGCATCCGCAGTCATTGCGTTCATGGTGACACCAAACCTGCCGAGCGGTATGCGGTTTATTCTCTGCTTCGATGTTGCCGCAATCACCTACATCGGACTATTCGTTCTCGCAGGAATTTATCTGGAAGTTTTTCTTTCATGCTTCAGTCTTCTCTGCTGTTCGGCGGCCAACCGGATCGCCTCGAACTCTGCGCGAACTCTTTCCTCGCTATATTTTCGTTCCAGCAGGCGTACTACGAAATGACCACGCGCGATGTTGTTGAAGTGCTGCACGAAAGCAATGTTCAGCGAACTTCCGGCAGCCGCGCCAATAATAGGAATGGCCGCTGCCGCGAGTTCCTGGGAGACGAGCAATCCGAAACGAGGAGCGATCGCGGAGACTAACCCTACCACTGCAGGACCCGCCTCCAGCGAAGTGCTGCGCCGCAACACGTAGTTTGCGGCTTCGTCCGCTGATTTGGCCAGGGCGCTTCTAGCCGCGTAATACCCGGACTCAACGGTTGCGGGGCCTCTTCCGTCGGTGCTCAAAGCGAACACCTCAAGACACGCCAGCCGAACTTCAGGCCGGGAGATGTCTTCACCTTCCTCAGCGGCAATACGGGTAATCGACTGAAACATGATGAGCGTGGTGAAAGGAAGTTCCAGCGCAAGTCCGGCCATTCCTGCAAAGCCACCGACCGCCCCGGTGATTCCGGATATCAATGCCGGATGATTTCCCGCCCTGGCGAGAAGACTTTGCTGACTTCTAGGCTTCAAGGCGATCTTAAGACATTGCAGGATCGCATTCTTAGAAGCCCTCATGATGGTCTCGCCGACAAACGACGGCATGGATGCTACCACTGCGTTGACCGGACGATCCAGCACGCCAGCAAGCATCGTGACAAAACTATTTTTTTCGAGAAGTGCAACCGCACGCACCAGGCTCGCGCGGTCCGTTGTATCCATGGGCTCTTGCTCGGGCGTCATTGGCGTGCTTAGGATACAACGCTACAGAGAGAAGACCAACCAGCTTGAAGTTGCAGGATAAGCAATGCCTCTGGGCACGCAAGCGAACCGTAAGATCGTCACTCTGTTCCATCGTCGTCATCACAATCCATAAGTTACGGACATATTAATTTCGCAGTCAGCTCTTGATTTAAAGCCAACATCTCTTCGCTCTTCTTCTATTTGATGGAAAATTATCATTCCCACGGTTATGGATGGATACCGCTGTCTGATATGGTCACACCGAAAAGGAAACATATCTTTCCGATTCCAAAACTATTGAGATGAGTGAGGTTGCTTATCTCATGCAATCCCGATGAACCGTGGCACGTCCCGCTTTTTTGAGTTGCCTGACGACGATGAGGTCCTGATGCACGGAGTCTTGCCGTGTCGTGATCAGGCATATCTGTAGGCGACCCATGTAAAGTGACGGACACAACCCAAAACCAGGAGCCCAAGAATCATGGCAACGAGTGTTCTCGCATCTGTAGGCGACGAGGGAGTTCTGAACGCCCCACTGTCGGTCGAACTGTCTGAGGTCTGGATTGACCGCGACCTGAGCTGGCTGGACTTCAACGAGAGAGTTCTGGCAGAGGCATTGGATGTGCGTACTCCTCTTCTGGAGCGTGCGAAGTTTCTGGCCATCTTCACGTCGAACCTCGACGAGTTCTTCATGAAGCGCTTCGCTGTACTTCGCGGATCGACGACAGAAGAGCAGCGCAATCTATTTACGCAACTGCGCGAGAAGCTGCTCCCGATGCTTGCCCTTCAGGCCCATTGCTATCGCAACTCGTTGATCCCGGAGCTTGAGCAGCATGGCGTCCTGCTGCGGCGCTGGGACGACCTGAGCGCTGCACAGAAGGAAGAGGCCAGCACTTACTTCGATAACAATATCTCTGCAGCGCTGACACCGCTGGTGATCGACCCGGAGCATCCGTTCCCGTTTCTCTCCAATCTCTCGACGTCCTTGACGTTCCGTCTGCACGATCCGGAGCGCTCCGAGCAGTTGGTTGCGCGGCTGAAGATTCCGACGGGGCTGAGGCAGTGGGTTCCGCTTACTCAGGAAGTGGCTCCGGGGCAGCGCCTGCTGGTGCCGTTGCAGGAAGTCATTCGCGGCAACATCGAGAAGCTCTATGGCGGCATGACGATCTCCGGCATGACGCTGGTTCGCATCACTCGCGACGCAGAGGTTGAGCTCGAAGAGGGTTCGTCCGCGGAGATTCGCGAGCTTGTCGAAAAGCAGATCCGTCAGCGTCGCTATGAACCTGTGGTTCGGTTGGAGTTCGGACCCGGTTCCGATCCTGTGATCCGCGAGATGCTTCGAGTACGCTTCCAATTGACTCCCGCCGACGCGTACGACCTCGATGAGGAACTGGATTACACGTCGCTGTTTGAGATCGCCGGACTCCCGATTCCGGAGCTGCGCGATGAGCCGTGGACGCCCATTGCTCCTCCTTCACTGGGAGAAGGAACGCTCTTCTCTGCGATTCAGGCAGGCGATATCCTGGTGCACCATCCCTATGAAAGCTTCGATGCCTCGGTAGAGCACTTCATCGCCACTGCGGCCGACGATCCGGCTACTGTCGCAATCAAGATGACGGCGTATCGTGTCGGCGACGATACCCCGTTTGTGAAGTCGCTGATTCGCGCGGCGGAGCATGGCAAACAGGTTGCCTGTGTCATGGAGATCAAAGCGCGCTTCGACGAAGAGCGCAATCTGCATTGGGCAGCGGAGCTGGAGCGGGTAGGCGCACATGTGACCTTCGGGGTAAGCGGCCTGAAGACCCATGCCAAGACAGCACTTGTGGTTCGCAAGGAAGCAGGCGGACTCCATACCTATGTTCACATCGGCACCGGCAACTATCACGTGAAGACTGCACGCCTGTATTCGGATCTCGGACTGCTGACCTGCAATCCCGAGCTGACTCGTGACGTAGTGAACCTCTTCCACTATCTCACCGGACACTCCCATGCTCCGGCATGTACGTCGTTGCTGGTTGCGCCGTCCACGATGCGGCCGAAGCTGCTGGCTCTGATTGACCGGGAGATCGCGAACAAGCAGGCAGGCAAACCAGCGAGAATCATCGCCAAGATGAATCAACTGGAAGATCCGGACATGATCCAGGCGCTGTGCAATGCATCGCAGGCAGGCGTTCAGATCGACTTGATTATTCGCGGCTTCTGCTGCCTGCGTCCGGGAGTTGCCGGGCGCACGGACAACATTCGCATACGCTCGATCATCGGCCGCTTTCTGGAGCACTCTCGCATCTTCCACTTCGCAAACGGCAGCGACATTCCGACCGAGGGAGAGTTTTTCATCGGCTCGGCGGACTGGATGCACCGGAACCTCTCCAACCGTATCGAGGTGGTGACACCGGTGCGTGCGGAAGCTGCGAAACAGAAGCTGTGGGAGGTGTTGGACATCTTCCTGCGCGACTCAAGACAGGCGTGGGTACTCGATGTCGAGGGCCACTATACGCAGCTTCAACCAGGAGGAGACCTCAATGGGCCAGAGACAATCGGAAGCCATCAGGCTCTTATGCGCCTGACGCGCGATCGGTTGGGCGAGTAACGATTCAACAGCGGTCGTCCTGCTGCGTGCTGAGTCGCCGGGAACCAGAGCAACGGTTCCCGCCGATTCACATGATCCGGCATAGATCTCTCGGAAGGCGCATTTTGATTCATGGTCAAGCTGAACTTCAATCTGGACGTCAACAGGGTTGTTCGGATGATGATGATGCTGTTGAGCGCGACTTTCCTCTTCGGGCTCGCGAGCATCCTATGGGAGCAATCTCGGACGCAGTATCTGACACTGGCGGCGGGAGACTCGGGCGGTGAGAGTTATATCCTCGGCAATGCGTTGAAGAAGGTTGTAGAACGGCATCATCCCAAGATTCGAATCACACTTCTTGAAACAGGCGGAACAGTAGAAAACCTGCGGATGTTGAGCGAAGGCCGCGCACAGCTGGCTACCGCACAATCCGACATCATGCCCCCATCGACGGCGCGAATTCTGGCTGTGATGTACGACGACACGTTTCAACTGATGGTGCCGCAAAACTCTCAGATCCGGCACTTTATCGATCTGCGCGGAAAGAGAATCGCACTGGCGCAGAGCGGGGGGCAGTATCAATCCTTTCTCCGTGTAGCAGAACACTTCGAACTGCATGAGGGAGATTTTCACTTCGTCGGTGCGAACGATGAAGCCGCGGACCAGGCATTTCTAAATGGGCAGGCCGATGCCGTCTTTCGAGTACGTGCCATTGGCAATCCATCGATTCTGAAGCTCGTGCAATCGAACAAGGTTCGATTCCTTCCCATCGAGCAGGCCGCCGCAATGAAGATCGAGCACCCCGCGTTTGAACCGGCTTTGATTCCCGTAGGTGCGTATTCAGGCGAACCGCCAGTTCCAATGCAAGACCTGCCAACGATCGCGGTGCATCGCACGCTGCTGACGCGCGACAATGTAGATGCAGCCGCAATTCAAGCCATTACAGGGGTCCTGATAGAGCGGCAACAGGAATTGATGATGGAGATTCCAGCGCAGATGACAGATGCGCGTTTATTGCTTGCGCAGGTACGCAGGCCCGATGCACAAAGGGGATTTGGCCCTGCGCTGCACGCTGGAGCGATCAACTTCTACAACAAAGATAAGCCCACGTTCCTCCAGGCAAATGCAGACTTTATAGGCTTTATCATCACGACGGGGTTCATGGTTGCTTCGTGGATATGGCAACTGAACCGATGGATGCAGAAGCAGCAGAAGAGTACGGCGGACGGATATAGTAACCGGGTGGTGGCGCTGATCGGAGTTGTGCAGGAGGCCAATGCGATAGAGCCGCTGGATGCAATATGGCGCGAACTGCTGGCCATTCTGGAAGAAGCTGTTCGCGATCTCGATGCGGAAAAGCTCTCTGAGGAATCGTTTCTTTCTTTCCGGTCGATTCTTCAGATCGGCATGGAGGTCACAAAGGAACGCCGAGCCATTCTGTCCTCTTCCAGTGCCGGAACAAGCGCCGTGCCTGCTTCCTGATTAGCTGTGGAGAGTATTCCAAACGAGGGCAATGGAGAGAACGATTACGATGATCGCTGTCAGCCAGGCGATTACATTGAGCCAGCGGGAGTTGGTGTACTTGCCCATGAGGTCGTGCTTGTTGATGAGCTTCAACATGAAGATGAGGACGACCGGGAGCAGGATGCCGTTGAGCACCTGCGAGAGGATGCTGAACTTGACCAGAGGAAAATTGGGGATGAGGACAACCGCTGCTCCGGCAACGATAAGCAGGCTATAGAACCAGTAGAAGAAACGCGCCTCGCGGAAGGACTTGTCGAGGCCGCTTTCGAGACCGAGCCCCTCGCAGACGGTGTAGGCCGTGGAGAGCGGCAGAATGGACGCAGCGAAGAGTGAAGCGTTGAAGAGCCCAGCGGCAAAGAGGATGAAGGCGTACTGACCGGCAAGGGGCTTCATGGCTCCGGCGGCGTCGGAGGCGTCGGTGAGGGTGCGGACGCCGTGCGTGAAGAGCGTCGCGGCGCAGGCAACGACGATGAACCAGGCAACGATATCCGTAAAGATGGAGCCGACGATGACGTCGAGGCGGGTGGCTTTGTACTGACGAACGCTCACGCCTTTTTCGACGATGGAGGATTGCAGGTAGAACTGCATCCACGGAGTAATCGTGGTGCCGATGACGCCGACGGTCATGTAGACGTAGCTTTTATCGTGCCAGACGCTGCTGCTGGGCAGCTTGACGGTCTGGACCATGGCGAGGTGCCAGTCGGGGCCACTGAGGACGCCGGTGATGATATAGGCGATGTAGAAGACGCTGGCGATCAAGAAGATCTTTTCGACGCTCTTGTAGTCACCCTTGACGACGAGCGCCCAGACGATGAAGGCGCAGATGGGCACGCTGACATACTTGCTGACGTGGAAGAGCTGCATACTGCCGGCGATGCCGGAGAACTCGGTGATGACGTTGCCGAAGTTCACGATGACGAGCAGCACCATCATGACGAAGGTGATGCGGAGGCCGAACTCTTCGCGGATGAGGTCGCTGAGACCTTTGCCGGTGACAGCTCCCATGCGGGCGCACATCTCCTGCACGACGATGAGCGCGAGGGTGATGGGGATCATCGTCCACAGGAGGGTATAGCCGAACTGGGCTCCGGCGGCGGAGTAGGTGAAGATGCCTCCCGCGTCATTGTCTACGTTGGCTGTGATGAAGCCGGGACCAAGGACGGCGAAGAACATGATGAGGCGAGTTCTCCATGTGCGCCAAGTGGTCATGCGGCTGATTCCTTTTTTACTGGATAGGAGAACGTATGTGCTCGCCACTATCAGGTTAGCTCAAATGATGGGAGGAAAACCGCGAGTCGGGCCGGATTGTCAGTTTCGAAATATGCTTCAGATGCTTCAGATCAAGGAAAGTTCTGCCTAGAGCTTTGTCTGAACCTGGATTGTCGGACGTGTCTTTTCCAGAATTGACTTGATGCGTTCGATAATAAGGCTCACCTGGCGGTCATTGTAGTAGCCGTCGCGGACGGCTCGCTGATGTCCAGCCGCGGCGATACGTGTGCGGGCGGCTTCGTCGGGAAGATAGCGGCGAATCTTCTGCTGCAGTTCGTCGAAACCGGTGAAAAAGACGGCCTCTTCGTCCTCTCTGAAACGCTGCAGATGGCCTTCGGAGCGCTCGGCGAGGAGGAAACCGCCGCAGCCCGCGATCTCGAAGCTCTTATGGACGAACTCGTCCTGATTGGAGTGGGTAAGGAAGCTGAGGCTGATCTTCGAGCGCCAGACTGCCTCGCGGTACTGCTGTTGGTGGAGCTCTCCCTCGCGGTAGAGCGACTGGAAGGCGGCCGGATCGAGAGCACGAACCCAGTGATGTGTGCCACCCGAGATGACGACCGGGAGGCCGCAGTCTCGGGAGAGCCGAGTGAGCGTCTGGGCACGGTCGTCGTAGGGAGTGCCGATGAAGGAGACTCCGCGATCGCGCTCTTTGTCGGACCAGCCCACGGGAGGCGGATAGTGGAGGGTTGGCTCGTAGGCGGTCTGAATCTTAATGACATCGCGGGCCCCGCGGGATTTGTAGTCGAGGACATTCTTATCGCGCTGGGTTACATGGAGATCGTAGTGCGGAATGTCCTTCATGTAGACGCGCCAGCCGGGGTCCTGACGAGGACCGAAGGGATTGTCGATCATGTAGCTGACGGTAGCAATGCCGAGCGCGCGCAGGCGATCGAGGGTCTGGGGACGTATCCAGAGAAGTTTGTCTGCCCAAAGGAGATCGGGCCGCTCGCGTTGCGCGATCTGGAGGATGTCGCGGTTGAGGCGGTCGACGCCGGGGCCGATGACGGCGCGATACTCGATCTTGCGGAGGAGCGAATTGCTCGACCGGTATTCATAGGCATTGAAAGGGATGACCTGATGGCCGAGACGCTCCAGCGCCCAGAGGCGATAGAGCGAGGAATCGTTGGGCGAAAGGCCGGATGCGTAGAGAATCTTCATTCGTGTCGTTTGGGGAGGGCTGCCAGAATCTCTGGTTTCTAGAGACTTTTCTATTTGTAATGATCTCAGTTTCGTCTGTGTTAATGATTTTCTCGTAAAAGAGCGATGACCTGCTCGGCGTGAATGGCTCCTACCAGCTTCTTCTCTTCATCGAGAACAGGCAGGGAACGAAGATTGTACTTATCGAAAAGCTCGGCTACTTTTTTCCCGTTGGCCTCGGTGTTGCAGGTGACAATATGGCTGTCGGGGAGCTCGGTGAGCGGGGTTTCTGCTGGCGCGAGAAGAAGATGAACCAGGGGGACGACGCCGGTAAGGCGCTCCTCTTCGTCGACCAGATAAATGTCGGTCAGGATCGCTGTGTCGCCCTCGTAGGTTCGGAGGGCTTCGATGGCCTCGCTGACGCGGGCGGTGGCGGGCAAAGCGATGTATTCGGTAGTCATGCGGCCTGCGGCGGAGTCTCCCGAAAATTCGAGTAGCTCTTCGACCTCCTGGCGGCCATCGGGGTCCATCTCGTCGAGGATGGCTTCGGAACGTTCGTCGGACAGTTCGGAGAGAAGATCGGCGGCGGCTCCGGGGTCCATCTCTTCGACGATACCGGCAACCTGCTCGGAGTCGAGATCTTCGATGAGGGCCCTCTGGAGCTTGGGGTCAACCTCTTCCAGTGCCTCGGCGGCGACCTCCTCATCGAGCGAGACGAAGAGCGCCTGGCGCTCGGCGGGAGCGAGCTCTTCGAGGATCTCAGCGATGTCGGAGGGATGCATCTCGGAGAGACGATCCTGCTCGATCTTGAGGCGGACGCGGCGGGCAGGGTCGCGCTCGATGAGGTCGACGAACTCCCACGGAATGACGCTGGGGCCGAAGCGGGAGGCAACCTTGTGAACGGAGCGATGAGGTAGCCCCTTGAGCAGGCGGCGAACGGCTCCGCGCAAGCCGACCTCGACCTCACAGATGCGTAGGATAAGGTCGTCGGCAGTCTCGTGCGAGGACTCCCAGACGAGCTCAACGTCGTTGACGCGGACGACCTTATGGCCGTGGATATCGATGATCTGCTGGTCGAGGAGATCGCGTTCGAGCAGGAGATAGTCCTGATCGTTGTCTAGCGCGATTGTAGAGGCATTTTTGCGGAGCTGCATCTGGCCGGAGTGATTGAACTGGAGGTCAGCAATCTGGACCAACTCGGAGCGGGAGTTACGTTTCGAGGAAGCGGGCCTGAGCACCATGCCGTAGACATGCGCGGCGTCGGATGCCGGGGCGATGGCGACCTCGCGGATGAGGCCGATAGGCTTGCCCCCCTGATCCACGATGGTCGTTCCCAGCAGGGCGGAGACGCTTGTCCGTTGATTGGCGTGTTTGCTCATTCTGCGCCTCTACCAGACCTTACATACTGGCGTTTTTACCATGGGTTGTCCAGCCTTGCAGGCGAAGGCGGTGGCGAACTGAGGCATATTGTTGACGATGCCGTTGATGCGCGCAAAGCCGGGAGAGTGCGGGTCGGTGAGGGCGTGGAGACGCAGGTTTTCAGGACGATTGTTCTCGCAGGCCCACTGGGCGAAGCCGATGAAGAAGCGCTGGTCAGGGGTAAAGCCGTCGATGGGCTTCAGATTCTGGCCAGCGGTAGCGTGCTTCCAGGCGATGTAAGCGATGAGTGTGCCGCCGAGGTCGGCTACGTCTTCGCCGCTGGTGAGTTTGGAGTTGATATGGATGTCATCGACGACGGTGTAGCCGGCGAACTGCTGGCGCTGGCACTCGATGCGCTCCTCGAAACCCTTGGCATCTTCCTTGGTCCACCAGTCCTTTAGGTTGCCTTCGGCGTTGAACTGGCGGCCCTCGTCGTCGAAGGCGTGGGTGAGTTCGTGGCCGATTGTCGCGCCGGTGTTGCCGTAGTTGGGGGCGTCGTCCATGCGCGGATCGTAGAGGGGCGGCTGCAGGACTCCGGCAGGAAAGTTGATATCGTTCATCTGCGGGCTGAAGTAGGCGTTGACGGTGGGCGGCGTCATGCTCCACTCGTTGCGGTCGACAGGCTTGCCGATCTTGGCCCACTGGCGAGAGCTCTCGAAGCGGCTGGAGCGGAGAGCGTTACCGAAGTAGTCATCGGGCCGGATAGAGAGGGCGGAGTAGTCGCGCCAGGTGGCGGGGTAGCCGATCTTATTGCGGATGGCGTGGAGCTTGCGCAGGGCCTCGGCCTTGGTCGGGGCACTCATCCAGTCGAGATGCTCGATCTCATCCTGCATGACCTGCTCGATCTGTTCGGTCATCAGGAGGGTCTTCTGGCGGGTCTCGGGAGTGAAGGTATGGGCAACAAACTCCTGCCCGAGGGCTTCGCCGAGCGAGCGGTCTACCTGGCGGACGCAGCGCTTCCAGCGGGGAGGCATCTGCTGGGTACCGCGCATATAGTGGCTGAAGAACTCGTAGTTCGCGGTCTCAAAGGGCGAAGCGAGAGAAGGCGCGGCGGCGGTAATCAGGTGAAAGCGCAGGTAGGCCTTGAGCGCGGGGAGCGACTCGGAGGCGAGAATGGCATTGGCTGCCTTCTGGAACTCAGGCTGCGAAACATTGAGGGTAGAGACGGTGTTCCCTCCCCTTGCCGCAAGATACTGATCCCATGGGACATCGGGGCTGATGGCAGAGAGCTCGGCCACCGACATCTTGTGGTATTGCTTGTAGGGATCGCGGCGTTCTACGCGGGTGAGCGAAGCCTTGGCGAGGGTGGTTTCGATACGGAGGACGGTGGCGGCATCGGACGCGGCCTGAGCGGCGGGTTCGCCGGTCAGGGTAAAGAGCTGGGCGATGTAGGCGAGATATTTCTGCCGGGTCTCTTCGCTCTTGGCGTCGGTCTTGAGATAGTAATCGCGGTCGGGCAGGCCAAGGCCGCCGGTGCCTACGTCGGCGATGATCTGGCTGGAGTTGCCGGGGTCCTGCGTGGGGCCGATGTGGAAGAAGAACGAGCCTATGCCGGACTCTTGCAGGGTGGAGAGATGGTAGATGAGGGCTTTGCGGTCGGCCAGATTCTCAATGGTGGCCAGCTCGGCGGCGATGGGCTGTGCGCCGCGCTTGTCGATGGCGGCGGTGTCCATGCAGGCGGCGAAGTAGTCGCCGACCTTCTGCTGGACGGGTGTTCGGTGGGTGGCTTTGGCGTCAGCGAGCAGGATTCCCCAGAGAAACTGGTCGTTTTCATTGGCTAATTTGCCGTAGACGCTCCAGCTTGCCTGGTCGGCGGGGACTGGGTTCTTCTTCATCCAGCCGCCGCAGGAGTATTTATAAAAATCTACGCAGGGATCGACGCTTTTATCCATCGAGGAAAGGTCGAGACTTGGCGAGTAAGGCATAGATGGTAAAGGAGTTGCAGTCGTGGCGGTCTGGGCCGGGCTCATGGGGGCGGTCAGCAGGACGGCCGCGGTAAGGATGGCTGCGAGACGGTGCATTCGGAAATCTCCTCGTATCCGCATGTTAGCCCAGTGGACGGGAACTGGAGGAATGATGGTGGATTATGGACCGAATATGGATGGAAAGATGGATGGATCGCGGTGGCTCACCTTGACATCCGGGGGAATGCACAAGCAAACTGCCATCATCGCTGTTGTTCATGGTTAACGACTTGCATACAGACATTTCAAGGACAGCTTTGGCCGATTCAACCACAAGCCGCGCCAGCTACACATTGGATTCATCCCTCGATAGCGTTAATAAGATTGAGCAGCTTGCGGAGCAGTATGCTGTGCGCGCGGGGTTCGATGAGGATGCGGTTCCACAGATTGCGATGGCAGTGCGCGAGGCCGCGGTGAACGCCGTGCTGCACGGCAATGCGTATGATTCGGGGAAACATCTCGTCGCCTCGTTCGAGACAACGACGGACTCGCTGATTATCCGGGTGAGCGATCAGGGGCCGGGACTCGATCCGGAGAGGATTCCCGATCCTCTGGCTCCGGAGAACATCCTGCGCGGTTCTGGCCGTGGAATCTTTCTGATACGTGCTTTTATGGATGAGGTACACTTTCGGCAGTTGCATCCAGGCACAGAACTGACGCTGATCAAGCACAGAACACCGGCACAACCGGGGACATAAGGAGAAGACAAATACATGAGCATCAAGGTAACGACTCGCCAGGTAGACGGCGTAACCATTCTCGATCTCAGCGGCCGGATTACGCTCGGCGAAGGTAGTGTCACGATTCGCGACGCGGTTCGCGAGGTGCTTGCAAAGGGAAGCAACAAAATTTTGCTGAATCTTGGGAACGTCACCTATATCGACAGCTCCGGGATCGGCGAGCTGGTGAGCGCCTTTACGACGGTGAAGAACGCGGGCGGCGAGCTGAAGCTGCTGAACCTGACCAAGAAGATTCACGACCTGCTGCAGATCACGAAGCTCTACACGGTCTTCGACGTGAAGGACGACGAGACTGCCGCGGTCGCTTCCTTTACGAAGTAAATTGCTGAATGGGAAAGGCCTCCGCCGATGCGGAGGCCTTTTTGTTGCCCCTGAAACAGGACGCTACTTCGAGAAATCGACCTTCGGGGCCTCGGCGTTGGCGGGGTTGCCCTTGAAGTATTCGTCGCGGTAGTGGAAGCCTGCCATGTTGGCCCAGATGCTGGTGGGAAACTGCTGCAAATAGGTGTTGTAGTCCTGCAGGGTCTTGTTGTAGCGCTGCCGCTCGACGGCGATGCGGTTCTCGGTTCCGGCCAGCTCGTCGTTGAGGCGCATGAACTGCTGGTTGCTTTGCAGGTTAGGATACTGCTCCTGCAGGCGGTAGAGCGGGCCAAGCGCGACGTCCAGCTTATTGTTGGCATTGATGTTGGCGGCGTGATCGGAACCGGCAGCTAGGACTCCAGCGCGGGCGTTGGCGATGTTCGTCAGCACGGTCGATTCTTCGGCGACGTAGCCTTTGACCGAGGCGACGAGGTTCGGTATCAGGTCGAGACGACGCTGCTGGACGACGCTGACCTGTGAGAACGCCTGGTTCACCGCCTCGTTCTTCTGCACCAGGGTGTTCTTGGCGCCGATGTAGCTTCCGCCCACGAAGAGCGCCAGAACGATGATGAGCCCGACGATGCCAAGCACGATCCATAAAGATTTCATAGTCTTCCCTATCCTCGGTTTCTTTGGTTGATCCGGTCTCCCCGGATTGGTCTCCCGGATTGATCTCCCAGACTTGTCCGGCGGCTTCCATGCTGGCCCACCGGCTGTACTTTACCACTCTTCCTGCTGAAATCTGAAGGGTTACATGTCGCTGCTGGCTCCTCCGCCTCCTGAGCCTCCTCCGCCAAAACCTCCGAAGCCGCCACCGCCTCCTCCTCCACCGCCCCAGTCGTCGTCACGGCCGCGGCCTCCCCCGCCTCCTCCCATGAGGTTGCCGAGGAGGAAGAAGAGCAGTCCGGCGTTGCCGGTGCCGGCGAGCAGAATGACGATGAGAAGCAGAACGCCGCCGCCGATGAGAAGCTGCGTGAAGCTCAACTGGATCTGCTGCGGCTGCTGCTGGCGGCGGTATTGCGGGAGCGGCGGCACGTTCGAGAGCGTGATACCAGCGTCGGCGGCGATGATGCGGGCGATCTGGCCGGTGCCGGTGGTGACGGCTGTGTTGTAGTCGCCCTGACGGGTGTAGGGGACCATGGAGCGGAGGATATCGCCTGCACGGGCGTCGTTGAGGATGCCTTCGAGGCCGTAGCCAACCTCGATGCGGCCACGACGGGGACTCATGACCAGAAGCATGATGACGCCGCGGTCGGTCCCCTTGGCTCCGACCTTCCACTTGTCTTCCAGCTCCGTGGCGAACTCTTCAATGGACTGATCGTTATCGAGGGTCTTGATGGTGACGACGGCGATCTGGGCGTGGGCCTGGCGGTCCACCTGCGTGCAGAGGTCTTCTACGCTCTGTTTCGTAGCGGGAGAGAGGACATTGGCGAAGTCGTTGACGTAGCCCGTGGGTGCAGGGAGGGTGTTGACGGACTCGGCCATCCCCATGATGGGCGAGAAGAGAAGAACAACGACGGCCAGCCAACGAGAGAGATGCCTCATCGATGCTCATTCTACGCCTGACGGCACGAAGCTGCTTGTTCGCCACGCGGCGAGCGGGAAAGGCTTCACCGGGAAGCCCTTCCCGCCAGGAATGCCTTACGAAGAATGCGTGCCGGGACGTGGCGGCATGGGAACGCCTTTATCGCGGGCAAGCTTATCGACCATGATGGTGTGCTCGCGGATGACCCTGAGCGCTTTGGCGATGGTTTCGCCCAACGAGGAGTCGCCGGTGTGATCGGCGGCCATGCGGAAGGCGTGAAGGTCGGTGTGGTGCGCCTTCACCATGACGATCAGGTATTCCCTGTCGAAGTCGCTTCCGGAGAGACCGCTGAGTTTGTCGTACTCGGCCTGATCTTCCTTCGTGATGGTCTTCGGCAGGCGAACGCCCATAGTGTCGGCCACGGAGGCGATGTCGGTGTTGAGCACGGTGTGGTCATCGACCATCTTCTGGCCGAAGGTCTTGACCTCGTCGCTGCTTCCCTTCTGGGCCGCCAACTGGCCCAGCTTTACCTCGGCAATGCCTCCCTCGGTTGCTTTCTGGAGAAACATCTTGTCGCGCATAGCCTGACTCATCTCGCCAATGTTGGCGCCGGAGTCCTGCGTGGTGGCGGGCGTGGATTGCTGGCTGGGGTCCTGAGCCGGCAAAAGGACCGGAGAGAGCAGAACTGCCACTCCAAATACTGCAATTTGCTTTAGAGCGAACGTCATCGGTGCACCTCCCTGTAAAAATCAAGATGCTACTTCATTTCAGACGTCAGCGCCAGAGCCGGGTTGCCTTGTCGAACCAGAAGAGAGAACCCTGTATTCTGTCGGCTGGAGGTTTGTTTGAATATCCTGACCACCCTGACGCCGCCCGTTGCCCGCAAAGAGCCCACTCCGACGACCCTGCATGGATTCACGCTGGAGGACGATTACCGCTGGATGCGGGAGAAATCTTCGCCCGAGGTGATCGCGTATCTGGAGGCGGAGAACGCCTATACCAGCGCCGCGATGAAGCCGACGGAGGAGTTACAGGCAAAGCTGTACGCGGAGATGCTCTCGCACATCAAGGAGACCGACGAGTCGGTTCCTTATCCGCAGCGGGGATGGTTCTACTATGTGCGGACGGTCGAGGGGAGCCAGTACCCGATCCACTGCCGCAGAAAAGCTGCTGGCGAGAAGTACGACGAGTCGCAGCCGGAGGAGATTCTGCTGGATGTGAACGAGCTGGCCGTGGGGCAGCCGTTTATGTCGCTGGGTGCGATCACGATAAGCCCGGACAACCTGAAGCTGGCGTACTCGACCGACAACACGGGCTTTCGGCAGTACACGCTGCATGTTCGCGATCTGACTACGGGCAAAGACCTGCCGGATACGGCGGAGCGTGTGGGTTCGATCGTGTGGGCGGCGGATTCGCAGACGCTCCTCTATACGACGGAGGATGAGGTCACGAAGCGGCACGATCATCTGTGGCGGCATCGTCTTGGGGACGCTGCGGCGCAGGATGTGAAGGTGTACGAAGAAACAGACGAGCGATTCAACCTGGGCGTGGGCAAGACTCGAGATGGCCGGTATCTGCTGATGGAGGCGGGCAGCCACACGACGAGCGAGACGCGCTTTCTTGCCGCGGATGCGCCGGAGGGTGAGTTCCAGATGATCGCTCCGCGCGTGGATGAGCAGGAGTATTCGGTCGAGCATCGCGATGGAGTTTTTTATATTCGGACGAATGATGTGGGCAAGAACTTCCGCGTGGTCACTGCGGCGGTGGAGACGCCGGGGCGCGAGGCCTGGAAGGAGTTTGTCGCGCTGGACGCGGAGGCTCCGCTTGAGGACTTCGATGTGTTTGCTTCGTTCTGCGTGAGCACGCGCAGACGGCTCGGCCTGCCTACGTTGACGGTGGCGGAGTTTGCCGAAGACGGAAGCTTGCGTCATTCGCGGGAGATCGAGTTCCCCGAGCCGGTGTATACGGCGGGAGCCCATGCGAACCGTGAGTTCGAGACACATGTCTATCGCTACTCGTATACGTCGCTGGTCTCGCCGGCTTCGGTATATGAATACGATGTTCGCAGCGGCGGCTCGGAGCTGCTGAAGCAGCAGGAGGTGCCGGGAGGATTTGATTCGGCGCTGTATGCTTCGGAGCGCGTGTGGGTGGAGGCCACGGATGGCGTGAAGATTCCCGCTTCGCTGGTCTATCGGCGTGACATGTTCTCGCGTGATGGAAGCAATCCGTTGTATGTGTATGGCTATGGCTCGTATGGGTATCCGCTGCCGATTGGTTTTAGTTCGAGCAGGCTCTCGCTGCTGGATCGCGGCGTGGTGCTTGCTTACGCGCACATTCGCGGCGGCGGCGAGATGGGCGATGCCTGGCATGACGCTGGCAAGATGATGGTGAAGCGGAATACCTTCACGGACTTCATCTCCGTAGCGGAGGAGCTGGTTGCGAAGAAGTATGGCGCGAGGGACCGCATCGCCATCGAAGGCGGAAGCGCGGGCGGGCTGCTGATGGGCGCTGTGGTGAACGAGCGGCCGGACCTGTTTCGCGTGGTGCTCTCGCATGTGCCGTTCGTCGATGTGATGAATACGATGCTGGACGCTTCCCTGCCCCTGACCGTGGCGGAGTATGAGGAGTGGGGGAATCCGAACGAGCCGGAGGCCTTTGCGTATATGCGTTCGTATTCGCCGTATGACAACCTGAAGGCCGGGGAGTATCCGGCGATGCTGGTGAAGACCAGCCTGAACGACTCGCAGGTGATGTACTGGGAGCCCGCAAAGTACGTTGCGAAGCTGCGGACGCTGAAGAAGAACGACACTCCCCTGCTGCTGCACATCAACATGGATGCGGGACACGGCGGAGCCAGCGGTCGGTACGACTATCTGAAAGAGATCGCGTTCGACTACGCGTTTCTGCTGCGGGAGCTAGGCGTCGAGAGCTAGGCTTATCGTCTGGTCTTTATCGCTTGATCGGGGCCGTCTCGACCTTGTCGCCTTCACCGGGCGCGAGGAAGAGATTGGTCTCCAGGTTGTGCTGGCGCGTGTAGAGATCATAGTAGCGACCGTGTAGCTGGTAGAGCGACTCGTGCGTTCCGCGCTCGACAACGACTCCCTTTTCGATGACCAGAATCTGGTCGGCGCGGCGGATGGTGGAGAGTCGATGCGCGATGACGAAGGTCGTGCGACCCTGCATGAGGTAGCCGAGACCTTCCTGAATCAGCGCCTCCGATTCGGAGTCGAGCGAGCTGGTGGCCTCGTCGAGAATCAGGATGCGCGGGTCCGCGAGGATGGCGCGGGCGATGGAGATGCGCTGGCGCTGGCCACCGGAGAGCTTGACGCCGCGCTCTCCGACGATGGTGTCGTACTGCTCCGGAAAACGCTCGGCGAATTCATCGACGCGAGCGATGCGGCAGGCCTCCATCAACTGCTCCTCAGTGGCTTTGGGGCGGCTGAAGAGAATATTCTCGCGAATGGTGCCATCGAAGAGAAAAGTCTCCTGAAGAACGACGCCGAGCTGCTCGCGATAGCTGCTGAGACGAACCGTGGACAGGTCGATACCGTCGATGAGGATCGTTCCGCCGACCGCATTGTGAAAGCCGCAGACGAGCGAGATGATGGTCGATTTGCCGGAGCCGGAGGAGCCGACCAGCGCGGTGACGCTGCCGGGTTTGGCCTCGAAGCTGATGCCATGCAGCACGGGCTTGCCGGGCTCGTAGGCGAAGGTCACGTTGTCGAAGAGAACATCGCCCTGGATAGCGCCAAGCATGTGTGTGCGCGTGGGCTCGGAGTCCTCTTCGGTCTCGGCGAGAATCTCGGCAGTGCGGTCGAGACCGGCGAGAGCCTCGGTGATCTGGGTGCCGATGTTGACGAGCTGAACGATGGGAGCCACCATGAAGGCGAGCAGCATAGTGTACTCCACGTATCCGCCGACATCGAGGCGGTGCGCGGAGATCTCCTTTGCGCCGACATACATCACCAGCCCGCCAACAATCCCGAGCACCATGGTCGAAGCAAGCGTCATGAGCGACTGCGCCGTGATGGAGCTGATGACGTTCTTGAGAAGGCGGTCCACACCGGCGGCGAAGACCTTCGACTCACTGGCCTCGGCATGGTACCCCTTGACGACTCGGACGCCGCCCAGCGACTCGGTAAGGCGGCCCGTGACCTCGGCGTTGATCTTCGCCCGCTCGCGGAAGATGGGGCGGATGGTGGTGAAGGCCTTCCGCAGAAGCAGGCCGTAGATGCAGAAGATGCCGAAGGTCAGCAGCGTCATGCGGCTGCTGATGCGGATGAGGATGCAGAAGGCGATGATCGCGGTAAGGATGCCTCCGGCGAATTCAATCAGGCCGGTGCCGACGAGGTTGCGCACGCCTTCCACGTCGCTCATGATGCGGGCGACGAGCGTGCCGGTGCGGTTCTCATCGTAATAGGCAACGGGTAGACGGCCAACGTGCTGCTGCACTCGCATACGCAGGTCGGCGATGAGCCGCTGCCCCGAGGTAGAGAGCAGGCGCGTGAGCGTGTACGTGGTGATGCCCTGAATGAAGGTCGCCGAGGCAACAATGGCGATGATCCGCGGCAGCAACTCGAAGTGATGCTTGGACATCACGTCGTTGATCAGGTATTTGGAAGATATCGGCAGTGCAAAGCTGCACAACCGGTTGATGACCATCAGGATGAAGCTGCCTGCGAGCAGCCAGCGCAGCGGCCGGACGATCTTCCAGACCTCGGGAAGAACCTTGCCTATCTTTGGCCGAGGCCGCGACGCCGTAAGGTCCGCAGCGGCGGACTTGCCGGAGTTGCGAGAAGGACGATCTGGAGCTTTCATGCCGCCGCCCAAACCGGCGGCTCCGAAGGAAGAGGACATAGACAGGTTAAAGTCTACGCCTGCGGACGGACTCTTTTCTCCACGGCCCCATGAAGTTTTGCGTAACTACGAGACGCGGGCGCGGCGGGCGGCGATGAACGAGCGAACGCACAGCGCCACAAAGAGGAAGCAGAGCGTCCCCATGATGGTCTGGACCTTTGCCGCGTCAGGACGTGCAACGGCGTGACCGCCTGCCATCTGGATCATCCCGAGGATGCCGGGAATGGTGCCGAGGAAGCCAAGCAACCCGACCGTCACGGCGATGTGCATGAAGAGCATACGGCGCTTCGAGTCAGGCGTATTGGCCAGCGCTCCAAAGATGGCCAGCAGCACACCGAATCCCAGGGGGATCAGCGTATGAGGATGGTGGCCGAGGGTAGCGTAGGCGACGGCTCCGAGCAGAATGAGCAGAACACCGAAGACGATCGTAATCTTTGCCATGACGTGAATAACTCCTGTTTCAGCATACCGGAAGTGCGCGGCTCTTCGAAGAGTCAGAGACTATTTTGCGGCGATGCGGATGTCCTTGAGGACGTCCGTGATGGCCCAGTCGTTGCCGGGATACCAGGCCGCGATTTTGCCGTCCTTGCCGATCAGGATGGTGGATAGCGAGTGGTCCAGGCTGCGGGCATCGCCCGGCGTGACGCCCACGTTGAAGAACTGATCGACCGTGGCAAGGTCTTTCGCCGAGGGAACGGCAAAGTCCCAGTGGGCAAAGTTTTCTTTCGTGTAATTCCCCGTATAGGCTCCGCCGTAGCTGCGGAGCACCTTGGGGGTGTCATAGGCGGGGTCAAAGCTGATAGTCAGCAGATGCGTCTGCTTGTAGAGCGCAGGATCGGCCGCGAGCGCCTTGTCGATCTCCGCAAAGTTGCGGCTCATGCGGACACAGAAATCCGGCAGCGGGCAGCGCGTGTAGACGAAGGTGATGAGAAGCGACTTCCCCTTGAACTGCGAGAGGTGAATGATCTCGCCGTTCTGGTTGCGGAGTTTGAAGTCGGGCACCGGCTCTCCCGGTTGCGGGACGTGGTATTGCACGGGCGGTTTGTAGTCGGGCCGAGCCTGGCCGGTGACGACGATCTCATCAAGCATGGGATCGCCGTTGGCGTCCTGCGGGACGAGGATCTTCGCGGAGATGAGGTCGCCGGGATGAAGCTCGCTGGCCACGCTGGGGTCTTTGAGCTTGTACGGCATCTCCATCGCCTCCATGTAGCCGGGAACCTCCTGACCGTTAAGATCGACCTGGGCGCCTTTGACGGCGACGATCTTGCCGCGAATGGGGAAGGTCCTGGGCTGCTGCGAGGGGGCTCCCGAGGGAGACGGCGAGGAATGGCACCCTGTCAGAAGGACGGCGAGAAGGCTAAGCGAGCTGAGTCTGCGGACCACGAAAAACTCCTCGCTCCATGATACCGGCTGGTGCCGGATTTCCAACGCGCAGGAGCGTATAACCGATGGTATGGACGGTCGAGAGATGCTGCCCGCAGAGATTGTAGAGGCGTTGGAGCGCGGCGCGACCGTGGTCACGGGAAACCAGCGCGCGGCGCGAACGCTGCGCCGTGCCTTCGACCGGCGCAATCGCAGTCTGGGCAAAACACACTGGCAGCCGCCTGCGATTCTGCACTGGGACGCGTGGACAGCCAGCCTCTGGCGCAGTCTGTTACTCCGGGGTTCGACGACGCATCTGTTGATGAATCGCACGCAGGAAGATGCCGTGTGGCGCTCCGTGCTTGAGGCGGACCGGGAGTTGGCCAGCCTGCAAAGCCCCGCTTCCCTGGCGGAGATCGCCGCAGAGGCATGGAGGCTTCTGTGTCAGTACGAAGGCCAGGAAAAGCTGCGGCGCGCAGCCGTGACGATGGACTCGCGGGCGTTTCAGCGATGGTCATCTGCCTTCGGACGAATTTGTAACAGCGATGGTCTCTTGCCGCAAGCACAGTTGGAGAGAGAGCTTCGCAACGCCGTGGAGGCCGGGCAATTGACTTCGAATGAAGTGTTGCTTGCCGGATTCGACACGAAGACGCCCGCGCAGACGAGGCTGATGGAAGCGTTTCAAGCAGCGGGAACCATCGTAGAAGAGATAGAGCCGCGGATGCAGCCTGAGGCTCGCATTCTGATATCGGCACAGAGCGAGGAGGAAGAGCTCCTCATCGCGGCTCGCTGGATAAAAACATTTCTGGAACAGCGCCCGCAGGCGCGGGTAGCCTTGATCGTGCCCGGACTGGAGACGCAGAGGGCGGAGATTGACAGGGTTCTCTGCGAGGTGCTGGCGCCGGAGCTTGAGAACATTCAGGCGCACAGAACAGCAGCGCCATACGAGTTCTCGCTCGGAGTACCTCTGGCTGGAACCCCGATGATCGCGACCGCTCTTGCGATCTTGCGCTGGGCCGCCGGGCCGCTGCCGACAGAGCAGGTAAGCACTCTGCTGTTGTCGCCGTATCTCTGCATGGCCGATACAGAACGCGGCGTGCGAGCGGAGTTCGACGCGTTCGAATTGAGGCAGGCGAGAATGCTGCGGCCTGAGGTCTCGGTCGAGTGGCTCGGCGCCCTGATCGCAAGATCGAAGCGGAGAGAGAAGCTGGGTCGATTGCCGGAGTCGCTGCGAGCGATAGAGAGATTTGCCACGCGTCATCTTCAGCAGAACGCCTCTCGCAGCTACGCAGAATGTACCGCGAGAATGCGGGAGCTGCTCGATGCCGCGATGTGGGGCGCGAACGACGGAGAGAACAGCATCGAGTTCCAGATAAGACGCAGATGGGAAAGCGTGCTCGATGAGATGGCTACTTTGGACTTCGATGGAAGACAAGTGTCCTTTCTGCAAGCTGTAGACGAGGCAGAGCGACTCGCGCAGCAGACGATCTTTGCGCCCGAATCGCACGATGCTCCAGTACAGGTCATGGGGCCCCTAGAGACCGCGGGAGCGACCTTCGATGCAGTGTGGTTTCTGCGGGCAGGAGATCTCAACTGGCCGGTACTGCCGCGAGCCAATCCCCTGTTGCCGTGGCAGATGCAGCGCGAGTTGGAGATGCCGGGAACGGACGCAATGCGAGACGGCGAATCGGCGAAACGGATTGCCCGGCGTATCGCGGAGAGCGCGAGCACAACTGTGTTCAGCTACTCCATCAAGGCCGGCGATGGAAAACAACGGCCTTCGCCCGCGCTGGCCGGACTCGCGCTCGATGAAGCTGAGTCCGCGGAGTGGATCGTTCCTACAGAGAAACGCGAGCCCGTTACGCTGGAAGAGATCGAGGACACAGCCCCGATCCTTCCTCTGCCGGACGAGGTAATTCACGGTGGAGCAAGAATCCTTGAGTTGCAGGCGGCGTGCGGATTCCGCGCCTTCGCAGAGTGCCGACTCTGGTCCACAGAGATCGAGCCGACCGAGCCGGGCATGGATGCACGCGAACGCGGCACGCTCATCCACAAAATTCTGGAGCTCTTCTGGGAGAGTGTGCAGACGCAGCACGCGTTGCGCGAGATGACATCGTCTGCACGCAGAGAGTTGCTCGGCGAATGTATCGCTCGCGCCTTACAGAGGGCCTCCGCGTTGAGCCGGACGCCTTGGGACGCGGCCTACATCGCCATGCAGACCGAGAGACTGCACCGCCTTCTGGGATCGTGGCTTGAGCTTGAGATGGAGCGCGCTCCCTTTGAAGTGAAGTTGAGCGAAAAGGAGTTCGAAGACATCAGAGTAGGTCCGCTACGCTTGAGTGTAAGGATGGATCGCGTTGACATCATGGATAACGGAGAGGTTCTGATCGATTACAAGACAGGGCCAGCCTCGCCCAGCGACTGGCTGACGGACAGGCCGAACGCGCCGCAGCTTCCCTTGTATGCCATTCTCTCCGACCCTGAAAAACTTCGCGGCGTGGCGTTCGGGCTGGTGCGTGCAGGAGAAGGAAGAGCGCTGCAGGGCTATGCGGTAAGCAGCGAGATTCTTCCGAAGCTCTCACGTATGAAGCTGCCGAGCCTCGAAGCGCAGGTCGAAGACTGGCAGCGCGTACTCGAACATCTCGCGGAGGAGTTCGTCTCCGGAGCCGCACAGGTCGCGCCGAACCACTACCCTTCCACCTGCGAACGCTGCTCGCAACGCATCCTGTGCAGGCTGGACGCTTCTCTTCTTGAAGAGAACGATATCGATGAAGAGTTCGCGGAGGAAGAGCGTGGCTGATCTGTTTCTAGTTCCCAGGCCCGAAAACGAGCGCGAGACTCCGCAGCAACAGCTTCCTCCCGATCACGCGGCTCGCGAATCCGCGCTTGATGTCGAACATTCATGGATCGTCGAAGCGCCTGCGGGATCGGGCAAAACCGGCCTGCTGATTCAACGTTTCCTGAAGCTGCTGGCGCACGAGAGCGTCGAAAAGCCCGAACAGGTTCTGGCAATCACCTTTACCGTAAAAGCCGCCACAGAGATTCGTGAGCGCGTACTGGAGCAACTGGAGAACGCAGCAAACGGTGCTCCCCTCAAGAGTGAAAGCGGCTTTGTACACGAGACACGATCCCTTGCGCTTGCCGTTCTGGCACGCGATCGTAACTATGCATGGGGACTGCTGGAGTATCCACGCAGGCTGCGGGTTCAAACAATCGACTCCATCTGTGCAGAGATCGCCCGCTCTTTGCCTGTGTTGTCGGGCGGCGGCGGTCAGTCTCCTGTGGAAGATGCCACGCATCTCTACCGCGAGGCTGCGCAACAGACCTTGATGCAGCTTGGCGGCACGAATCCTGTGCTGAACGATTCGCTGCGCACGGTGCTGCTGCATCGCGACGGCAACCTGAACGAGTGCGAGTCCCTCATCGCAGAGATGCTGCAATGGCGAGACCAGTGGGGAGAGTTGGTCCCGCTGGGGCGCGAACTCAGCGATGACTATCTCGAAGATGTTGTCCTGCCGAAGCTCCAACGTTCCCTCGAAGAGGCCATCCATGCAGGTCTGACCGCACTCGCCGACGCAATGCCACAAAGCTTTCTCAACGCACTTTGTTCTATGGCTTCTTCGCTTGCCGAGATTGAACCACATGATCGCGAGCATTCTCCTCTTGCCGCCTGCATCGGCAACGCCGGAGTTCCTTCGTGCGATGCGGCTGATCTCCAACATTGGCGGGCCCTGATTCATCTGCTGGTGACTCCATCCAAAGGCACGTGGAGAAAGAGCTTTGCCAAAAACACGCTGGGCTTTGAAACAACTCCAAAGCAGAAGCAACAACTGAAGGCATTGCTCGATGAGGTCGCAGATCGAGACGATCTGCTCCATGCAATCCAGCGCGTGAACAACCTGCCGCCGGACATCTATCCGCAGGAACAATGGGTCGTGGCCAAAGCATTGTTTCACGTGCTGAACCGCGCTATGGCAGAGTTGCAGCTTGTCTTCGCACAGCGGGGCGAGTGCGATTTCACTCAGCTTGGCCTGCTTGCCCGCTCGGCTCTGCGGCGCGAGGGCGCCGTCGACGATCTGAACGAAACGCTTGGCATGAAATTGCAGCATCTGCTGGTCGATGAGATGCAGGACACCTCGACCGGCCAATACGAACTGCTGCATCTGCTGACGCAGTCGTGGGACGGAAGCAGCCAGACGGTATTTCTCGTCGGCGATCCCAAGCAGTCGATCTATCTCTTCCGGCAGGCGCGCGTGGAGCGATTCGTGCAAACAATGGAGGAGGAGCGGCTAGGCGATCTGCCGTTGCAGGCTTTGCAGCTTACGGCAAACTTCCGCTCGCAGAGAGAGCTCGTCGAAGCCTTCAACGAAGACTTCGAGCTGCTGTTTCCGCGCACGGTGAGCGCAGCCAATCCCGAAGAGGTCGCGTATGTCCGGGCCGAAGCTGTGAACGGCCCCACACAATACGACGCGCGCGGACTCGTGTGGCACGCGCACGTCTTGCGGAGAGACGACGCAAAGCGCGAAAAGCGCAGACAGGCAAGGCGGGAGGCACAGCAGGTATGCGAGATCGTACAGCAGTGGAGGACGCGTTCGCTTCCCGAAGGCAGACGCGCCCCCTGGAAGATTGCCGTGCTTGTGCGAACGCGCACTCACCTGGCACATATCGTATCGTCCTTGAAAGAAATCTCTGTTCCCTTCCGCGCGGTCGATATCGAACCGCTCAAGGAGCGGCAAGAGGTGCTTGACCTTCTGGCCCTGACGCGAGCCTTGCTGCATCCCGCCGACCGGGTCGCGTGGCTTGCAGTGCTGCGCGCTCCGTGGTGCGGGCTGGAATTGGCCGAGTTGCATCTGCTCACCGGGGCCGACGATCCTGACTACGCCGAAAGATCCATGCAGGACGTCATCGCAGAGCGTGGCGATCTGTTGAGGGAAGAGAGCTGCGCAAGGCTCATGCGCGTGTGGCCCATCCTGCAAGCGGCAGTGCAATCGCACGGCAGGCTGACGATGGTGCAGCGCATAGAGCGGACATGGCGCTCCCTTGGCGGCGACGCCGTGTTGACGGACGACCAGATGGCGAATGCTCGAAGCTATCTTCATCTGCTCGACGAAGTGGAACGAGAATCGGGGCCGCTTGACCTGGGCCTTCTGGAGCGGAAGATCAGCCGTCTCTATGCGGAATCGAGCACAAGCGAAGATTCCGTCACCGTTGACCTGATGACAATCCACGGCGCGAAGGGGCTGGAGTGGGATGTTGTCATCGTGCCGGGACTCGAAAAGAAGGCTCGCGGAACTCGGGAGCGTCTCCTCAACTGGAACGAGATTGTCTCGAAGGACGACGACGCCGCGCACGTGGTACTTGCTCCAATAGCCAGCAAGGGAGAGCCCTCGCTTGCTCTGAATGCGTGGCTGCGCGGCATCGACAAAGCTCGCGATGCGGCAGAACGCAAGCGATTGTTCTATGTCGCCTGCACACGCGCGCGCGAGGAGTTGCACCTGTTCGCATCTCCCCAGGAAAACAGCAAGGGAGAGATCAACCCGGCAAAAGGAACTCTGCTCGATACAGCGTGGCCTGCCGCGCAGAGACATTTTGCGAACATCGCCGCCACGCCGCACACACAGGCGATCGAGATGGAGCCGCAAGATTCTCAGGAAGACGGTCTCGCGATTGCCGCTACTGAAGATGCAGAGGAGACTCTACAAGAAAGAGTGCGAGCTCCGAAGCTGCAACGCTTGCCTCTGGAGTTCGATCCCACGGCACGGTTCAAAACCTCCGAGCAACGCTTCCAGCCAGAAGCCGAAGACGCTGCCCCTCGAAGGTTCTCCCGTCCGGAGGGCTCCTTCGAGGCGCGTTCGCTCGGCAATGCAGTTCACGTTTTTCTCGAAATGGCTGCGAAGCGAATGGCGGATGGAGTAGGCCGGGATGCTTTGCTGGAGGAGACGGCAACATGGCAACCGCGCATCGCCGCGGTGCTTCGTGCAGATGGACTTGCGCCCCATCGCGTCGAGAAGCTTGCGTCACAGGTCGAGGCCGCGCTGCGGAATGCGCTGAGTGACGACACGGGCATCTGGCTGCTTGGCGCGCAGACCGATGCCGTCAGCGAATACGCGTTGACCGCATGGGACGAGAATAGAAGCAGCGTGCGTCTCGATAGAGTCTTTCGTGCAGGCGCGACTCCGCACGCAACAGGCGATGACTATCTCTGGATTATCGACTACAAGACCGCCACGCACGGACGCGAAGGGCTGGAAGAGTTTCTGGAGCAGGAGCGCACCAGGTACGCGCCGCAGATGAACCTCTATGCCGAAATCATGCGCAACACGGCGGAGAGCGGAAAGCTCCGCATCGGACTCTACTATCCCATGCTGTCGCGTCTCGTCTGGTGGAAGCCCGAAGAGACTTCATCTCCTCTTACGTCGTAGGGCTGTGATGGCGAACATCTGAGCCGCGAACCCAGAAGATGACATCTTCCGCAATGTTGGTTGCATGATCGCCCACGCGCTCCAGGTTGCGCGCAATAATCAGCGCATTCAACGACTGCGGGGTCAGCTCCGGCTTTTCTTTAATGAGCGTGCTCAACGCATAGAAGGCGGCGTCGTTCATCTTATCGACCTGATCGTCGAGCAGAAGCACGGAGTCTGCAAGCTCTGCATCCGCATCGATAAAGGCCTGCAGCGATTTGCGAACCATCGCCGAAGAGAGCGAGGCAAGCTTGGGGATATCGACCGGAAGATCGATATTGGCAAAGGCCCCCATCTCACGAACGCGAACCGCAATATTGACCGCCTGATCGCCAACACGCTCCAGGTCTGCATTGATGCGAATCACCGAGAGGATAAAACGAAGGTCGATCGCCATGGGCTGCTCCATGGCCAGCAGGTCGAGCGCCATTTGGTCGATCTCGCGCTCAAGGCGATTGATCGAAGGCTCCGTGCGGAAAACAAGCTCGCAGATACTCAGATCGCGTGTCCGATAGGCTTCAATCGAGCGCTGAATGGCCTGCTCGGCCATTCCTGCCATGACCAGCAAGTGCTCTTTAAGGTCGTCAAGGCTCTGATGAAACCGAATGCGTCCCGCCATTAACCAAATCTCCCGGTAATGTAGTCCTCTGTGCGCTTGTCACGCGGATTCGTAAAGATTTTGTGCGTCGAATCGAACTCAACCATCTTGCCGTTGAGGAAGAACCCGGTGTTCTCCGCCACACGAGCCGCCTGCTGCATGTTGTGCGTCACAATGACGATAGTGTACTGGCTCTTGAGCTGGAAGATAAGGTCCTCAATCTTCGACGTGGAGACAGGATCGAGCGCCGAGGCCGGCTCGTCCATCAACAGCACCTCAGGATCCACCGCCAGCGCGCGCGCAATGCACATACGCTGCTGCTGGCCGCCGGAGAGCGAAGCCCCGGACTTCTTCTTCAGATCGTCCTTGACCTCTTCCCACAGGGCCGCCTGCTTCAGTGAGCGTTCGACAGTCTCATCCAGAATTTGCCGATTGCGGAAACCGTTCAGCTTCAGCCCGCTGATGACGTTGTCATAGATCGACATCGTAGGGAACGGGTTCGGCCGCTGGAACACCATGCCGAGGCGGCGGCGAATCTCAACCGGCGACGCATCCTTGTAGATATCGATCTCGCCCATCTTGACGACGCCCGTGGCCCGAGCCACAGGGTTCGTCTCGTGCATACGATTCAGGCAGCGGACAAAGGTGGACTTGCCGCAGCCCGAAGGCCCAATCAGCGCAGTCGCATGGTTCGCCGGAATATGCAGATTAATGTCCTGCAGCGTATGGGTTGAGCCGTACCACGCGTTCAGATTTTCAACTAAGATGCCGACTCCCACTAACTTCCTCCCTTGAGTACGCCGCGGTTGGCAAAGATCCGAACCAGCGTGACCGAAACCATAATCATGACGATAAGAACCAGCGAACCCGCCCATGCCAGGCGATGCCACTCATCGTATGGCGAGATCGCGTAGACGTAGATCTGAAGCGGCAGCGCAGCGATAGGCTGATCGAGCCGGAAGCTCCAGAACTGATTTCCAAAGGCCGTAAACAGCAGCGGAGCCGTCTCTCCGGCAACACGCGCAAAGGCCAACATGCAGCCCGTGATGATGCCCGGCGATGCCGTCCGAAGGCTCACCGAAACCGCTGTCCGCCACTTTGGCACGCCCAGTCCAAGCGCCGCCTCGCGGATTGCATGAGGCACCGTGGCCAGCATCTCTTCCGTGGTCCGGGTGATGGTCGGGACCATCATGATCGCAAGAGCCACGCCGCCAGCTAGCGCCGAGAAGTGCTTCTGCTGCATAACGATCAGAGAATAAATCGAGATGCCCATCACGATCGAAGGAACGCCATTGAGCACATCGGCGGTGAATCGAACCGCGTTGGCCAGCGCTGTGCCTCGGCCAAACTCCGCCAGGTAAACTCCCGCGGCAATGCCGATGGGAATCCCCATAAGACTGGCCAGCAGAAGTACGATGGCCGAGCCTACAATCGAGTTCGCCATGCCGCCGCCCAACTCGCCGACAGGAGCGGGAATATGGGTGAAGAAGGCAAGATTGAGAGAGCTGGCTCCCTTGTAGACCAGGTAGAAGAGGATCGCGATGAGCGGCAGGATGACGATGATGGTCGCCAGAATGGAGAGGCCGCTGACCAGATAATTCATCGCCGACCGCCAGGCCGAGTTAATGCGCATCGACTTCGATTGAAAATCCATCGGTCTGCGTTGATTGCTGAGGGGCTGCGTGCTCATGATTAGTGGACCCTCGCCGGTGCGCCGCGCGTAACCGCCCAGACCATCAGGCGCGCGATGGCGTTCACGATAATGGTGACAAGGAAGAGCGCCAGGCCGATCTCGATGAGCGCGCTGAGGTACAGGTCCCCAGTGGCTTCGGAGAACTCATTGGCGATCACGCTCGCCAGCGTGTAGCCCGGCGCAAAAAGCGACTTCGAAATCTCGGGGTGGTTGCCGATCACCATCGTGACCGCCATCGTCTCACCCAGCGCACGGCCAAGCCCAAGCATGATCGCACCCACAATGCCGATGCGCGAGTTGCGCAAAACGCCGACCCGGATCATCTCCCAGCGAGTAGCTCCCAACGCCAGCACGGCCTCGCGCTGGCTGTTCGGAACGGCCGTCATGATGTCGCGCGTCAGTGAAGAGATGATCGGAAGAATCATGATCGCGAGGATAATGCTGGCCGTCAGCAGACCGACGCCGAAGTTGGCTCCTTCAAAGAGCCCGGTCCAGCCAAAGAATTTGTACAGAAATGGTCCAAGGGTGTCGCGCATGATCGGCACCAGCACAAAGACAGCCCACAGGCCGTAGACCACCGAAGGGATGGCGGCAAGCAGCTCGGTAAGGAACGAGATCGGAGCTCGCAGTACCTGCGGACAGAGCTCCGTCAGAAAGATCGCAACGCCCAACGCCAGCGGCACAGCCATCACAAGCGCAAGCAGTGACGTCGCCAGCGTTCCATAGATAAACGGGAACGCGCCGAAGTCGCCGGAGACCGGGTCCCACGCAGAGCGCGCAAAAAACTTCCAGCCGAACTGGGCCAGGCTCAGATGCGAGTGGACCACCAGTATCCCAAAGATGAACGCGACAATGGCGAAGATGCTGCACGCGCAAAGGAGCATCACCGCGGCAAAGCTCTTGTCCGCCATCGCTCCGCTATCGCAATTATTGAGGTACTCCCGAATCATCGACGGCGCGGCAGGGGCAGAAGACACCGGGTTGGGATCGGAGACAAACTTCGCCGGAGGAGCCGGAACTATGTTCGGCAACCCGGATCCAGATTCGTTTTCGGTAGTCATGCGGGGCGAGGACACAATCCTATTCCTGTAGATAAGACTCTAAGCCGATTGTATCGAGACTGGGAGAATCGATGTTGAAGATGAAATAAAACCGCCGCACGGAACCCAGAAAAGCACCGAGTTCGTGCGGCGGCGTTGAAGCTACTTGACGTTCGCAATGCTCTTGCGGACCATGTCCTGCACCGGCTTCGGCAGAGGAGCATAGGTCAGGCCGGAGGCCTCAGCCTCGCCATGATCGAGCATCCAGCCGAGGAAGTCGGCAAGCACCTTGGCCTTCGCGGGGTCGGTGGAGTGCGTCGGAATCAGCAGCCAGGTGAAGCTGGAGATCGGGTACGACTCAGCGCCGGCGGCGTTGGTGATGGAGACGCGGTAGTCAGCGGGCATCGACTTGGCAGCGGCGGCGGCAGCAGCCGTAACACCAGCCGTCGAAGCCTTGACGAACTTACCGGCAGCATTCTTCACCAGGCCATACGACATCTTGTTCTGCACCGCGTAGATTAGCTCGACATAGCCGAAGGAGTAAGGCGACTGACGCACCATACCGGCAACGCCCTCGTTACCCTTCTGCCCAATACCCGTCGGCCACTTCACCGAGGTGTTCTTGCCCACCTTGCTGGTCCAGTCCGAGCTCACCTTCGAAAGGTAGTCGGTGAAAATGTAGGTCGTACCGCTCCCGTCCGAACGATACACCGGAAGGATCGCATTGCCCGGCAGGCTGACGCCCGGGTTGTCCTTCGCGATGCGGGCATCGTTCCACTTCGTGATCTTGCCGAGATAGATATCGGCAATCACATCACCGGAGAAGTTCAGCTCTTTGTTGACGCCCGGAATGTTATAGACCGGAACCACCGCACCGAGAACGGTGGGGATGTGCATCACCTTGACCTTGGCTCCCGCGATCTGCTCGTCCGACATCGGACCATCGCTGGCGCCGAAGTCCACAGTACCCTCGGTCACCTGGCGGATACCGCCGCCGGAGCCGATGGACTGGTAGTTGATCTTGACGTTGGAATGGGCCGCGCTGTACTCGGTAAACCACTTCGAGTAGATCGGGTACGGGAAGGTCGCCCCCGCGCCGTTGAGGTTCTGCGCACTGGCACCTGCGGCCAGCATTGCCAAGACACCTGCTGCAATAACTTTCAGTTTCACTATTCCCCCTGAATTAAACACCGGAAGCAACAATAAGTTTCTGTTTAAGTCTGACTGCTATTTGTTACGGCAAGGTTACATAGCAGTGATAAACAGGGAAAAACACTTTATCCCTCAGTCTGTGCAGCCACAGGAAGCATAAAAATAAATGTGCTCCCGGAATTCAGTTCACTCTCGGCCCGGATCGTTCCTCCCTGCGACTCCACCATGTGCCGCGCAATCGCAAGTCCCAGCCCGGTTCCGCCCGACTCCCGCGACCGCGCCTTATCGACCCGGTAGAAACGCTCGAAGATGCGGCTCAAATGCTCCGATGCGATTCCCTGCCCAAAGTCGCGGACGCGAAACTCTACGCCGCGAGCCGGCTCCGAGACATCGTGAGCGCTCACGATAATCCTGCAATGCGCCTGATTGCGAGCCTGCCCATACTTGATTCCATTCTCGATCAGGTTGCTGAGAACCTGCAGCACGGCATCCGCATCGGCATACACCTCCGTCGAGGTCGTCTCTCCGATCTCCAGTTCGGCCTGCGTATCCTGCACCAGTCCACTCATCGCCTGCACTGCATCGTGGACCAGAATATCTGCGGGCACCGGCCCCGGATGCAGCTTCTGCTCTGAAGACTCGACCCTCGCCATCATCAGCAGGTCTTCCGTCAGCCGGTTCATGCGCGTCGCATTCTTCAGAATCGTGCTCAGAAACTCTCGCGCCTGCGGGCTCAACGACGCCTCATGATCCAGCAGCGTCTCCACGTATCCCGAAATCGAGGTCAGCGGCGTGCGCAGCTCATGCGAGACGTTCGCCACAAAGTCCCTCTGCGTTCGCTCCACCTGCTCGATCCGGGTAATGTCGTGCAGCACCGCCACCGCGCCTCCGCCCGGCATCGGCGAGGCGCTCACCTCGAAGATCTTTCCCGGCAGCAGCGACGTGGACCGCCGCTCGCTGATGCTCCTCTGCTCCAGCGCCACCTGAACGCACTGCAACACGTCCGGGTCGCGGATCGTCTGCACCAGGGCATGTCCCACACGCACCGAGCTGCTGAAGGACGCCCCCGGCATCAGCTTCTGCATCCGCTGGTTCGTCCATTGAATACGGCCTGCGGAATCGACAGCCACAACAGCATCCTGCATACTGTCGATCATCGCCTCCAGCTCCGTGCGGCTCTCGGCGGCCTTCGCCAGAATATGCTCCACATGGCTGGAGGTTCTCGCAATCGCACCGGCCAGCCCGTCGAAGTCGCTGAACGTAGGCTGAACGACCTCGGCCCTCTTCTCCGGAACAGACGCCACTTCCTTCTGCAACTGCTCGATCGTGCGGCGCATTGAGCGCGTCAGCAGATAGGCATTGAGCACAGCCCATGCCACCACCAGAACGGAGCCCAGAATCCATCCCAGCGGATGAAACCAGACCTTCACCAGGGAGACGACGGCCAACGCAATCGTCACCCGGATGAAGAAAGAAAAGAAAAGACCACGCGTCACAGACAACTCCAGTGCTTATGCCGCTCCGGTCTTGGGAATCTCGAACCGGTAGCCCGCTCCACGCATGGTCTTAAGATAGCGCGGCGTCTCGGCATCGGCCTCGATCTTCTCGCGGATGCGGCGCACATACACGTCCACCGAGCGCGGCGTCACAAAGCGAGCGTCGCCCCATACAGCGTCCAGCAGGTGATCGCGGCTGAAAACCCGGCCCGGATGCCGCGCCAGGTAATCCAGCAGGCGGAACTCCGTAGCCGTCGTCGTCACCAGCTCGCCGTTCACGCGAAGCTGCATCGCGCCAGCATCGATCTCGATATTCTCGAACTTGATCACCGAAGGCGAAGTAGGACGCTCGAACCGCCGCAGCACAGCCTTTACCCTGGCCACCAGCTCGCGCGTGGCAAAAGGCTTGGTGATGTAGTCATCGGCGCCCATCTCAAGGCCGTGGACGCGGTCGTTCTCCGCCGCCCGCGCTGTCAGGAAGATAATCGGCACAACACTCAGTGTAGGATTCTGACGCAGCCTGCGGCAGAGATCCAGTCCATCCCCACCCGGAACCATGATATCCAGAAGAAACAAAGACGGCGGCTGCCGCTCGGCGTCGCTAAGTATCTGATTGATCGCCAGATACGGACGTACGGTAAAACCTGCACTCTCCAGGTGATACTGCACCAGGCGGGAGATATCGGCATCGTCTTCCAATACAAAAATCGTTTGACTCAAATGAATGGTCCTCGCACAAACGGCTATATTACTGTCAGGTTAGCGTAAACCCAGCGATAATTTTGCGAACGTACGATGAATCGTCGTTGACGGAGCCAATTCCCTATATGGGAATGCCCGACAAACCTCCCTCCGAAAGAGGGTAAACATGCGCCTCGTAAAATCCGCTATCTGTATACTTTAAAATAGCTTTCTGCACTGTAGCTCCCTACGTCTTTTAACAAATGATGCCGCAAGAATCCCATCTCGTCCTATGCGTAGATGACGAACTGGTTGGACTCCAGGTTCGCAAGATTCTGCTGGAGAGGGCCGGATACCGAGTCGTCACCGCGTTGAACGGAGACCTCGGGCTGGAGCTTTTCTCCTCCGAGCCCGTCGAAGCCGTCGTCCTCGATTACTCCATGCCCGGAATGCACGGCGGAGAGGTCGCGGCCCGGATGCGCCAGATCAAGCCCGCAGTTCCCATCCTTTTACTCTCGGCCTACCTCGGCCTGCCCGCGGAAGTCACCTCGCTCGTCGATCTCTATATGACGAAAGGAGAAGGCGCTCCCATTCTTCTCAATAAATTGAGCAGTCTGCTTCATCCCATGCCTGCATCATAATAAGTGGAGATCCGGATACACCAGCCGCCGGCATGAGAGCGTAGTGAACCTAGGCCAATTCCATAGCATTCTCCGCCAGGTCTTCCTGTTGCCGGTTGTGGCGCTTCTGCTCACGGCCGGAGCGCTCTACTGGCAAATCCTTGGAGCCAACGCCACCGTCGATCTCATCCAGGAGTCCGACGCCCGCATCTCCCAAGCCACCCTCATCGCCAAGCTCATGGCCGACGAGGAATCCGGCCTCCGCGGCTACGAGACCACCGCCGACTCCCGCTTTCTCCAGCCCTACAACGACGCCGAGTCCCATCTCCCCTCCGAGTTCACCCGCCTCGAAGATCTCGCCAGGACCGATCTCGACCAGAAGCACTACGTCAACAACCTCGAAAACGAGCATCAGACCTGGCGCGACACCTTCGCCCTGCCCCTCATCGAAACCGTCAAAGCTGGCGGCAACACCGACGACCCCGACCTGAACCTCACCGGCAAAGAAGAGATGGACATGATCCGCCGCGATCTCCAGAACATCATCTCCAACGCCGAAACCCATCGTATGCGCCGCGTCGCCTTCTGGCATAAGCAGGTCCGCGAGATGCTCTGGGTGCTGCTCTTCCTCGCCCTCAGCATGGGCGTCCTCATCGGCCTCTTCATGCGCAGCCGCCTGCACGCCGTCTCCGACGCCTACCGAAACTCGCTCGAAGTCCTCAGCCATCGCGCCGAAGAGCTCTACCAGTCCGAGCAGCGCCTCCGAACCACCCTCGACTCCATCGGCGACGGCGTCATCACCTGCGACGCCTCCGGTCTCATCCAGATGATGAACCCCGTGGCCCAGCAGCTCACCGGCTGGACGCAGGCCGAAGCCCTCGGACGACCGCTCGAACAGGTCTTCCCCATCCTCAACGAGGAGACCCGCGCCCCCGCCGAAAACCCCGTAGCCAAGGTCCAGCGTCTCAACGAGGTCGTCAACATCGCCCGGCCCACCGTGCTCGTCCGCCGCGACCACACCGAGATCGACATCTCCGACAGCGGCGCGCCCATCCGCGACAAGACCGGCAAAACCGTCGGCATCGTCCTCGTCTTCCGTGACGTCACAATGGAGCGCAAGACCCAGGACGCCCTCATCGCCAACGAGAAACTCGCCGTAGCCGGAAGGCTCGCCGCCACCATCGCGCACGAGATCCACAATCCCCTCGACTCGGTGGCAAATCTCCTCTACCTCATGCGTAACGGAGGAGTCTCCGAAGAGGAATCGAAGCAGTTTATGGATATGGCCGAGCAGGAGCTGGCTCGCGTCACCCACATCAGCCGCGCCATGCTCGGACTCTACCGCGAGTCGCGCGCCCCCGTCCCTGTCGATCTGGGCGAGATGCTCGGCGAAATCCTTCTCCTCATGGAGCGCCGCTTCTCCGATCTAGGAGTCACCCTCGCAACGCAGCTTCCCTCCAGCGTAGAGGTCGCCGCCTTCCCTGCCGAGCTACGCCAGGTCTTCACCAACCTCATCACCAATGCCGCAGAAGCCGCTGGCCGCAACGGCACCGTCAAAGTGGCCGTGGAGCCACAGCTAGCGAAAACCGACCCCTCCGGTCAGAAGCTCCAGGCCGGAGCCATCATCTCCATCGTCGACGACGGCCCCGGCATCCCCGACGACGTAATGCCGCACCTCTTCCAGCCCTTCTACACCACCAAGGGCGAGCAAGGCACCGGCCTCGGCCTCTGGGTAAGCCAGGGCATCGTCAACAAGCACGGAGGCAGCATCAAGCTTGTCAGCAACACCTCCGCCAACACCCACGGCACCACCATCAGCGTCTTCCTCGCCGCCAACCCCACCATCAACACAGGCGGCGACTAAGCCGCCCTTGCCGTTGTTCTTGTACTTATCATTGTTTTTGCTGTTGCCGTTGTTCTTGCCGTCGCTTTTCCTCCACCCCACCCCAACATTGTCATTTCAACCGAAGCAGCGCGGCCTAATCGCGCTGCGCAGCGGAGAAATCCGCTTCTCTACCCATACCCTTCCCAAGCCCATAAGCACTTGTTCTTGCTTTTACTATTACTGTTGCCTGTTTTTTGGTTTGTCATTCCCGAAGGGAATCTGCGTTTGTCGTTGTTTGTTCTTGCTGTTGCCGTTGCTTTTCTTCCTTCTCCAGCCCAAGAAGCAGAGCCTCTCGCGATCTCATCGCGAGAGGCCCCAAAAAGAAACTACCCCTTAGCCAACAACTCCGACACCACCGCCGCCGCCCGCACGCACTCCGCACTGCTGACATCAAAGTGCGTAACAAACCGGATCGAGTGCGGCCCAATCGCGCTCGCCGCCACGCCCTTCTCCTTCAACGCAGCCACAAATGCTGCAGCATCCCCGCCCTCGCGCAGCGAGAAGATCACAATGTTCGTCTGCACCACGTCCAGATCAATCTCCGCAACCGCAGGGTGTGCCGCAACCACCTCCGCAAGCACCCGCGCATTCGCATGGTCCTCGCCCAGCCGCTTCGGCATCTCATGCAGAGCGATCAATCCCGCCGCCGCCAGGACTCCCGCCTGCCGCATCCCGCCGCCCAGCGCCTTGCGATGAATCCGCGCCTGCTCAATCACCGCCCTGCTCCCCACCAGCATCGACCCCACCGGCGCGCCCAGCCCCTTAGACAGGCAGAACATCACCGTATCGAACCCGCTCGTAAGCTTCGCCACGCTGATACCCAGCGCCGCAGCCGCATTGAACACCCGCGCACCATCCAGATGCACCGGCAGCCCGGCCTCCTTCGCTCCAGCCCAGACCTCTTCCAGCACCGCCAGCGGAGTCACCGTGCCGCCCGCCATATTGTGCGTGTTTTCGATACAAATCAAAGCCGTCTGCGCCCGGTAATAAATCTTCGGCCCAATCGCCGGACGAATCTTCTCCCACGTCAGAATCCCGCGCTCCGCCGCCACCGTCCGCGCCTGGCATCCGGCAAACGACGCAATCATCGCCATCTCCCAGTCCAGCACGTGCGACCGCGACTCGCAGATCACCTCCTGCCCATGTTGCGTATGCAGGCGAATCGCAATCTGGTTCCCCATCGTTCCCGTCGGCACAAAGATGGCCGCTTCCCTGCCGAAGACCTCGGCGGCCTCGCGCTCCAGCCGGTTCAGCGTCGGGTCTTCGCCATAAACATCGTCGCCAACCTCCGCCGAGGCCATCGCCTCGCGCATCGCTGGAGTAGGCCGGGTAAGGGTATCGCTGCGTAAATCGATCATGCTTTCATTCGCTCCTATAATAGTTACAAATCTAAATATAAGCCGCTCGCCCCACCAGCAAGCGGCTGAAGACCTCATTCGAAGCCATCCTGCCCGCCGCAGTCAGCCTCACAAACTCCGAATCCCGTTCCAGCAATCCAGCCTCTTCGACCTCCCGCAGCGAACCCATCACTTCATCCAGCATCGCATCGCCAAACCGACCGCGCAGATCGCCCAGCCGAACCCCCTCATTCAACCGCAGCCCCAGAAACAAGCTCTCCTCAAAGGCCGCGGCCTCATCCACCAGCTCCGGAGCAACTGCCTCCCGAGCCCCCAGCACCCGAAACTCGCCACCACCCAGATATCCATCCAGATCATCCGTATTGGCAAACCGCACCGCTCCCCGCGCCCCCTCCAGCATCGAATGAGCATCCAGCCCAAACCCCACATACGGCTCCCGCCGCCAATACTTCAGGTTATGCCTCGACCTCCGCCCCTCCCGAGCAAAGTTCGAAATCTCATACTGCCGCACGCCAGCCCCATCCAGCCACCCGCACGCCAGTTGATACATCTCCGCCGCCTCATCCTCCGCAGGGACCGCGGCCGCGCCATACCGGCTTCCCTGCGCCAGCATCTCCTTGCCCAGCCGAGACTCCTCATCCACCTCCAGCATGTACACACTCACATGCGGCACTCCCGTCTCAATCGCCCGCTCCACCGAGAACCGCCAGCTCTCCCGCGTCTGGTGCGGAAGCCCCCCAATCAAATCCAGCGAGATGTCCTCCACCCCAGCCCCACGCACCCGAACAATCTCCTCCTCGCACATCGCCCGAGTATGCAGCCGCCCCACCGCCGCACTCTCCGCATCCACAAACGACTGCACCCCAAAACTGACCCGATTCACCCCCCACCGCAGATACTCCCCCAGCGTCTCCTCCTCCAACTGCCCCGGCGCGCACTCCAGCGTAGTCTCCGCCTCGCCCGCAATCTCAAACTCCCCCCGCAGAGCCGCAAAGACCTCCTTCACCATCTCCGCCGTCAGCAAACTAGGCGTCCCCCCGCCAAAGTAAACCGTATCCACACACTCCGGCAGCCGCGCTCCCATCCGTTCCGTCGCCGCCCTCGCCCCGCGAATCTCCCCGCAAAGCCGCTCCACATACCGCTGCATCCTGCCGTCGCCAAACACCCCCGAGGCAAAGTTGCAGAACGTGCACTTCGCCTTGCAGAACGGCACCGAGATATAAACGCCCAAACTCTCCGGCATTCGCCAACAAACCCCTCTCCTTCAATTCTTTCACGCGCCGGCCCTCAGCGGAGCCAACTCACCGAATCTCCACCCCCACCTCACTCATCTAGAATGGAACAGGACGCATGGCAGACAAACAGACAAAACCAGCAAAGAAGCCCGCAAAGAAACCGCAGCAGGACGACGACGTAATGGGCAAGGCCTACGATGGCCGCCTCATGCGACGCCTCCTCACCTATCTGCGTCCCTACAAGCTCCAGACCGCCATCTCCGCCATCTCCATCATCTTCAAGGCAGGCAGCGACGTCATGGGCCCCTACCTCGTCAAGGTAGCCGTCGATACCTACATGGCCGACACCCCGCCCACCAAACTCTCCTGGCTGGCCCGCCATCTCAGCCCCAACGCCATCACCGGAGTTACCCAGCTAGCCGCCCTCTACCTCGGCGCGCTTCTCTTCACCTACGTCCTCGAATTCCTCCAGACCTACATGATGCAGTGGACCGGCCAGAAGATCATGTTCGATCTCCGCAGCCAGATCTTCCGCCACCTGCAACTCATGGCCCCTGCCTTCTTCGACCACAACCCCGTAGGCAAGCTCGTCACTCGCGTCACCTCCGACGTAGACGCCCTCAACGAGATGTTCACCTCCGGCGTCCTCGCCATCTTCGAGGACGTCTTCGTCCTCGCCTTCATCGTCATCATCATGCTGC
>JAATEV010000101.1 GCA_015655585.1 Terriglobales bacterium | reverse complement strand
ACCTCCTCGACGAGCCCACCACCGGCCTCCACTTCGACGACGTGCGCAAGCTCCTCGAAGTCCTCCACCGCCTCACCGACCTCGGCAACACCGTCATCATCATCGAGCACAACCTCGACATCATCCGCAACGCCGACTACATCCTCGACCTCGGCCCCGAGGGCGGCGAAGGCGGCGGCCAGATCGTAGCCCACGGCACCCCCGAGCAAATCTCAACCGTCGCCGCCTCTCACACCGGCAGCTTCCTCGCCCGCTACTACGCCGCGCATTCCACCCACAACGCCACCAGCAACAACTCCATCCACGCCGGCCCCCAGCCAGCCACCATTACCGCCGCTCCCGACAAGCCCAAAGACTCCCGCGGCAAGTTCATCGCCCCCGAAAAGAAGACCGGCATAGCCAAACCCAGCGCCACCAAACCCCAAAACGCTCCCAAACCGGCAAAGAAAGCCGCCGCAAAAAAATCTGGGTCCGCCAAAGCCGTAAAAACAACAAAAGCCACCTCGGCAAAATAAAAAAGCATGAGCGACCACCAGCAAAACCCGTTTCCCCCGCGCGTCCGCCCCACCTCCGCCGACGACCCCGCCGTCTCACCAACCCTCTTTCCCACCCAGCCCATCCCCGGCGAAGAGACCGCTCTCTTCATGCCGAACCCTCCCGGCACAGAGCCGGAAAAAGACCCGCCCCACCGCATCCCCCACCTCGGCCACGCACTCCTCTTCGTGGCCCTCTCCGGCTTCCTGCTCCTGCTCACCCAGCTCCTCTTCCTCGGCCCCCATCTCAGCCACGCCTCCACGCAAACCGAGCTCCCGCCCAAGCTCCTCATGGCCTCCGAAGCCGTCACCTACCTCATCACCCTCGTCATCTCGTGGTTCCTCTTCCCGCTCTTCTGGAAGCGGTCCTTCCCCGACGGCATCGAGGCCAATCCCGCCGCCGCCCGACGCAACGCCCTGCGACTCATCCCCACCGGCCTCGTCCTCTCCTTCACCGTCCAGGCGGCCTCTTCGCTGGCCACCCTGCCCAAAGACATCCCCATGGACGACTTCTTCCGCACCCCCACCGACGTCTGGCTCATCACCGCCTTCGGCACCCTCGTCGCCCCGCTCTTCGAAGAAATCCTCTTCCGCGGCTTCCTCCTCCCCGCCTTCGCCATCGCCTACGACTGGCTCTCGCTCCCCCGCACCCCCGCCGCCCGCGAGCAGTGGAACTCCACCAACCGCATCACCATCCCCGCCCTCGTCTTCTCCGCCGTCCTCACCAGCATCCTCTTCACCGCCCTGCACGGCCAACAGGTCTCCTACGCCTGGCCGGTCCTGATCCTCCTCTTCTGCGTCTCGCTAGTCTTAACCTTCGTCCGCATCCGCCTCCGCTCCGTAGCGGCCTCGGCCCTAGTCCACGCCAGCTACAACCTAACCATCTTCCTGACCGCCTTCATAGCCACCGACGGCTACCGCCACTTAGACAAAATGACCCGCTAAACCACCGTAGCCGCCGCTTTTGCCGTAGCCGTAGCCGTTGCCGTTGCCGTTTTTTGTTTGTCCTTCCCGAAGAGAATCTGCGTTTGCTGTTGCTGTTGTCCTTTCTGTTGTTTTTCCTCCACCCCAAGCCACGTCATTTCGACCGAAGCAGCGCGGCCTCATCTCGCTGCGAAGCGGAGAAATCCGCTTCGCTATCCATACCTACCCCAAGCCCATAAGCACTTGCTGTTGCTGTTGCTGTTGCTGTTGCTGTTGCTGTTGCTGTTGCTGTTGCTGTTGCTGTTGCTGTTGCTGTTGCTGTTGCTGTTGCTGTTGCTGTTGGGATTAGAGCCGGGCTTTAGCCCGGCGTCAAAGCCCGTCGCAAAGCGACGCACCACTCTGCCGAAGGCCGTCGCGCAGTCCGAAGGACGAAGCGACTGATCTATTGCCTTTGCCTTTGTTCTTCCTTTTCCGAAGCCCAAAGCCCTAAAAACATACCTTCCCCACCCGATCCCCAACCTGCTACCCTGCCATCCACGGCAATCATGCAAAAACTTCTCTTAAAAGGCGCCCTCACCGGGGCTCTAGGCGGCCTTCTCTTCGGCTTCGACACCGCCGTCATCGCCGGTGTCACCCACTCCCTCCAGCTCCAGTTCACCCTCACCGAGGCGCAAAAAGGCTTCACCGTAGCCATCGCCCTCTACGGAACCGTCCTCGGCTCCATCCTCTCCGGCCCGCTCGGCCAACGCATCGGCAGCCGCTCCGCCCTTCGCATCATGGGCATCCTCTATCTCATCTCCGCACTAGGCTGCGCCCTCTGCCCCTCATGGATCGTCTTCCTACTCTGTCGCTTCCTCGGAGGCATCGGCATAGGAGGCTCCTCCGTCCTCGGCCCCGTCTACATAGCCGAACTCTCCCCCGCAAAATGGCGAGGCCGCATGGTAGGCCTCTTCCAGATCAACATCGTCCTCGGCATCCTCCTCGCCTACCTCTCCAACGCCGTTATCGCGCACTTCATCACCAGCCCCATCCAGTGGCGCGTCCAGCTAGGCGTCGGAGTCGTCCCAGCCATCCTCTTCCTCCTCATGCTCCTCACCGTCCCTCAGAGCGCCCGCTGGCTAATCACCCAAAATCGCATCGAAGAAGCCGCCCAAATCCTCGCCAACCTGGGCTCCCCTAACCCAAACGCCGAACTGGAAGCCATCACATCTTCCCTCCAGGCCGAAGGCGGCCTCATCCAGCACACGCTCTTCCAGAGCCGCTACCGCTTCCTCATCTTCCTAGCCATCTCCATCGGCCTGTTCAACCAGCTCTCCGGCATCAACGCCATCCTCTACTACCTCAACGACATCTTCGCCAGCGCCGGTTTCAGCTCCGTCTCGGCCAACATCCAGGCCGTCGTCATTGGCCTCGCCAACCTCGTCGCCACCCTCATCGGCATCTCCATCATCGACCGCATCGGCCGCAAACCCCTCCTCCTAATCGGAGCCGTAGGCTGCGCCCTCTCCCTCGCCGGAGTAGCCTGGATCTTCCACACCAACCAGCATCTCCACCTGCTTCTCCCCCTGCTCATAGCCTTCATCCTCTCCTTCGCACTCTCTCAAGGCTCCGTCATCTGGGTCTACCTCAGCGAAGTCTTCCCCACCAACATCCGCGCCAAAGGCCAATCCCTCGGCTCCTCCTCCCACTGGATCGCCAACGGCCTCATCGCCAATACCTTCCCCATCATCGCCACCCACTCCCGAGCCATTCCCTTCGCTTTCTTTGCCGCCATGATGGCCGTCCAATTCATCACCGTCCTCTGCCTCTACCCCGAAACCAAGGGCCAAACCTTGGAAACCATGCAAACGCACCTCGGTCTCCACTAAATTCCATCTGAACAACCACAAAAACGGGTGCCCCATGTCCGGACCTTCGGACATGGGCATCGCGCAAAAGCGCGATCCCACCCTCCCCTGCAATACAATCAACCCAAGACCATGCCCACCGAATCCCGCACCGCCCTCCTCGATCTCCTCGCCACCCTCTCCTTCAAGCTGGGCGACTTCACCCTCGCCAGCGGCCAGAAGTCCGACTACTACATCGACTGCCGCATCACCACCCTGCACGCCGAAGGCGGCCGCCTCTCCGGCCTGGTCCTCTACGACCTCATCCGCCAGCACATCCCCCACGCCAAGGCCGTAGGCGGCCTCACCATGGGAGCCGACCCGCTCGTCTCCAACATCGCCTCGGCCAGCGCCTGGGAGCTGGCCGACTACAACGAAATCGCCGAACTCTCCGACGCCCTCGAACTAGACGACGAGGAACGCGTCGACGAAGGCCCCGCCCCCGAGCTTCTCCACGGCTTCCTCGTCCGCAAGGCCGAGAAGACCCACGGCACCGGCCGCCGCCTCGAAGGCTTCCTCCATCCCGGCGCCCCCGTCGTCATCGTGGACGACGTATGCACCACCGGCGGCAGCACCATCACCGCCATCGAGGCCACCCGAGACGCGGGCATGACCGTAGCCGGAGTCCTCTGCCTCGTAGACCGCGAGCAAGGCGGCCGCCTCAACATCGAGCGCGCCCTCGCAGAAATCCCCTCCGACAACGAGATCCCCTTCCTCTCCGTCTACACCGCCACCGACGTCCGCCGAGCCCACATCGCTCTCAATAAACGGTCATGAACCTAGCGAAATTGACATCCAAAGAATTGCTGGAGCTCTATGCTCGCCTCGGAAAAGAATTCCGCAAACGTAATATTATCCGCACCGCAAATAATCTCACAGGAGATCTTGCAGAAAGTCTTTTTTGCAGAGCCTTCGAATGGACACTAGAGGCCAATTCTCGCGCTGGATTTGACGCTACAGATAGAGAAAGAAATCGCTATCAGATCAAAGGCTGTACTGAGCAAAATAAAACACGCCAACTCAGCGCCATTAGGAACATTGAAGGCAAAGACTTTGATGTCCTAGCGGGCGTCATATTCTCAGAAAATTATGAAGTTCTACGAGCGGCGCTTATTCCGCATTCAGTAGTCGAGCGACTCGCAAAGCGACAAGTACACACCAATAGTCATCGCTTCTTTCTCAAAGAAAGCGTGTGGAATGAGAAGGGAGTCAAAGATGTCACAGACACCCTGAAAAAAGTCGCAGATGACTTATTGCTGACGTCGAACAATTTCCCGGATATACCTACGCGGTAAACTAGTAAGGACATGATCCCCACCCTAGAATGGCTTCCCACCGGCGTTAACTTCCTCGACCAAACCAAGCTCCCCCTCGAAGAGACCTACGTCCTCGCCACCGACTACAAGCAAGTAGCCACCGTCATCCGCGACATGATCGTTCGCGGCGCTCCCGCCATCGGCGTCTCCGCCGCCATGGGCATGGCCATCGGCATCGACCGCAGCGAAGCCACCACCCTCGAAGCCCTTACCGCCGAGGTGGCCACTATCGCCCAGACCCTCGCCGAAACCCGCCCCACCGCCGTCAATCTCTTCTGGGGCATCGACGAGATTCGCAGCCTCTACAACACCCTCGCCTCGCAGAACACCCCCATCCCAGAGATCAAATCCGCCGTAGTAGCCCGAGCCCAGCAGATGTACGACGAGGACATAGCCGCCTGCAAGCAGCTAGGCTCCAACGGAGCCGCGCTCCTGCCCCAGCAGGGCACCGTCCTCACCCACTGCAACGCCGGAGCCCTAGCCACCTGCGGCTACGGCACCGCCCTCGGCGTCATCCGCGCCGCCATCGAGCAGGGCCACAAGATCGACGTCTTCGCCGACGAGACCCGCCCCTTCCTGCAAGGCGCACGCCTCACCGCCTGGGAGCTCATGAAGGACGGAATCCCCACCACCGTCCTCTGCGACAACATGGCCGCTCATCTCATGGGCCAGGGCCGCATCCAGGCCGTTATCGTCGGGGCCGACCGCATCGCCGCCAACGGCGACACCGCCAACAAGATCGGCACCTACGGCGTCTCCATCCTAGCCAAAGAGCACAACATCCCCTTCTATGTCGCGGCCCCCTGGTCCACCATCGACCTCGCCACCGCCACCGGCAAAGACATCCCCATCGAGCAGCGCTCCGCCCGCGAAGTCACCCACTCCAACGGCAAGCAGATGACTCCCGACAACGTAGCCATCGAGAACCCAGCCTTCGACGTAACCCCTGCAAAATACATCACCGCCATCATCACCGAGCGCGGCGTCCTCCGCGCCCCCTTCGACCAGTCGATCCGCCAGATGGCCCTCGAAACCTCGCAGGAGCCTGCCTTTTCAACGAAATAACCCAACAAATGCCCCGGACCGCCCGGCAGCCGGGAAAATTTAAATCTGCTCAAAAGCACTCTCGATGAGGCATACTAAGCTCCACCCGGAAAATCTCTGGAGCCACTATGCCTCGTCGCCTTCCCACCCTCCTGCTTCTCTTCGCCACTACGGCAAATCTCTCGTCTGCCTCCGCGCAACTCCAGTCTCGCGACCCGCAAGCCAACTCCATCGTCACCCTCAAGACGAACTCTAACCTCGTCGTCGTCGATGTCGTCGTCACCGACAAGAGCGGCAACTCCGTCCGCAACCTGCAACGCTCCGACTTCGCCCTCGAAGAAAACGGCGCGACTCAGCAGATCCGCAACTTCGAAGAGCATCAGGCCAGCCCGAAGCTCGATCCCCTCTTCCTTCCCAACCTGCCTGCCAACGTCTTCACCAACTTCACTCCCGCCCCACCCAGCGGCGCTCTCAACATCCTGCTCATCGACACCCTCAACACCCCCATGCAGGATCAGGTCTACCTCCGCGCCCAGCTCCTCAAGTACCTCAAAGCCGATCACCCCGGCACCCGCACCGCCATCTTCGCCCTCACCAACGCCTATCTCTCCCTCCTCCAGAGCTTCACCACCGACCCTAAGCTGATCCAGGCAGCCATCAATAAAAAAGGCGTGCGCGCCTCACCGCTCACCAACGACTCCCTCGCCGGCTCCTCTCCCGACACCATGTCTCAGCAGGTCATCGACCGCGCCGAAGGCCCCGGAGGCGGGGGCGCCTCCGGCGAAGCCCAAAGAGCTGTGGCATTCATGAAGCAGCGTGAAGTCGAGCAGGACGCGCTTCAAACCGACATGCGCGCCAAGTACACCCTCAACGCCCTCAGCCAGCTCGCCCGCTACCTCTCCATCATTCCCGGCCGCAAAAACCTCATCTGGTTCTCCGGCTCCTTCCCCATCAGCGTGATGCCTGTCGCTCCCGAGAGCCCCGGCTCGCGCACGAATATCATCCCCGTGCAAAACGCCTTCGCCGGAGTCGCCAGCTCCGAGGTGCAGTTCCGTTACACCACCAATCTCCTCTCTCGCAGTCAGGTCTCCGTCTACCCGGTCGATGCCCGCGGCATCGTCGGCACCCAGGACTTCGGCTTCGGCCAGCCCATGCAGAGCGCCAACTCCATCGGCCCTCGCTACGAGAGCAACCAGCAGAGCAACGCCTTCTCCACGCTCGTAGCCGAACAATCCACCATGCGCGAGATGGCCTACCAGACCGGCGGCAAGGCTTTCATCAACACCAACGACCTCTCCGGAGCCGCCGACGAAGCCATCCGCAACGGCTCCAGCTACTACAGCCTCAGCTATAGCCCCACCGATAACAACTACAACGGAAAATTCCGCAAGATCCAGATTCAGCTCCAGCAAAAGGGGCTCACTCTCGCCTATCGCCGCGGCTACTACGCCGACGATCCCACCCACACCGATCACGACCAGAACAAGCCCCTGCCCACCGCCACCGACAGCATCCATCTGGCCATGATGTGGGGCACCCCCGAACCCACCGAGATCATCTTCAAGGCCAGTGTTCTGGCCGCAGCACCCGCCTCCGCCGCTCCCGAACCCACCCTCGCCGCAGGCACCTTCCCCGGCCCAAACCCCAACCGCAGCCGCGGCCCCTATCGCAACTACACCATCGACCTCGCCGCGCTCTCCCGCACCGTCTCCTTCAAAGTCACCCCCGACGGCCACCACCACGCCAATCTCGAAGTCCTCACCATCGCCTTCGACCGCGACGGCACCGTCGTCACCAACACCGGCAACACCATCAGCATCGACGCTCCCACCGACGAGTTCGTCCAGCAATATCGCGGAGGCATCCAGGCCCACCAGCAGATCAGCGTTCCCGCCAAAGGCGACTACACCCTCCGCATCGGCATCCACGACCTCCTCACCGATCGCGTCGGAGCCATCCAGGTTCCCCTGCGCGATCTCAAAAACCCCTTCCCGGCGATCAAAACCATCTCCGTCCCAACTACCCCGGAGAAGCCAGACCCAACATCTTCTTCAAAGTAGCCCCTCTTTATCTTCGCGGAATAACACGAGAAAGATTTCACGCAACATAGCAGCGAGGCATCCCAAATGAGTTGTTCGATCAAACTACCGTTCGTCTTCTCTCTCGCAATGCTTCTCCTGCTCCCCGCAAACGCGCAGCAATCTGCATCTCCAACAAAGAACGAGCCACAAAGCTCCGGCATCATCCTCAAAACCACCTCGAATCTCGTGGTTGTCGATGTAGTCGTCACCGACAGCCACCACAACCCCATCCATGACCTCCGCCCCTCCGACTTCACTCTCGAAGAAAGCAATACGACGCAGTAGATTCATAACCTCGAAGAGCACAAATCAACTTCAGCCCCCGTCAACGGCCCTCTCAACATCGTTCTTCTCGACCCCCTCAACACCCCCACAGACGCCCAGGGCGCTACCCACTCCGAAATTCTGAGCTTCTTCGAAAAGGCCCATCCCGGCACGCTCACAAGCTCCGACGCCTCAAAAAACCGCAGCCCTTACCGCAACTACTCCATCGACATCGGAGCCATCCTCACCACTGTCGCTCGCCTGACGCCTGCGGAAAGCGCATCTGCAAAAACCAATCCGGCAAAGCGCCCGCCCCCGAAATAATCAACCGGGCCTCCCGTTCCCGCGCTATCCTCGAAGGAACAGAAATTGGAGTCCCTTCATGCACCGTTCGTTCGCATCTTCGCTCGCGCTTTTCCTGGCCTTTGCCTCGTTCTCGATCCACGCCAACGCGCAGGAAGCTCCCGCGAACTCCGGTGTCACCCTCAAGGCCACCTCGAACCTCGTCGTCGTGGATGTCGTCGTAACCGACGGCCATCACAACCCTGTCCACGACCTCCACGCCTCCGACTTCAACCTCGAAGAAAACGGCGCCGCGCAGCATATACGTAACTTTGAAGAGCACAGATATACAGCCTCTGCCAAACCCATCGCCATGCCCACCCTCGCGCCGGGCGTCTTCACCAACTACTCTCCCCTGCCCACCGACGGCCCTCTCAACATCCTCCTCGTCGACACCCTTAACACCCCCATGCAGGACCAGTCCTACCTGCACTCCCAGTTGCTCAAGTTCATCAAGACCGCTCACCCCAACCAGCGCATGGCCATCTTCGGCCTCACCAACACCCGCCTCATCCTTCTGCAAGGCTTCACCGCAGACCCCGAGCTCATCCGCGCCGCCGTCAATAAAAAATCTATCGACGCTTCCCCCCTGCTCGACAACCCTCTGACCGGACGCGAGGGAGAAAAGACCTCCGACACGCTCCTCCAGCACACTGACCCCAGGTTCATCGATCCCCGGCTCATCGCCATGATGAAGCAGTCCGAAGCCGAAGACGTCTCCCTCAAGCTCGACATGCGCGCCAAGTACACCCTCAAAGCCATGAGCCAGCTCGGCCGCTATCTCTCCAATCTTCCCGGTCGCAAAAACCTCATCTGGTTCTCCGGTTCTTTCCCCATCTCCATCCTGCCCGAGCCCCCGGCCAGCCCCGGCAACGAGATCGACAACATCCACAATCCCTTCGCTGTCGTCCGCAACTCCGACGAGCAGTTCCGCGAAACCGTCAATCTCCTCTCCCGCAGCCAGGTCGCCGTCTATCCCGTCGATGCCCGAGGTCTTGCCGAGCTGAACACCTACGACAACGATCTCAGTCACGGCCCCCACATCGGCCGACGCTCCGCCCGCGCCGACAGCGACGATCAGAGCAAATCTTTCTCCAACCTCGTAGCCGAAAACAGCACCATGAATCAAATGGCCCAGCAGACCGGCGGCAAGGCATTCACCAACACCAACGGCCTAGCCGAAGCCGTCAGCGATGCCATCACCTCCGGCGCCAACTACTACACCCTCACCTACACCCCCAGCAATAACAACTACAACGGCAACTTCCGCAAGATTCAGGTCAAGCTCCAGCAGAAAGGCCTCAGCCTTTCCTATCGCCGCGGCTACTATGCCGACGATCCCGCCCACACCGATCACGACCAGAACAAGCCCCTTCCCACCTCCGCCAGCACCGTCAGCCTCGCCATGATGTACGGCACTCCCGAGCCCGCCGAGATCGTCTTCAAGACGCGCATCCTGCCTGCCACTCCGGCCTCCGCCCCGCCGGAAGCCACACTCATCACCGGCACTCTCGTCGGCCCTAACGCCTCCCTCAGCCACGGCCCCTACCGCAGCTACCTCATCGACATCGGCGCCATCGCCCGCACCATCTCCTTCACCTCCACCTCCGACGGCCACCGCCACGCCGCCGTCGAGCTCCTCACCATCGCCTTCAACAAAGACGGAGCCGCCATCACCTCCACCGCTAACAGCGTCCACATGGATCTTCCCCCCGACGCCTACGCCCAACTCCTCCGCAGCGGCCTCCAGGTCCACCAGCAGATCAGCGTCCCCGCCAAAGGCGACTACTACCTCCGCATCGGCCTCCACGACCTCACCAGCAACCACGTAGGAGCCGTCGAGCTTCCCCTTAACTCCATCAAGAACCTTCCACCCGACACCGTATCCCAGGCAGCCCCCACCACAGCCGCGCCACCTCCGTCCAAGTGACACCGCCCGGCCTCTGTCCTATCCTGTAACAAGACAGAGTTGAAATACCGCTTCCTCAATCCGCGCGTTCGTTCTCTCCGGCGCGGCTTTGCCGTGGTGCTCCTCAGTCTCGGTGCGGCCATCCTCCTCGGCCACTTTCCGGAGAACCACCCCACGCCTCTCCTCATCCTGCCTCTCCTCACCTCCATCGCCGGCACCGTCGACACCATGCGCTGCATCCAGCGTCGCTGGAGCTTCTATCACGGCGGCGTCATCCTCTGCCTCTACATGGACATCATGGCCGTTAGCCTCATCGCCTTCCTCCTCTTCTACCCCTACGCGCTCTGGCTCACCTCCTCCCAATAAGCCTCCCTCCAACACCGCGTATAAAATCACCATCATCCTTCCAATACCCGGAGACCATCCACCATGCGAGCCTCCCTCAAGCCTCTCTGCCTCTTCGCCGCCCTTCTCCTGCCCCAGCCCGCCCTCGTCCAGCAGCCCGACGCCGCCACCGCCGCCTGGTGGACCCAGACCGTGGCCCTCGCCGGAGACTCCATGGAAGGCCGCGACACCGGCACCGCTGCCTACGAGCGGGCCGCCCAGTACGTGGCCCATCAGTTCCAGTCCTCCGGCCTCAAGCCCGCCGGTGAAAACGGAACCTACTTCCAGCGAGTCCCCATGCACCAGGTCGATCTCGACACCACCCACTCCTCCATCGAAATCCTCCGAACAGGCACCACCATCCCCCTGCACTTCCTAGAACAAGTCACCCTAAGCCCCCGCGAAGACCTTCCCCCCGTCACCACCGGCGAAATGGTCTTCGTCGGCTACGGCATCCCCGCCCCCGGTACCGATCTCAAAGGCAAGATCGCCGTCTTCTTCACCAACACCCCCAAAGACCTCTCCCCGCAAGATCAATCCACCTACGCCGCCCGCCGCAGCCGAGCCCTCGCCGAATCCGGCGCAGTCGCCACCCTCTCCATCGACAACCCCCAGGCCATAGAGCCCTTCCACTGGCCAGCCGCCTACGCCCGCACCGTCACCCTGCAAACCACCGCCCGCCCAGCCACCCCCAACGCCCCGCTCTCCCTACGCATCAGCTCCGAAGCCGCCGCAAACCTCTTCGCCTCCTCCGGCCATTCCATCACCGACATACGCCGCGACGGCGCAGCCGGAGCCCCACTCCCCACCTTCCCCCTCCGCGACACCCTCCGCATCCGCCTCGCCACCACCAGCAAAGACATCGCCTCCCCCAACGTCCTAGCCATCCTCCCCGGCTCCGACCCCAAACTCTCCCCCGAGTTCGTAGCCCTCTCCGCCCACCTCGACGGCTTCGGCCACGGCACCCCCGTCCTCGGCGACAACCTCTACAACGGTGCGCTCGACGACGCCTCCTACGTAGCCCTCCTCATCGAAGTAGCCAAATCACTCCACACCCACCCGCCCGCCCGCAGCCTCCTCTTCTGCATCTTCACCGGCGAAGAGAAGGGTCTCCTCGGCTCCGCCTGGTTCACCCAGCACCTCACCGTTCCAAAACGGGACATCGTAGCCGACCTCAATCTCGACCAGCTCCGCCCCATCTTCCCCCTCAACATCCTCACCATGGAAGGCATCACCGACTCCACCCTCGCCGATACCGTCCGCACCGTAGCCGAGCCATTCCACATCCAGATCCGTCCCGACTACGAGCCCGAGCGCAATCTCTACCGCCGCGCCGACAACTACAACTTCGTCAAAATAGGCGTCCCTATTGCCGCTTTCGTCTTCGGTTACGACAAAGGCTCGCCCGAAGAGGTCATCTACCGCGACTGGTACGCCCGCCGCTACCACAAGCCGCAAGATGACATCCACACTCCCATCGACTGGGTCGCCGCCGGAAAGTTCAACCGCTTCTACACCGCCCTGGCCCTCGCCATAGCCAACTCCCCCACACGCCCCCAATGGCTCCCCTCCAGCCCGAACTCACCCCGTCAACCCGCTGCCCAATAAATCGCCAGAGTTCGTCACACCAATGCGATATACTCGCGGCATTAAACCAGGTTGCAACTTGTTTCACTCGATGCAGACCACATAAGGAGATTCACCTCATGCTCAAGGGATTCCGCGACTTCATCCTCCGTGGCAACGTCATGGACCTCGCCGTCGCCGTGATCATCGGTACAGCTTTCACCGCCATCGTCACCGCGCTCACGACGAACATCATCAATCCCCTCCTCGGAGCCGTCGTCGGCAAGCCCAACTTCGACTACCTGGTCGGACACATCAACGGCGGCGAGATCAAGTACGGCACATTTATCACCGCCACTATCAACTTCCTCCTCATCGCAGGGGTCGTCTACTTCTTCCTCGTCCTGCCCAGCCAGTACCTCCTCAAGAAATTCGGCCCCGCTCCCGCTGCCGAGCCAGCCACCAAGGCCTGCCCCCAGTGCCTCAGCGACGTGCCTGTAGCCGCCACCCGCTGCAAGTTCTGCACCCAGCCCGTCTAAGTCACCAAACCAAACCTCCCCTCCAATCAAAAAACTCCAAATGCCCATGTCCGAAACCCAGACATGGGCATTCGCGTACAACCGCACAAACCGCCATTGAATTCGCCGTTACTGTTGTTCTTGCCGTTGTTGTTGTTGCTGTTGTTGCCGTTGTCGCTGCCTTTCCTTCACACCCACCCCAAAACCCCGTCATTTCGACCGAAGCAGCGCAGCTTCACCGCGCTGCGAAGCGGAGAAATCCGCTTCTCTACCCATACCCCTCCAAAGCCCATAAGCACTTGTCGTTGCACTTGCAGTTGTTCTTGCTTTTGCCGTTGCCTGCATTTTGTTTGTCATTCCCGAAGGGAATCTGCGTTTGCTGTTGTTTTTGTTCTTGCCGTTGCATTTGCTGTTGGGATTAGAGCCGGGCTTTAGCCCGGCGTCAAAACGCCCGTCGCAAAGCGACCACAGTTCTGCCGAAGGCAGGAGCAAAGCCCGAAGGGCGAAGCGACTGATTTATTGCCGTTGCCTTTGCTTTTGCAGCCTTTATCCGCATTTGT
>JAATEV010000020.1 GCA_015655585.1 Terriglobales bacterium | reverse complement strand
GGTAACAGGTTATAGGTATTGCCAAACAAGGCGGCCAGATGAGGAGAACGGAAATAACTCTCTTTGATAAAGGCGAAATCGGTACTCTCTTTGACCTCAGGGATCTGGTAAATATCACGGGCATAAGCCCACAAATTTTTATAATCCACCAGTCGATTACGATTGGTGCGAAACAGCGGGTAATAGACCAGATCAAAGCGTGCCAAGGTGGGAAATAATCGAATATCAGCATCCGTCAGATGCGGCCCGAACAAATAGCGCTGATGCTCCAGACGATGCTCAAATTCGTCCAAACGCGCGAACAATCTGTCGTAGGCGCTTTCATAGGCCTGCTGGGTATGAGCAAAACCGGCTTTATACACCCCCAGATTGATATCCTGGTAAATGGCTTGATTCAGTGCATCAATGTCCTGCCGTTGCGCATGGGGGTATAAATCCGGTGCGTCGGGGCGGTGAAAGTCTTGCCAGGCGGTTTCCAGATAGATACTCAGCCAGAAATGGTCGTTGTTCACCCCTTTGCCGCTTTGGGTATCAACAATGAGGGGGACAGTTGGCCGCCCGGTGAAATCGGGGTCTTGTGCACTATACACGTCATGAATATAGCGAATACCCAGCACCGGATCTTTACCCTGTGCATCCTGGCTGAACTCCCACCCTTTCTCTGTGCGATACGGGCCCGTTGCTCCCAGGCTGATCACGTTATCGAGCCCCAGCAATTTACGCGCGATAACCACCTTGTGCGCATGAGGGCAAGCCGGCATCCATAATAAGAGCGATGCGGCTCAACCGGCCATTCGCCCGGCCCGGCACCAAATTTGCGGGTGAACAGATTGGCCTGCTGAACAAAAGAGCCGTCCGGTTTGATTTCCGCGGCAAAGGTCTTGAACTTGGTTAATTCCGTCATAACAACCCACCTTATCGTTGGCTATCTAGCACCTGGAAACTCAGGCGCGGTTATGTGACTGATGCCAGAGGGAGACATCCGGCCCTTTGGCTAACAGTTGATAAGGATTGGCGTTGAAGTCACCCAGTTGGTAGCCCTGTTTAATAGCCTCGAAATCGGTGGTGTCGCCAAAGCCCGGCGTCTGATAGAGATCACGGGCATAGCCCCACAGATGGGGGAAATCGATTAATCGATGACGGTTGGTGCGAAATACGCTGTAATACGCCACATCAAAACGAGCCAGCGTGACATACAACCGCACATCAGAATCGGTAATATGATCACCAAATAAGAAACGTTGCGTGGCCAGACGTTGTTCCAATGCATCCAAGCGCTGAAACAGGGTACCGCAGAACGGGGCCTCTGCAAACGATCCCCGCATCGCGCAGTTCTCGCTCAAGCTGGTCTTCTAAAAGCGCACTCCCCTTGGCAGCGCGGCGTTCGTAACGCGCTGCCGAATCTGTCTCTCACAACATCGCACAAGGAGGATCGGTTTGGAGTATCTACTGGCAGGCCGCTCCCGCAGAGAGTTTCTCTCCACACTGGCGCAGGCCGCGGCATTCACGCTCGCATCGCGCACGCCGGCAGCGTGGGCGCAGCAGGGCATCTCCGGCCCCAACTCGCTGAAGGCCCATGCCCATCGCGCCGGTCTGCTCACAGGCTTCGCCGTGGATACCAACCTCCTCTCCGACCCCACCTATGCGCGCATCCTCGTCGAACAGGCCAGCATCCTCGTCCCGGAGCGTGCCCTCAAGTGGGTCCCTCTGCGTCCGTCTCCCGATAAGTTCGACTTCACCCAGGCCGACCTCCTCGTCGACTTCGCGCAGCGCCACAAGATCCATCTGCGCGGCCACACCCTCGTCTGGCACGAGGCCATCCCCGACTGGTTCGACTCCACTGTGACCAAAGACAATGCGCGCCGCTTCCTCGAAGAGCACATCGCCGCCGTCGTCGGCCGGTATAAAGGAAAGATGCAATCCTGGGACGTCGTAAACGAGGCGATCCTGCCCAAGGACAACCAGCCCGGCGGCCTGCGCAACTCTCCCTGGTTCAAGCTGCTCGGGCCCGACTACATTGAGATCGCCTTTCGAGCCGCACGTAAAGCCGACCCGCACCTCGTCCTCACCTACAACGACTACGGCGTCGAGTACGACAACGACGAAGACGCCGAGCGCCGCAAGCTCATCCTCGATCTTCTCCGCAGCCTCAAATCCAAAGGCGTTCCGTTAGACGCGGTAGGCATCCAGTCCCACATCAAGGCCGCCTACCCGGCAACCATCGGCCAGGGACTCCGTGACTACATGTCTGCCGTGCGCGACCTCGGCCTTCAGCTCTTCCTCACCGAGCTCGACGTCAACGAGGACGACCTTCCCTACGACGACGTACCCCATCGCGACCAGACCATAGCCCAGACCTACACCGACTTCCTCAACGTCGGTCTCGCAAACCCCGACGTAAAAGCCGTCCTCATCTGGGGCGTCGGCGACTCTCACACATGGCTCAACAACGGCCCCACGCATCACCGCAAGCAGCCCAACCGCCCGCAGCGGTCCTTACCCTTTGACAACGACTACAAACCCAAACCAGCCTTCTTCGCCATCCGCGACGCCTTCGATCAACGTCATAGAAGCGGCAGCAACACAAAAAAATCCAATCCCCACAAGGCAGACCATCTTGGCATCTAACTTCGGCCCCATCGCAGGACATCGTATCTCGTTCACGCGTCGCCTCACCCTTGCTCTGGCCGCCGTATTCCTCGTCGCGCTTCCTGCGCCCGGCCAGAGCAAGCCCGACCCATACCTCGATCCGTCTCTTCCCATCGAGCGCCGCGTAGACGATCTCGTCCACCGCATGACCCTCGCCGAAAAGGTCTCGCAGATGCAGAACCAGGCCGCAGCCATCCCGCGCCTCCACGTTCAGGAATACGACTGGTGGAACGAGGGTCTCCACGGAGTCGCCCGCTCCGGTTACGCCACCGTCTTTCCTCAGGCCATCGGCCTCGCCGCCACGTGGGATTCACCCCTCATCGAGCGCGTCGCCGGAGTCATATCCACTGAGGCTCGCGCCAAATACAATCAGGCCCAGCGCGAAGGCAATCACGCTATCTTCTACGGCCTCACCATGTGGTCGCCCAACATCAACATCGACCGCGATCCGCGCTGGGGCCGTGGCCAGGAGACCTACGGCGAAGATCCCTTCCTCACCGGCCAGATCGGTTCCGCCTTCGTGCGCGGCCTGCAAGGCAACGATCCGAAGTACCTCAAGACCGTCTCCACCGCGAAGCACTTCGCCGTCCACAGCGGCCCCGAGTCCTCGCGCCACACCTTCGACGTGGCCGTCTCCCCGCACGATCTCGCCGACACCTACCTGCCCGCCTTCCGCTCGCTCGTCGTCGACGCCCACGCCGCCTCCGTCATGTGCGCCTACAACTCCATCGACGGCAGCCCCGCCTGCGCCAGCAAACTCCTGCTCCAGCAAACGCTCAAACAAAATTGGCACTTCAACGGCTACATCGTCTCCGACTGCGCCGCCATCACCGACGTAGCCGTGGGCCACAAGTTCGCGCCCGACATGCCCCACGCCGCCGCCGTCTCAGTCAAAACCGGCACCGACCTGAGCTGCGGCAAGGAGTACGCCGCACTCATCGAAGCCGTACATCAGGGGCTCATCACCGAGGCCGAGATTGATCAGGCCGTCAAGCGTCTCTTCACCGCCCGCTTTCGTCTCGGCATGTTCGATCCTCCCGCCACTGTAGCCTTCAACAGAATTCCGTTCTCCGAGAACGACTCCCCCGCGCACGCCCAACTCTCACTCGAAGCCGCCCGCCGCTCCATCGTCCTCCTCAAGAACGACCGCCAAACCCTACCCCTCGCCAACAACATCCATACCATAGCCGTAGTAGGTCCCAACGCCGACACGCTCTCCGCGCTCGAAGGCAACTACAACGCCGTGGCCTCTCATCCGGTCACGCCTCTGGCCGCGCTCCAGCAGCGTCTCCTCGGAAACTCCGGACACGTCCTCTACGAGCAGGGCTCGCCCTACGTCGAAGGCGTTCCCATCCCCGTTCCATCAACCAGCTTCCCCACCGGCCTCAAGGCCGAATTCTTCTCCAATGCAACCCTCTCCGGCTCTCCAGCAGCCACCCGCATCGACCGCAACATCGACTTCGACTGGAACGGCGCTGCCCCCGTCACCGCCGTCTCCGAGAAGTCCTTCTCCGTTCGCTGGACCGGCTCCATCAGCGTCCCCGCCCCCGGAGCCATCACCTTCGGTTTCGCCTTCGCCCACTGCAGCACCTGCGACGATGCGGAGTCCATCCACGTCTGGCTCGACGGCAAGCCCGTCTACGCCTACACCCACGAGCGAGCCGGCGGCCGCCGCGCTCCCACCACACCTTTTCCACTCAATTTCACCGACACCAAGCCCCACGCACTCCGCGTCGAGTACACCCACGACGCCCCACACTTCGGCGGAGGTCTCACCTTCAACTGGCATCCTCCCATAGCCGCCCTCCGCGACCGCGCCGTCGCCGCGGCTGCCAAGGCGGACGCCATCGTAGCCTTCGTCGGTCTAAGCCCCGAGGTTGAGGGCGAAGAGATGCCGCTCAAAGTCGCAGGCTTCTCCGGCGGAGACCGCACCGCCATCGAGCTTCCACCGGCCCAGCAGCAGCTCATCACCGCGCTGGCATCCACCGGCAAACCGCTTGTTCTCGTCCTCATGAACGGCAGCGCTATCGCCCTCCAGTCCGCCGCCACCCAGGCTTCAGCCATCCTCGAAGCCTGGTACCCCGGCCAGGCTGGCGGCCCAGCCATAGCCGAAACCCTCTTCGGCCAGAACAATCCCACCGGCCGCCTACCCGTCACTTTCTACGCCGCCACCACGCAATTACCACCGTTCGACAGCTACGCCATGAGCGGTCGCACCTACCGCTACTTCACCGGCACGCCTCTCTATCCCTTCGGCTTCGGTCTCAGTTACACCACTTTCTCCTACAGCGCGGCCAGGCTCTCTGCAACAACCCTCACCGCAGGCCAGCCCCTCACCGTTGCGGCGCAGATTAAAAATACCGGTCAGCGTGAAGGCGAAGAGACGGTCGAGTTCTACCTCATCCCCAAACACAAGTCCGGAGTTCCCCTGCGTGCCCTCGTAGCCTTCCAGAAGCTTCGCCTCAAGCCGGGCGAGAGCCGCCCCATCACCACCACCATCGCCCCTCGCGCTCTCAGCCTCGTAGCCCCGGACGGTACCCGCAGCATTCAAGCCGGGGACTACGATCTCTATCTCGGCTCCGGCCAACCCGGTTCCTCCACCGGTCTCACGCTTCCGTTCACCATCACCGGAACCGCACCGCTGGCCCCGTAACCACATCGTAAGAATCGCCCCGTGCCTTCCTCCGATCTCTCTTCGGAGGGAGCGGCTTTATGGCGCTCTCATTCGTCGCGAAGGCAACTCATCGCACCAGCTATCAGCTTGAATCCCGGCGGACTTTGACTGTCAGGGACAGTCAAAGTCTGGTCAACTGTCGTCTCCCTCTGAAATAACCGTGCGCGTCCTAAAAAGGACTGTGGTTCGTCCGCAATCGGATCGCACAAAAAGAGGCAACGGCAAGCGGTCGGGATCACGCCCTAGCCTCAAGTTCAAATCATCTCCGCAATCCCTGATCCTCCGACGAATCTTCCAGGCTGCTGTCATCACAAAACTGCAAACAGTACCGCTCCCTGATTCAACGAACTTTACCTGATTGCAATGTTTCAGCCTGGCCCCAAGGAGGCCACAGAATGAAAAACCTTGCTGGAAAGATACTCGCTCTGGTCATCAGTGCCGTCATTGCGGCCTCAGCCCATGCCGTGGCGCAGACGCCAATCACCCTGAAAGCCCAATTCACCAGGACCCCCATCACGATAGACGGCACCGGCTCCGAGGCTGCGTGGTCCAGGGCCGTTCCCTTGCACATCGGTATCGCCATGAACAACGCCCTCACCGCTCCAGCCCCGGCCTCCTGCACCACCTCCGGAGACGTTCGCGCTCTCTGGGACGGCAATCTCCTCTATCTCCTCATCACCGTCTCCGACCTCAACGTGACCACGGCGTCCGTTTCCACGGCAAACCAGGACAGCGTAGAGGCCTTCCTCGATCTCTGGAACGACAAGATGAGCAAGTTCGAGGAAGACGACGGCGTTCAGCAGATCACCGCCGCCGGAAAGCTCGGCACGCAGTCCTCCGGCGTCTATCTGGATCGTCTGCACGCCTTCGCCTCCGCGCCCATCTATAACGCACAGCGTGCCCAGATCGGCTACAACGTCGAGCTCGCTATCAACACCGGCGGCCTCGCCATGCGGAACGGCACCACCCTCGGCATGGAGTTCGGCATTCTCGACGCCTCCGCTCCCACGAATACGGCCCAGTGCAAAATCTTCTGGAGCAACGGCAAAAATCAGGCGCTGAACGACAACAGCATCTGGGGCGACGTCGTCCTCACCGGCTACGACGGCTTCGGCCCCCTGGCGCTCGACACCTACGTGCTCAATAACGACATCACCATCGCCAACTCGCTCACCCGCGGTATCTGGCGCAACGAGCGCGAACTGAACCTCGCTCTGGCACAGGCCAACGACTCCCTCAATGCAAGGTCGCAGTTCACCATCGACTGGGCCAACTCAGAGCTCGACCGCGCCATCAAGGACCTACGCAGAAAAGGGAAGTACCCCGATCCCTTCGAGCTTCCCAGCACCGTCAGCCTGCCCGACCCCTTCACCTTCTTCAACGGCCGCAAAGTAAATACGCTCTCCGACTGGTCTCGCCGCAGCGCCGAGATCAAAGACCTCGCGCAATACTACGAGTACGGCTATATGCCGAATCCCCCGCAGTCGTTGACCGCAGTCTCCACCTCAGGCGCGGGCTTCAATAACGTTGCCGTCAACATCACCGACAAGGGCAACACTGCCTCTTTCACCGCGCGTCTCACTCTGCCCAAAACCGGCCCCAACGGACAGCCCGGCGGCCCCTATCCCGTCATCGTCGAGCTCGATCAGAATGCCTCCACCGGCAACAGCGCCCTCACCGCCGGCGGATACGCCGTCCTCAGCATCCCCACCTACAGCATCTACAGCGACAACATCCTCCACACCGGAGCCTTCTTCACGCTCTACCCCTACAACGTCGCCACCGGCAACGATCCCGGCATGTTGCTCGGCTGGGCCTGGGGAGCAAGCCGCGGCGTCGATGCGCTGCAATACCTCGCCGCCCATGATCCCACCTACGCTGGCCTTCTCGATCTCAACAAGCTCGTCGTTACCGGATTCTCGCGCTGGGGCAAAGCCACCCTGGTCGCTGGCCTCCTCGACGACCGCTTCGGCGTAGTCAACCCCGGCGGCGCAGGCAGCGGTGGCCCCACGCCCTATCGCTACGACTCCTACGGCAACAAGCCCGCCCGCTCCGCTCCCTTCGGCAACGTCTACCCGTGGGGCCAGTCCACCGGAGCCGAGGTCCTCGGTGACCACGTCTGGCATAATCCCTGGAACTCCAACGAGATGCTGGCCCGATTCCTCGCTCCCGTCTTCCCTTCGCCCCTGGTCAACACCACGGACACCGCTCCCGCCATGCCTCAGGTCGGCGCGCGCATCTTCGCGCAATATACTCATGGATACGCCAACCGTCTCCCCTACGATCACCACGAGCTCGTCGCCGCAATCGCCCCAAGGGCCGTTCTCATCGACGCCTCCAACAACGACTACGCCGACAACGCTGAAGGCGACTCCATCGGTTTCGCCGGAGCGCAACCCGTCTACGAGTTCCTCGGAGCAAGCCAGAACCTCGCCTTCGACCTCAGCATGTTGAACGCCGGTCACTCCCTCTCCACCGCGCAGCGTCAGAACATGATTGCCTTCGCCAACATGGTCTTCTACGGCACGCCTCTGCCGTCGAACCTCCAGACCTCGCTCTACGACAACCCCTACGTCGACGCTGGCGTCTACAACACCTACTATGGAGGCTTCCGCGTCATGGCTCCCTGGGCCAGCCACGCGCCGCACGCAAACCTCCTCACCAGCCTCAAGCTCAGTGGTGGCCTGCTCCTGCCTGCGTTCAATGAGAACATCACTGGCTACCAGTCCATCGTCTCCAGCCGCGTCAGCAGCATCACCTTGACGCCCACCTCCGAAGACCCGAAAGCTACCATCACCGTCGCCGGGCAGACCGTGCCCAGCGGTCAGTCCTCACCAGCCATCAATCTCCATCCCGGAGCCAACTCTATCCGCGTAGTCGTCACCACGCAGGATGGCGCATCGAAGACCTACACCGTCATCATCAACCGTCTGTAACCACCGCAACCGAAGCGGCCGCTCTGTGCGTCTCCAGGGCGGTCGCCTCATACTTCTCCATCGGCGTAGAATGACCACGATGCGTATAAACACCCGGTTCCCCCTCGCCCTTCTTCTCGCCGTCTCCTCTCCAGCAATCGCATCAGCCCAGAGTCCCGCTCCCTGCGCCTTGCAGAAGGGAATCTACACCTGCCAGAAGAGCTCCTTCGAGCAATCTCTCCACGCGGCCCAGACCATCGCCGTAGAAACCCAGCCCACCGACCACACCTCCGCGCCGCAGCTTCGCGCTCTGGTTCGGGCCCTCGGTAAAACCTCGCAGGACGCACCTGCCGATCTCACCTTCCTCGTCATTCCCACGCCCACCGATGGCGTCTTCGTAGGTCCCTCCGGCACCGAGCTGGCCACACTCCGCGTATACGCGTCCGCGCCGCAGGGCCAGCGCGGCAACCTCCTCTGGGTCGAGACCTTCAGCGGACAACCCGACATGACCTGGCCTGCCGTAGTCCATGCCCTCATCCAGCAGTTCCAGTCGAAGTTCAAATAACGCAGCGGAGCCTTCCTAAGCTGTATCGCAACTTGCTTTGAAGGGGCGGGGCTTTAGCCCTACCGAAGAGGTCGCTCCGTCTCCTGCTTTGTGTGTTTCTTCGTTCACTTACAGCGAACGAAGAAACACACAAACTTTCAAAACTCCAGCACTGACTCGCTTTCCGCAATGCCAATGCCTGCAACTTGCCGAGATAGCCTACGGCACGAGCACAATCGGCGCCTGCCAGAAGGCTCCCTTCTGCCCGTTAGGATCGAGAATCGTCACCTGGCAATCGTACTGGCCCGGCGGCAGCTCCGCCAGCGAAAGATTGAACCGCAGCGGGAGCGCCTGCAGGTGGCTGTTCAGCGGATTCGCCGCCTCCAGGGGCTTCGATTCAAAGACCTTCGTCTGCCCGTGGTACAGGCTCACAAACGCAATCAGCGGCTGCACCGTCTGCTGGGTCTGCTCGTAAGCCTGTAGATAGACATACATCGGCTTGCTTTTACTGAAGACCCTCATCACGCTAGGCACCATCTTCTGCCCGTCTATGATCAGCGGATTCGCCGCTGCGTTCAGCGCCTGTTGCTTATCTTTGCCCGCTGTGTAGATTGCGTCCTTCATGTTGGAGAGCTCGCTGCTCAACACCACCGAGCTGATCGGAATCCGCTTCTCCTCTTTGTTCAAATTCGGAATCGTGAATGTAGCCTGATACGTCCCGATCCTGCCCGTCTCATCATCCCGTGCAAGGAACTTGATCGTGTACTTACCGGGAAGCAGGGTAAATCCCGTGTCGTATTCAATCGGCAATTTCGCCCATTCCTCAGCCGTTCTGTCGGAAAGTTTCCTGTCAACCAGATCGTGGATATTCGTGACGGTTGTTCCGCCGTAGTTGTCCTTGATCTCTCCAATGAAGTCGATGACTGTTCGGTCCGCGCCTCCCTTCTTCGCCAGCGCAAGCTCCCGTCCCGGAATCTTCACCATGATCGGAACAAAATATTCAGCTCGGTTCAACTGGAAGTAATTGATCTCCATTGCAATCGTCAGATCCGTAATCGGATCTTCCAGCATCAGGGCCTCTTCGAGTTGCCGTTCCTTGTCCGCCGTTGTGAACTTAGCGAACACCTTGCCAGCGTAGTATCCCTGCCTGAAATCCAGCTTCGCGTTCAGCTCTGGATTCACCGAGATCTTCACATGCCGGAACTTCCCATCCAGGTTCGTATTCGTCGTGTAGTAGCCGATGATGTAGTAGCTCGAAATACTTTGCTGCGCCTGTACGATTCCCCTCGACAGGTCGTTATTGTCCAGCAGAGCCTTGCCGCCCGTATCTCCGGCCAGCGCGTATAGCGTGTCCTGCGTCTGCTGAAAGTTCGTCGTCACCGCCAGCGCCGAAGCCCCCGAGTACATCCCGATCCCGCCCGGCGAACCCTTCGTCGCATCTCCCAGCGGAGGCTCCGCCACCAGGCCGCGCGCATCGATCGTAAAGAAAGAGACGCCCGCCCGAATCGCCGAGTCAATCGTAGCGTGCAACTGCGCCTGGTTGTCGATCCCGTTCAGCCGCAGCCCGCTTGCAAAATAAACCAGCGACTTCTTCTCATTCAGCCGCCCCAGCATCTGCGCCGCCGTCTGCAATGCGGACAACTGCCGATCTGTATTGAAGATGTTGAACTCGCTGCTGTCCTGCCCGAACGCCGCGCCCGTGTCCGATGTGCTAGCATCGCCCGGCATCTCGTCCATGCCTTGCCCTTCGCCGACGATCATCGTCTCCAGAATGCTCAACAACCGGCTGCGATCGTCCGTGAAGTCCTGCAGCACATCCACCGAGCCGCTCGTATAACGCATGATCGCCACCCGGTCCGATGGCGTCATCTGCGTGCGGACAAACTTCTCGCCCGCCGCCAGCGCCCGCATCTGGTCGCCCGGCGGCATCGAGCTCATGTCGAAGTACAGCGCTAGCAGTTTCCTGTCCTTGTACTTCGTCGTGCCCGCGGACTCAGGAGCAATCTGCGTTCGCCCAAGCTGCTTATAGATCTTGATGTCCTCAGGCGTCTTCGTGCTCTCAGGAATCGCTTCCAGCGGCGTATCCGGAAACTTCTGGTACTCGCAGATCTTGATCGTCTGCGGAGCCCCGTCCTCCGTCACGGTAAAGTCCTTCGCGGTCAGCCCGCTGATCGGCTTCCCGTCCTTGTCCTTCACCACCACTGTCTCGACGACAAGCTGCGACTTCACCGACAGCGTAAACGTCCCGTTCTGCTCCGGCGCCGCATTCTGCCCCGTCAACTGCGCCGCAGCGGGCAGCGCCCCCAAAGCAAGCATCACAACCGGCAGTCTCAGTAATCTCATCGTCTAATACCTCAACCGCAGATTGAGCTGCACGCTGCGCATTCCATTTACCGACAAGGGCGTTCCGAACTGTGCGCTGCTTATATTCGTGATCCAGCTCGCATACGTAGGATGGTTCAGCGGATTCGTAGCGATAATCGTAGCCTGCAAGTTATAGCGATCTTTCAGCCGGAACGTCCTGCTCATCGAAGCGTCCATGCTGAACTGGTTCGGCCCCGTAATCGAGTTCTTGCGTGCATTCCCCCACTGCCCGGCAGCCGGAGCCGTAAATGCCGCCGAGTTCAGATGGTAGCCCGCCGGAGCCGTGTAGATCGGAGCTCCCGTATAGTCCGGGCGAATGCTGCTGTTGGTTCCTGTCCCCGGAACCACCTCGGGATAGATCGGCGTCTCCGGCAGACCCGTCCCTTCTTTGATGGAGGTCACAATCGTCCACTCTTTGAACGCCTTCCCTCTCCATCCGCTCATCAGCGTTCGTCCACCCATCCCCATCCCCGTCGTGTACTGCAACTGCACGTTCAGCAGATGCCGCTGGTCAAAGCTCGAAAGCCCGCGCTCCGCCTTCAAATTGCGCCAGTCCTGTGCATACAGCGAGGACGGCGCCGCCCCGCCGCCCGACACCACCGGTCCTTGTCCTCCCAGCGCCGAGTCGTCGTCAATCGACTTCGAATACGTGTACGTCATCGCCGCCGTGAATCCGCTCCGCAGCCTCCGCCGCAACTGCAACGATCCCGCCTCGCGCGTGGAGTTGCCATTCGACGTGCGATACGCAAACCCCGAAGGACACAGCGGACAAGGATCGGTCGCCCCCACCGGATACGTGTTCGGATAGAACTCCTGCATCCCTCGCGTCCCCTTCACTCCCTGGTAAGTCGCTGTCATCTGTAGCGAGAACGGCAGGTCGCGCCTCACCTGCAACTGCCATATCTGCGCATAGCCCACGCGAAAGTTCGGATCGACCGCAAAGGTCGTCGTAGTAGTCGACGAGCATGGATTGAATCCATTCGCCAGCGTAAGCGGACAGTCCGCGCTGTTCTGCACCTGCAAGCTCTTCGAGAGAGGAGCCTGCTGCGCCATCGACAATGCCGTCGTCTGGTACACCGACGTATCCGTATATACGCCATATCCGGCGCTCACCACCAGCGACGAACCTGCCAGCGGCCGCCACGTCAGCCCCACCCGCGGCTCGATCCTGTTCTTCACCGGCCGCATCAGAGAAGTCGGATAATGATCGCCTGTCAGTTCGCCCACAGGACTGCTCGCCAGCACCGGCCTGATCGCCGTAAATCCCGGCGTAACATCCAGGTTCACCAGCCGGTTCTTCAACTCCGTAATCGGCGCGCTATACTCCCAATGAATCGAGACATTCGCCGTGATCTGCGGCCCAATCCTCCAGTCATCCGCGGCATATATGTGGTACACCGACTGCCGCAGATACTTGTCCGCATTGCCAAACGCAACCGCGCTCGTGTCCGGAACCCCGATCAGAAAATCCGCAAAGTCCGATCCCGCCACCGCCGCGCCGTTCACACTCCCAGCCGTAGCTGCACCCGTAAATCCAAACGTCCCGCGCGGGTTCGCCTGCGACAGATAATTGAACTCCTGCCGCCGAAAGTCCATCCCCGCCTGCCAATAGTGCTTCCCTCGATACCAGCTCCATTGAGCCGTCAGCGCGTTCGTCTCATTCCTGTTGAACGAGCTCGACCCATCCGAGAGCCCTGTAAACCCGCTGTTGAAGCCCAACGTAGGCGGCCCCCAGTTCTGTGGGTCCTGATTATTTCCCGTGATCCCCGCATCGCCCGAGATATTCTGCCGGTTTTCCCAGTAAGGCGTACTCCGCGTAGCCAGCCTGCTGAACTGATATCCCAACGTGGCCCGCATTCCACGCGGCAGCGTGCGCGACCAGTTCGCACTCGCCGACAATCCCTGAATATTCGACGTGTTCACAAAGTTGAACAGGTTCGGAGTGTCGGTCCGCGTGCTCTGCCATCTGAAGCTGCCGTACAGATTGTTCTTCGTTCCCACCTGCTTGTTCACATTCGTCAGAACATCGTCCACGTGCGTGTGGCTCACAATCGACTGCTGGTAGTTGTACGCCAGGTTGCTCGTAATATTCGGCATCGGATAAAGCTTCAGCAGCGCCTCGGCCTGCGGACTCACCGGCACGTTCCCCACAAAAGGAAGTCCCGTAGCAGGATTGACGAACTGCACCGGCTGCCCCATCGGCCCGGGAAGCTGCGACAGGTCTCCATCCCGCTCCGCCTCTGTAGGGAACAACCCGTTCTGCGTAGTGCCGGTGCTGTTCCGCGTCCATTGGTACACCAGCGACACATACGGCCCATTCCGCACCAGGTGTGGAATCTTAATAGGCCCGCCCGCACTGAGCGTGGCCGTGATCTGGCTCTGCTCCGGTTTCGGCGTGCTTACTCCGGTCAACGAGTAACTCTGCGCGTTCAGCGCCGAGTTCGAAACATTCAACGCCAGCCCGAAGTTATAAAGGCTCCGTCCGCCATTGCGATTATTCCCAAACGCCTGTGCCAGCGAGTACTGCGACGTGGCCGCATTATTCACGCTGCCATTAATCAGCAACCCGTCCGAGGCGCGGTCCGCAATCTCCGGCGGAGGAGGCGGTGGAGTAGGAGCCGCCGCAGCAGCGCCCGGCTTCGCTCCATCCGCAGGCTTCACCGGCTCGCTCTTCGCCACGGGAGCCGCCGCCGTCACCACTCCCAGTACCGGCTTCGTCGTCTCGCGAATCTCTGCCAGCGACAGCAGCTTCATCTCCCAGGCTGCCGCCGGAGCAGCTCCGGTCCCCACCGTCACTGCCTGCTTGATCGGTGCAAAGCAAAGCATCTCAATGTCGATCGTCCAGCTACCGTCTGCCAGATCGGCAAAACGGTAAACACCCTGCTGGTCTGTAATCGCAGTAAGTTTCTTCTCGCCCTGTACCACCGTCACCGTAGCGCCCGGCAAAGGCAGCCCGCCAAACACCACCTGCCCGCGATACTCCGCAGCAAAAGCGGCGTTCGCAACCGCCAGTAATCCCAACGCGCAAAGCAGACGAAAAAAACGGCCTACTCGGCCACACGAGGTAGCGATCATCCTTCACCGCCACGTTCAGTAAGTCTCAACAGAATCGATGACATGGATATCTCTCGAATTAATTTGCGGATGGATGTTCAATGTGATCGACGATAAGAACATCCACCCCTCCCTTTTGCGAATTCAGCCTGGTCCCAGGCTGCTCCTGCAATGCCTGTAAAAAATCCGGTTCAGATTGGGCCCAGCGTTCCAGACGACAGATTCAGTAAGTTCCTAAGGGAATGCAGTAGAGACGTTTGGAACGTGCCGGGGGTACTCAACAAAATAAAAATTATTTTGTTACTGCCTGTAATGTGTAGTTTCCTACATAGGAGGCTGTCAACAAAATTATGAATGGCCTCGCTCCTGTTTTCATCTCTTGCTTGATTCGTTCTTCTTCGCTCGTTCGACATCATTGCGGATCGGAATCTCCAAAGTCTCTTCGCCCAGCGTCTCTTCGGCCAAAGTCTCGTCATGAAGACAAGCCTCACCCAAAACGAAGCCGGTCACTCTCTGTCCTTCTCCAACTTTTGCAGCATCTTCTCCGCCTCTTTCACATCATCCAGCGTCAGCTTGCCCGATTCGATCAGGTGCATCATCATAGGCTGCGTCCTCCCGCCAAAGATCCCCAGCAGCTCGTCGATCAGCCTGCGCTGCGCCGCGTCGCGGGAGATCATGGCCTCGAAGACGTGGAAGTTGCCAACCTTCTTCACCCGCCGCAGGGCCTTCTTCACTTCCAGCCGATACACCGTGGTCTGGACCGTCGTATAGGCTGGCCTGTCCTTGGCCGGAAAGGCGTCCTGCATCTCCCGTATGGAAGAGATGCCCTTGCTCCACACCGTCTCCATGATCTTCAGCTCAAGCTTCGAAAGTTTAGGGTTAGCCATATCGTTTTCCTTCCGGTGTAGTTTTATTTACTACAAACGTTTGCATAAAGTCCATAAAAATAATCAACCATCATCCATCCAGCCGGAATCCATCCGCCATCCACCACAAATCCATCCTCAACCTCCACATTTTCAGGGGTTTGATCCATAGCGCGAGGAGCGGGGAACAGAAAAGAAAAAATCCTCCAGCCACAAGCATCTGGGATAATCGCATCCAACCTCCGGAAGAAAAAAATCCCGGAGAATGCGACAAGACGGAGTGAGCCAATGCGCATACTGACGTTCATTCGCCAGGTCCTCGATGCGGAAGAGAGCGTGCGCCTGAGCGGAAGCTCCGTCACGCTGGACAATAGCAAGCTCGTAATCGACACCATGGACGAATACGGCGTAGAAGAGGCCCTACGCCTCCGCGAGCGCGGAGCCGATGCTGAAATCATCGCCCTCGCCATCGGCCCTCCAGGAGCTCAGGATGTTCTCCGAACCGCTCTCGCCATGGGAGCCGACCGCGCCATCCATGTCGAAACCGACGCGAGGCTAGACGCCATCGCACTCAGCAAAGTCGTCGCACAGATTGCTCAACAGGAGCAGATTGACCTGCTGTTCTCCGGCGGCCAGCAGGCAGATTGGGACAGCCACGCTCTGGCTCCCGCCACCGCCGAGCGTCTCCATTGGCCACAGATCACCTGGGCCACCTTGCTGGAGCTGAAAGGAACCATCCTCACCGGCAAACACGACACCGACGAGGGCAGCGAGAACTTCACGGTCGAACTGCCCGTCGTGGTGACAACGCAGCAGGGTCTGAACGAGCCGCGCTATCCAACGTTGCCCAACATCATGAAATCGAAGAAAAAAGAGCTTAGAAAAGAAACTCTGGACCAATACGGAGTCTCTCCCACGGTGAGCGTTCTTCGCGAAGAGATTCAGGTCAAAGCCCGCCTGAACAGGATTCTGGATGGCAAAGACGCACAAGCCGCCGCGTCTCAGCTCGTCGATCTGCTCCGCAACGAAACAGGGGTGATCGCATGATTCTTCTGGTCGTCGAGCACGCAGACGGAAAGGTCAGCAAGAGCTCCCGCGAGATGATCGCTGCCGCGCGCGCCCTGCGGCGAGAAGGACCGATTACGGCACTGGTTCTAGGCAGTGCTGTAGCGGCCATAGCGGCTGAGGTTGCCTTCTCGGTCGATCAGGTCCTGGTGGCGGACATGCCGGAACTGGCGCAGTATGACGCCGAGCTATGGGCCGCAGCCGTCGCCCAGATCGCCTCCGAAGGAGAAGCCAGCGTAGTTCTCATAGCTGGAAGCCGCAGCGGACGTGAGTACAGTCCACGCGTAGCGGTCAAGTTGGACAGCCCGCTTCTGGAAGACGTGGTGAGCCTCCAATCCAAAGGTGACTCGCTCATCGCAGAACGTTACACCTACCTTGCCCGCGTAACAGAGACGGTCGAGGCCAAAGCCCCCATCGTCATCGCCAGCATAAAGCCTGGAGCATTCACGTCCGCCACTCCGAGGGCCAACGCGGCGGAGCAGTTTGACGTAGACCTGAATCTTCCGCCACGCCGCCTGCATGTCACCGGGAAGATTACCGAGCACAGCGCTCGAATCTCGCTGGAGGAGGCGGAGATCGTCGTCTCCGGTGGACGCGGCGTAGGCAGTGCGGAGGGCTTTACCCGTCTCGTCGAGGCTCTGGCCGACCAACTGGGAGCCGCCGTAGGAGCAACGCGAGCCATCGTCGATGCCGGGTGGCGGCCCTACTCCGAACAGGTAGGCCAAACCGGCAAAACCGTGCAGCCAAAGGTTTATATTGCGATCGGAATTTCAGGAGCCGTGCAGCATCTCTCCGGAATGAACAAGAGCAAGGTGACCGTCGCGATCAATCGGGATGCGGAGGCCCCCATCTTCAAAATCGCGGACTACGGCATCGTCGGCGACGCGGCCCAGATCGTACCGGCTATTATCGAAGCGTTGCGAAGATAACGACGTGGTGTGGGTGACATGCTGCCATTCCCTCAGAAGATCGCGTTCTCCGTCTTCGCCCTGCTGACGATCGCCCTCGGGATACGTGGCTTTTATAGACTCTACCTCCGGATTCGCAGAGGGAGACCAGACCCTGAGGCGAGATGGAATCGCCTGCCTCACCGTCTCTGGCGCGCTTTTGTCGCCGCGATCACGCAGCGGCGGACCTTCAAGAGACGTCCGGTGGTCGGTGTCTTTCACGCATTTATTTTTTATGGATTTGTCTTCTATTGCCTGGTCAATCTTGTCGATGCCGCCGAAGGATTCATCCCTTTCTCGGTATCGTCCGCAACGGCGGTTGGCGCTCTCTATAACGCATTGGCCGATGCATTCAGCTTTCTAGTATTGCTCGGTGTGATCGCGTTGGCTATCAGGCGATTTGCCGGGGCTGGTCGTCGATCATTTCGGTTCAACGAGAGGACGATGCTGCATCAGGATGTTCAGTCCGCGAAGATCACTCGCGACTCGTTGATCGTTTCGGTCTTCATTCTGTTCCATGTTGGTAGCCGAGTTCTCGGCGCTGGAGCGAAGCTTGCGGTAGAGGGGCGAGACCGATTCCAGCCATTTGCTTCTTTGCTTTCGCATTTTTTTTCTCCGGTCGGGGCAGAGGCTTGGAGGGCCTTTGGTTATTGGGGGGCTTTGGGGAGTGTTCTTCTGTTTCTTTCCTATTTTCCTTATTCGAAGCACGTTCATCTCTTTCTGGCTCCGGTTAAGTATCTGGTGAATAGGGAGATAGGTGCTGGGGTGTTGCCTCTGGTGGAGGTGAATCCGGTGGATGGGGATGTGGTTGGCGCTGGCTCGCTGGCGGATTTGGGGTGGCCACGATTGCTGGATGCGTATGCGTGCATCCAGTGCAACCGATGCCAGGAGGTGTGTCCGGCGGCGGCCACGGGGAAGGCGCTTAGCCCGGCGGCTCTGGAGATCAATAAGCGGATGGAGCTGAATGGTCTGGGGGCGTTCGGGTTGGGAGTATCTCCCTTCGAGGCTGGGGCGGAGAGTCCTCGGCCTCTGCTGGCGTTCGCCCTGTCTCCCGAGGCGGCGTGGGCCTGTACTACGTGCGGGGCCTGCATGGAGGTCTGCCCGGTGGAGGATGAGCAGATGCTGGACATCGTGGATGTCCGGCGGCACCAGGTGATGATCGCCGGGGAGTTTCCGGGGCAGTTGCAGGCGGCGTTCCGAGGGATGGAGCGGGCGCAGAACCCGTGGGGGATCAACCGAGAGCGGCGGATGGAGTGGGCTGAGGGGTTGAAGGTCAGAACAGTCGAGGAGAATCCTGCCGCCGAGGTCCTGTACTGGGTGGGGTGCGCGGCCAGCTACGATCCGCAGGCGCAGCGGACGGCGCGGGCGTTTGTGGAGCTGCTGGAGTATGCGGAGGTGGACTTTGCGGTGCTGGGTAAGCGGGAGTGCTGCACGGGGGACAGCGCTCGGCGCGCGGGGAACGAGTACCTCTACCGGCAGTTGGCGGAGAGGAACGTGGCTACATTGAACGAGGTTCGTCCGAAGCTGATCGTGGCCAGTTGTCCGCACTGCATGAATGCTTTAGGTGGAGAGTATCGGCAGATCGGTGGCGACTATCAGGTGGTTCACCATACGGAGTTTCTGGAGCGGCTGGTGAAGGAGGGCAGACTCGCTTCGGCCCCTTCAGCGGCTACGATTGCGTTTCACGATCCCTGCTATCTCGGGCGGCACAACGGTGTTTATGACGCTCCTCGAAATTTGTTGCGGGTGCTGGGGAGCGAGATGGTGGAACTGGATCGGCGACGGGAGAACTCGTTTTGCTGCGGGGCCGGAGGGGCCCAGTTCTGGAAGGAGGAGGAGCCGGGGACGGAGCGGGTCTCGGAGAACCGGCTACGGGAGGTGCAAGGGGCGTTGAGCGCGGCGGCGGGGGAGAAGGTGCTGGCGGTGGGGTGCCCGTTCTGCAAGAGCATGTTGGGAAGCTCGCCGGGGAAGAGGGACGACCTCATTATTAAGGATGTGGCGGAGCTTCTGGTGGAGGGGGTTCGGCGGGAGCGGGGTGTTGCTGCTTCTGCGATGGATGTGGCGGAGCCGGTGGTGGAGGCTCCCCGGCCTTCGGCTCCGGTTCAGGGTGTGGAGGTTATGTCGGTCTCGCAGGCTCCGGCCCCTTCGGTCTCGGAGGAGAAGCCGCGTAAGAAGTGGGAGCCTAAAAAGCGGGTGGATGGGTAAATTGTTGAAAAGTGGTGGGGCAATTTGAATAAACAGTTATCAAGGGCACTAGGCGGAAGCCACAATCGCTTCCCACAAGCCGACATATCGGTACTGATCCGAACCTCGTTGCCGTCGAGTCTGCATTGGCGGCCCGGACTGAAAGTGGCAAACGTTTTATTGCCAGGATGTCTGTTTGTTTACTCAAGTTGAATCAATGTGAGATGCCTGTCTGCCCAATCCCACACTGTATTGCTGCTTTGAGAACATCCACTTTTATATCTGCCGAGGTCTTGAACTTGATGCAATATCCAGTCACGCTTGCTTTGCCGAGATCCCGCCCGAATGTCTGCGCCAGATACTTCTTGTCATCGATTCCAAGGATGTAGACGGAAATGCCTGTTGTGTTGGCACTCATGCCTATTTGGTAGAACTCCCTGGTTTTTCCGTTGGCATATTGAATGCTTCGGGATCCGTATCCGATGTTTGGGTTGGAGACGATTTTTCCTTTCTCGTCTTTTCCATCCAAGAACCACAACTGACAAGCTGGCATCAATGCCAACATCATGTCATGTAGCTCTCGCATTTCGCTTTGCTTTGGTTCCGGTTGAGTGGCAATGTACTGCTCGATCTGTTCCTGCACCGTCATGTTGATCTCCTTGGCGTAGCGGTAAGCCAGTGTTCCAGGAAACCAGATTGTTTGGGCCTTAGAACCGGTGTCGATCGATGAAGATGATAGCCGAGCATTGTGACCAATACCAAATCTCGCCTGAACTTTCAGGCCAAACACACTTTGACCTGCCGTTGGCTGCGACGCGGTTGATTCCCGATAAACGCGCTTATGAGCGCTAAGTGCGCTTGCTGTTGCTCTATCTCGATTTTGCTAACCAATCGGAGACTGCGGATTCCAACTGGGCCACTATCGAAAAAAGGATGGTGGCTTTGGGGTGTCAGGGCGTGCTTAACCGTTGGCTTGGCCGCTTTGTTTGCCGGGCCAGGCTCTGGGAGGGGGTTTTCAAGGCAGATGATTCGGAAGCGGTTTAGTTCTGGACGCTTAGAAGCTCGAGCCGGACTGGGTCTACGCCCATTTTGAGCATGTGGAGCTCGCGTGCGGCACCCACGGACAGGTCGATGACCCGGTTGGGGGTGAGGATGCCACGGTCGGTGATGGTGACGACGACGGAGCGCTGGTTGCGCAGGTCGGTCACCTTGACCTTGCTTCCGAAGGGAAGGGTACGGTGGGCGGCGGTGAGCTCGTTCATGTCAAAGCGCCGTCCGCTGGCGGTGAGGCGGCCGTCGAAAAAGGTTCCGTACCAGCTTGCGAGGCCGCTCTTGATGCGCTTGAGAACGGTGATCTTCGGCTGGGGGACGGGGATGCTGTTTACGATTTCGGCGGGAGCCAGGTTGTTGGACATCGGAATCGGGATCACAGGGGTGGCGTCCGCCGGTCGCGCGGCTGCCGGAGAGGCTGCTTCTGTCGTCGCGAAGACCGACAGGAACACGAGGGCCGCCATGGTGAACGCGGTCCTTGCCTTTCCCGGGAGTGTTGCAGTACGTTCGTTGCCTAGTGCTCTTTCCATCCGTTAAGTATAGGGAAATCGGTGGGAAAATAGTGTTTTTTCAGCATTTCGTGGAGGTGCTGGCCACCACAGGATGGGGTTTTGTGTCAACCCGGCCATAGGGGTTGTGGGGTGGGATGGCGGATGAGAGCAAGATGCGCATTGAGGGCGCAGGAGTGTGAAAGCCGCGTCAATTGCGGGTTTTGACTGACACCTTTGGGGGGTCTCCGCCGGTGGGGTGTGGGTGCAGGGGGCGAAAATAAATTCTCTGGAGGGGTGGGGCTGGCGGCTTCAGGCGAAGACGAGGCATTGGGGTCTGGAGATGGGAGTGGAGGTGGAGGCGGGAGTTAGCTGGCCGGTGAGCTGGTTGCGCTGGAGGACGGTGATGGTGTCGGAGGACTGGTTGGCTACGAGGAGCCAGCGCTCGGTGGGGTCGAGGGTGAGGTGACGGGGAACCTTGCCGCCGCAGGGAGTTCGGTTGAGGAGGGTGAGGGTGGAGGTTTTGGGGTCGATCTCGAAGGTGACGATGAGATCGTCGAAGCGGTCGGCGGCGTAGGCGAAGCGGCCGCGGCGGTCGAGCACGATGTCGCACCCGGCGGTTGGGCCGTGGAAGTTCGCCGGGCGGAGGATGGTTTCCTGGATGGTTTCGAGGCGGCCCAGCTTTTTATCCCAGCGGAGGGTGGAGATGGTGGAGGATATCTCGTTGACGCAGTAGGCGATGCGGCCATTGGGATGGAAGCGGAGGGCGCGGGGACCGGCTCCGGGGGCGGAGAACCAGTCGGGCGGATGGGGGATGAGGCGGGCGGTATCGGCATCGAGGGCGTAGATGTGGATGCGGTCGAGGCCTAGGTCGTTGACGAAGAGGAAGCGGTTGTCGGGCGAGACGGTGACGCGGTGGGCGTGGGGGGATTGCTGGCGGGAGGGATCGGGGCCGTGGCCGGTGTACTGCTCGAAGGAGATGGCGGGGCTGATGCGGCCGTCGATGGTGATGGTGAAGGAGGCGGCGCTGCCGCCGTTATAGTTGGCGGCGAAGACGGCGCGGCCGGTGTTGTCGACGGCTACGTGGCAGGGGGAGGCGCCGAGGGTGGGGACCTGGCTGATCTGGTGGAGCTTGCCGGAGGCTTTGTGGATGGCGTAGCTGGTGATGGCTCCGCCGGGTTTGCCGTCGAAGTGGTCTAGCTCGTTGGCGGCGAAGAGGATGTCGCCGCTGGGGCAGAGGGCGAGGAAGGTGGGGTTGGGGGCTTCGGCGGCGAGGCCGGTTTGCTGGAGCGAGCCGGTGGCGGAGTCGAAGGTGTAGGCGTAGATGCCTTTGCTGGAGCCGGAGGTCTGGGTGCCGACGAGGAGAAAGCCGATGGGGTTGGGGGATTTGAAGCGGGGGAGGGTGATGGAGGCGAAGGAGAGAGCCGAGTCGTGGAGGAAGTCGCGTCTGGAGAGCTGGGGCATGGTTTCTCTTAGACATCATCGGCGGATGACGTCTATAAGTGATTTACATAGGTTAGACGCGCTCGGTGGGGATTGAGACGAATTCGGAGGGGTGATGGCGGTTGGCGGCGGTAGTGGCGTGGGGGCGGAGGAGAGGAATTATGCGGTTCCGCTGGCGCTGATGGTCTCGCTTTACTTCGGGATCGGGTTTATTACGGCGTTGAACGATGTGCTGGTGCCGCATTTTAAGGATCTGTTTCACCTTACGAATTTTGCGGCTCTGATGGTGGATCTTTGTTTCTTTGGGGCTTATTTTGTGATGTCGCTGCCGGCGGGATGGGTGGTGGGGAGGATTGGGTATAAGGCGGGGATTGTGGCGGCGCTGGTGGTGATGGGGGCGGGGCTGCTGCTGTTTGTTCCGGCCTCGGAGGTGATCTACTATCCGCTGTTTCTGCTGGCTTTGTTTGTGGTGGGGAGCGGGCTGGCGTTGTTGCAGGTGGCGATCAATCCTTATGTGGGGGCTCTGGGGCCGGAGGAGACGGCGGCTTCTCGGCTGAATCTGGCCGGTGGATTTAATTCGCTGGCTACGACGATCGCTCCGCGGGTGGGGGCGATATTTATTTTTATTGCGGCGGGAGGGACGGCGGCGGAACTGGCTCGGTCGGTGCGGGGGCCTTATGCGGTGCTGGCGGTGTGTGTGTTTGCGATGGCGGTGGTGACGGCGTTTGTGCGGCTGCCGGACCTGATTGCCACGAAGGCGGTGGGTGAAAAGCTGGTGGGGAGCGCGTGGCGGTTCGGGCATCTGCGGCTGGGAGCGGGGGCCATCTTCTTCTATGTGGGGGCGGAGGTGGCGATTGGGAGCATGATGATCAGTTTTCTGGGGCAGCCTTCGATGGGCGGGTTGGGGCATGGGGCGGCGGCGCGGTATGTGTCGCTGTACTGGGGCGGGGCTATGGTGGGGCGGTTTGTGGGGTTCTGGGCGCTGCGGAAGGTGGAGGCGCAGCGGGCTCTGGGGTTTGTTTCGCTGGTGGCGGCGGTTTTGGTGGCGGTGACGATAACGACGCATGGGGCGGTGGCTATGTGGGCGGCGGTGGCTTGCGGGCTGTGTAACTCGGTGATGTGGCCTTGTATCTTTCCGCTGTCGCTGGCGGGTCTGGGGAAGTATACGAGCCAGGGGTCGGGGATTCTGGTGATGATGGTGGTGGGGGGGGCGGTGATTCCGGAGGCGCAGGGGTTTCTGGCGGACCGGTTTGGGTATCAGCCTAGCTTTTTGGTGGTGTTGGTTTGTTATTTGTATATTTTGTTCTTTGCTTTGCGGGGGTATCGGGGGGTGAGGGTGGAGGATGGGGTGGTTCCGGCGGTGGTGTCTTAGGGGAGTTCTGCGGGTGGGGAGAGAAGGCAATAAATCAGTCGCTTCGCCTGCGGCTACGCTCTAGCCTTCGGCAGAGCGGTTGGTCGCTTCGCGACAGCTTTTGACGCCGGGCTGAAGCCCGGCTTTATCTCAAGAACAAGTGCGACGGCAACAACGAGTGCAAAAGCGATCCTTGGCTGGGAAGAGGGTTACATTCCCACCTTAGCGACGATGAAGCCGTCGCGAAGATGGGGCACCCCTTTTGTACGCGGGTTGAGGGTTTAAAGGCAAAGGCAAAGGCAAAGGCAAAGGCAAAGGCAAAGGCAAAGGCAAAGGCAACTGCAACTGCAACTGCAACTGCAACTGCAAGTATGGAGGTCCTTCGCTTAGGATGACGACTAAAAACAAGCAACGGCGACTACAAACGCAGATTCCCTTCGGGAATGACAAATCCAAAAACGGGCAACAGCACCGACAAAGGCAACAGCAAGGGCTTATGGGTTGGGGTGAGGTATGGGTAGAGAAGCGGGTTTCTCCGCTTCGCAGCGCGATGAGGCTGCGCTGCTTCGGTCGAAATGACGAGATTTGGGGTAGGGAAGAGAAAGCGGTTCGCGCTTTGCGCGAATGCCCATGTCCGAGAATCCGGACATGGGGCACCCGATTGTGCTGGTTAAGGGAGGGTGGGGGTTCCGTGGATGAAGGTTTGTAGGACTTCGTTGGTGGGGGAGAGGATGGTTATGCTGGCGGGGCGGTTGGGTTCCAAGGTGCCGTAGAGAGTGTCTAAGCCTAGTAGCTGGGCTGGGTTGCGGGTGGCGGCGGCTATGGCGTTGCCACGGCTGGTCTGGGTGAATTGGATTAAGTTGCGGACGGCCTGGTCGAGGGTGAGGACGGAGCCGGAGAGGACTCCGCCGGAGGTGCAGCGGTGGTCTTTGACTTCGACTACGAGGTCACCGAGGGTGTAGGTGCCGTCGGGCATTCCGGTGGCGGAGATGCCGTCGGTGACCAGGATGGCTCGGTGGGGGCCTTTGGATTTGTAGAAGAGGCGGACCATGAGGGGATCGACGTGGATGCCGTCGCAGATGATCTCGGCGAAGAGCTGGGGGTGGTCGAGGACGTAGGCGGCGATGCCGGGCGAGCGGTGGTCGATGGCGCGCATGGCGTTGAAGGTGTGGGTGGCGGAGGTGGCTCCGGCGAGGAATCCGGCGTGGGCCTGGTCGGCGTGGGCGTTGCTGTGGCCGAGGCTGCAACGGACGCCGAGGCTGGTGGCGTGGTTGATGAGGTCAAGCGCGCCGGGAAGCTCGGGGGCGATGGTGAGGAGGCGGATGTAGCCTTCGGAGGCCTGCCAGAAGCGGTCGAAGAGCGGGATGGAGGGGGCTTCGAGGAGGGACTCGGTGTGGACGCCGCGTTTTTTGGGAGAGAGGAAGGGGCCTTCGAGGTGGATGCCTAGCGGGATGGCTCCGGGGGACTGGTGGCTATGGATGTGGGCGGCGATGCCGGAGAGGGAGCGGAGGGTCTCGTCGCGGGGGGAGGTGACGGTGGTGGGGAGGTAGGCTCCTACGCCTCGTGTGGCGAGGTAGCTGCTGATGGCGTTGAGGGACTCGGGGGTGGCGTCCATGACGTCGTGGCCGGCGCAGCCGTGGATGTGGATGTCGAGGTAGGCGGGGGCGAGGGCAGACTCGGGGAAGCGATGGGTGGCGGGGAAGAGGGCGTGCTCGTCGGGTGGGAGGTGGTCGATGCTGCGGATGGAGCCGTCCTGGATGGTGAGGATGGGGTGGGTGTTTTCGGGAGCGGGGTTGGGTGTGTTGTCGGGGAGGAGGAGGGTCTGGGCCGCTATGATGATGGTGTTCTGAGTCATTTGAATTGAGTCGCTTTTGCTGCTGGTTGAAGCATGAGCCGGGGAAGGAAGGCATACCCCAGGGGCTGAAGCCCCCCTCTTCCATCTTGCCTGAGAGACCCGAGGCTAAAGCCTTGGGGTACCTTCGATGCCACTGCCGGTTATGCCCGTTTCGGGCTCATCGTTGCGCCCATTGTTCGATGCTGCCTTGGTTAGATGCCGTTGCTGGGGGTGTTCGATGCCGCTTCGCTGATCCTGTCCTGAGGGTGGCTGGAGCGGGTGGAGTGCAGGGCGTAGACGATGGCTCCGGCGGCGAGGATGAGGGCGGCGGTGCGCATCTCGGTGAGGAAGTGGGGGCGGGAGAAGAGGATGAAGGTGAAGCCCGCTAACGCGAGCAGGACGGGAAGGGGGTAGAGGGGCATTCGGAAGCCGCGCTGCCGGCGCTGGCGGCGGTGTTTGGGTAGGAGGGTGGCGATGCCTTGCAGGAGGAACTGGAAGAGGATGCGGATGACGACGAGGGTGGTGATGACCTCTTGCAGGCGGAAGATGCAGCAGAGGAGGGTGACGGCTCCGAGGGTGAGGAGGGAGTTGCGAGGGATGCGGTGGGTGGGGTGGAGCTTGCCGAACCAGGCGGGAAAGTTGCCGTCGCGGGCGGCGGCGTAGGGGATGCGGGAGTAGCCGAGGAGCAGGGCGAAGACGGAGGCCAAGGCGGCGAGGGCGATGAGGACGACGATGAGGGCGGCGGCGGCGTGTCCGTAGATGCGCTGCATGAGGATGGCCATGGTGAAGATGCGGGCGTGGTCGGTGAGCTGGGTCATCTCGCGCCAGGGGAGGACGCCGAGGACGCTGATGTTCATGAGGAGATAGAGGGTGGCGACGATGCCGATGGAGCCGAGGACGGCGAAGGGGATGGTGCGCTGTGGGTTGCGGACTTCGGCGCCGAGGAAGCAGACGTTGTAGTAGCCCCAGTAGTCGTAGGAGGAGATGAGCATCCCGGCTCCGAGGCCGAGGAAGAAGGCGTGGTCGAGGTGGAAGGCGGCGGAGGGGAGGTCGAAGGCGAGGCGGGGGTTGAAGTGGGTGAAGCCTGCGACGATGACGGCTATGAGGGTGAGGATGACGGCGAGGCTGAGGCGGCGGACGATGCGGTCGATGGCGAAGATGCTGCGATGAAGAACAAGCAGGGCGAGGGCGGCGGCGGACATGGCGATGAGGGTCTGGCCGCTGAGGACGATGGGGACTCCGAGGATGGTGGCCGAGGCGAAGGGGTGGGCTGCGCTGGGGGCGAAGAAGGTGAGGTATTGCGAGAAGCCGATGCAGCCGGAGGCGATGGAGAGGGGAGCGCTGAAGAGGATCTGCCAGGCGTAGAGAAAGGCCAGGGCTCGGCCTAGTTTTTTTTCTCCGTAGAGGTGTTTGAGGTAGGCGTAGGAGCCTCCGGCTTCGGGGTAGGCGGTGCCTAGCTCGCTCCAGATGAGGCCGTCGCAGAGGGAGAGGAATGCGCCGAGGAGCCAGCCGAGGATGGCCTGGGGGCCTCCCATGGCGGAGACGATGAGGGGCAGGGTGACGAAGGGGCCTACGCCTACCATGTCGATGACATTGAGGCCGAGGGCGGCGGGGGTGGAAAGACCACGGTTTAACTCGGTGGCTGGGGTATTTTGCGGGGCCGGGTTTGGAGTGGAGTCGGGGATGTGGTTCCTCTGGCGTGCTTCGGTGGGATTGGTGCGGTGATCACCCTTGCTCCTGTTTCGAAGTGTATCGGAGGAGGGATATTTTGGTCGTGGATCAGTTTGAGCTACAGCTCAACATCGTTGAGAACCGAATAAGCATCGCAGATGGATTGCGATAGGCTTAGATTTTTTTGCTGAGTCTTATTTTTTTCTTCCTGCCGCGCGTGGTTTGAACTTTCGTTTCTCTTACATCGTATGAGATAAGTTGTTATGCCGACGCGGTTAAGCCTGTCCTGTTTCCTGCTAATCTTCCTGTCGGCCTCATGGTTTTCTAGCCCTTTCGTTGCTTCTCAGAGCTGGCCTATCGATGCCGCTCGCTCAACCAATGCAGCCACATATAGCTTCCTGCCGCAGGTGCTTGAGGGAGTGGATGTCGTTACTCTGGGCGAGTCCATCCACATGACGCACGAATTCCCTTTGGTGCGTCTGGGCATGGTGCGAGAGCTGAACGAACAAATGGGTTTCCACACAGTGGCCTTCGAGGGTTCGCCGCTTGACCTTTGGGCAACGCAGGATCGTTTTCTTGCCTCCGCGCGAGGAGCCGAGGATGCCAAGGCAGCGATGGGTGGCCTGCTGCGCATCTGGAACGATCCTGAGTATGCGGAGATCTTCGAGTATGAGGCCGCGAGTTGGTCGACTCCTACGCCGCTCTACATGACTGCGTGGGATATTCAGCCGGGAATTGGTGGAGGGACGGAAGGGGCAGAAGCCTTCCGCCTCTTCGCGGAGCAGTTGCGCCACTATGCGTTGCCACCTGCTGGGATGGATGAGGCTGCGTGGCTGCGGAACATCTACAGAACGCGCTGCCAGAACGGGGTGAGTCCGGACGATCCGGCGGCTCTTCAGGCTATCGACGAATTGCGGCAATGGATCTTGCTCGCTCAGCCTGTCGTGCAGAAGACTTATCCCGCTCTTCCTCATGCCGAGGTGCTCGCACTTATCCCTAACAGCCTGCGGCGCAGCCTTGCCTTGTGTCCTCCGCCGGGCAAGACGTATTGGGATGTGGTGGCAAATGTTCGGGAAGCGCAGGCGGCCCCGTATACACTGGAGCTTCAGAAAGCTCTGCCTGACCACAAGCTGATCCTCTGGGCCCATACACACCATGCGGGCTATTTTCCGGGCAGCGTGGCGTCGCGGCTTAAAGAGGTTCTGGGGGATCGCATCTACAGTCTTAACGTGTTCAGCGATGGAGGCGGGGCGATCCTGTTGTATTCGAACACTGCGCATGAGGATTTGGGATATGCCCGTCTGCGTCGAGCGCAGGGCGATCTGCGGGAGTGGATCGACAGCCATGGTCATTCGCCTATCTTCGTGAACCTGCGTGGGAATACGGATGCCGTATTTCGTAAGCCGCAGTCGGTGCAGTTCGAGGGGAGGTGGGGAGCGATGCTTCTACCTGCGATCACCGATGGCGTCCTCTGGGTCCCTGATGTGCATTCGCCGCATTATCCGCCTGTAAAACTGCTGATCTTCTCGCTGTGGCACGTCCGCTGGCCGCTGTGCGTCGGCCTGATTTCGGTGGTACTGCTGATCTTGGCACTGGTGGTCTGGACGATCCGGCGCAGATCGAAGCGAACTCGGCTTGCGAGGTTCTGAGGACAATTCCAACTCTCGGAAACGGGCACACGAGATGCTGCAAATTCTTACGCGGTGGGGTTGGTGCGGTGATTGCCCTTGCGTTCTGTTCCGCAGTGTATCGGAGGAGAGATATTTTAAGGTGAGGGTAAGTTCGAACCTGCGGTTCGAAATAGCGCAATAAGCTCTTTGGGTTATGAACACAAAGAGCTTGATTCACCATCCTGGGGCTGGCAAAACATTAACATATTCAATTTGGCATCAACGATATCTTCGCCGGATGTTTTGCTCCACGCAGTCGTCGATTCATTGGCTCTGAAAACCATCGGGCGACTGCCCACCCCAGAGGTGCAGTTGACAGAGTAATTCCAACTACCCACAACCCCGGATGTCTTCCGTGCCAACGCAGAAATGCCATCACACCGAGCAGCACGAGAAACTCGTGCGTCAGGTATACCTCATAGCTGTGTCGGCCGAACCACCGGATGGGATATGTCAACCAGCCCCCACCGCGAGAGTCGCGTAGTACGGTCGCGATCATCACCAGGCACACTCCGAACGGTAATACCGTATCGTCCAAATCTGTACGCGCCAGAAATCGGCTGATGCCATGTAGCCACGCCCACCGCGGCCAAGTCGCCATCCACGCGATCAGCACCCATCCCCCCGCCTCAACGACATACAGCCACCAGCCCACCAGTCGTGCCGAACGCAACAGACGATCGCAAAGCAGCGCTGTCAGACACCCCATCGCTATGGCGTTCATCCCGCCGAGATAGCTCTTCTCCTGACCGATCTCGTCGGTAATCCACACCGACCGCGCCCAAGGCCCCAACACCAACAACCCCGCAGCAAGCAGAAATAGTAGAGGCCACCCCACCCGCCGCAGCGGCGACCTCTGCCCCACAAACGCCACACATACCAGTGGGAAGAAAAGATAAAACATCTCCTCCACGCTCAAGGACCACATCACATCCCAGTTCGCGGGCAGGTATCCAGTCTTCGCCTCCAGCCAGTTCAGGTGAAATGTCAGCGCCGAAAACAATGCCCGCGGTAGCCCGACCGCCTTTTTTATATGCCACGCATTGAATGCTTGCGAATGCAGGCTTCCCCAGTGCAGCAGACTCAGCACTGCGAGCACCAACAGCAGCAGCGGCGCGATCCGCGCAAACCGTATCCGGTAAAACAGCCGCGGCCGCATTCCGCTCAGTCCACCGAACCGCCGCACGCTGGTCAGCGTGATCAGAAAACCGGAGATCGCAAAGAACACCGTCACACCATTGCCGCCGTTGCGCAGGAGCAGATGCGATAGCCACTTGGGCAACCCTGTACCCACCTGTACACCGTTCAAGAAAAACCGCAGCCAGGAATGCAGCAGCACCACTGCCAGAATTGAGAGACCGCGCAGCAGGTCTATCATCGCAAACCGCGGCACTGCCGCTGGCACTTCACCGTATTCCTGCTCAGTCATACCTTACATTCAAACACGCAGAATCGACCTGTCCGGAACACGTAGCGGCAGATGCTCGTCTCGTGAACTAATGCTTGCACGCATGATAGTGTCCTTTATTTTGCATGAAGGCAAAGCAAGGAGCTGCCTCCCATGTGGTTGTTATGAGTATGCTTTGGAGGCTTTGGATGGAAAATTGACTTGTATTTTTAGACCGAGGTGCGTGGTAGGACCAATTGCGGGTAATATTCCTCTGTGCGCTTGAGCGCCTTTGGAGATGGGATGAAATTTTCTGGGATTCGGTTGATGGTGGGGGTTGGGGTGTTGGCGGCGGCGGTGCCCGCGATGGCGGCGGGGAAGGTTTGCGACGCGCGGAGCTATGGGGCTAAGGGTGATGGAGCTACTAAGGACACGAAGGCGATTCAGGCGGCGATTGATGACTGCGCCAAGGGCGGCGGGGGCACGGTGAAGCTGGCGGGAGGGACGTTTCTTTCGGCTCCGATTGTGCTGAAGAGCGGGATCACTCTGGATGTGGAGAAGGGGACTACGCTGCTGGGGTCGCCGGACCATGAGGACTATCCGAAGAAGACGGAGTTTCGTGGGCCGGGGTATCAGGCGCTGATTGGGGCGGAGAACGCGGAGCACATTACGATTACGGGCGGCGGGGTGATTGATGGGAACGGCGAGTCGTGGTGGACGCTGGCGCGGACGCAGAAGAATGCGGGGGTGCTGGGGTCGGAGAACTCGCGGCCGAGGGGAGTGGTGTTCGACCACTGCAAGCATGTGCGGATTGAGGGCGTGACGGTGCAGAACTCGCCTTACTGGCAGATTGTTCCGTACTACACGGACGATGTGGTGATTCGGAATGTGAGGATTCTGGCTCCGGCGCACTCGCCGAATACGGATGCGATTGATCCGTTCAGTTCGAGCAACGTGGTGATCGACCATGTGTATGCGGATGTGGGCGATGACAATATCGCGATCAAGAGCGGGATGATTAATTCGCCGGGGCCGGATGCGCCGAGCAAGAACATTACGATTACGGACTGCGACTTCGAGCATGGGCATGGGCTTTCGATCGGAAGCGAGATTGCGGGTGGGGCGCAGAATATTCATGCGGAACGGATTCACTTCAAGGGGACGGACCAGGGGATTCGGATCAAGGCGAATCGTGACCGCGGGGCGGATGTGAGCAATATTTCGTTCAAGGACATCACGATGGAGGATGTGAAGACCTCAATTTTGATCAGCGAATATTATCCGAAGGTTTTGCCGGAGGGTGAGGTGGCGGCGGAGGTGGTGCAGCGGCTGACGCCGAAGTTCCACGACATCACGATTGAGAATGTGAAGTCGGTGAACAGCGGATGGGCGGGCGTGATTGTGGGTCTGCCGGAGATGCCGGTGACGAATGTGGTGTTGCGGAATGTGGATTTGCAGGCGAAGAAAGGATTCAATATCGCTTATGCAACCGTGACGGCTACAAATCTGAAGGTGAAGGCGGATGAAGGTGAGAACATGACGGTGGCTCCGAACGGGAAGCTGATCTCGAAGTAATTATGCCTCACGTGTAGGGGAGAGCGCGGCCTGGACTTCGGCCGCGCTTTTTCCTGCGATGCGGAGGGTTTTGGTGCGGCTGGTGGAGCCAGTGGCGAGGGTGACGCGGGCTTTGGGGAGGTGGAGGAGGTCGGCGAGGAAGGCGATTAAGGCCTCGTTGGCTCGGCCGTCGGTGGGTGGGGTGGTGAGGGAGATTTTGAGGGCTTCGGCGTGGATGCCGGTGATGGCGTTTTTGCGCGCGCCGGGGTGGACGCGCACGGAGAGGACGCAGCCGTCGGGGGTGTCGCGGGTGAAGGGTGGTTCGTTCATGATGCGGCGGGGAGCGTGCGTTTGCCGAAGATGGCGGTGCCGATGCGGACGCAGGTGCTGCCTTCTTCGATGGCTACGCGGAAATCATTCGACATGCCCATGGAGAGCTGGGTCAGGGTGGGGTGGAGGTTTAGCGATTCGTCGCGGAGTTGGCGGAGTTGTTGGAAGTAGGGGCGGGCGGTTTCGGGGTCTTCGGACCAGGGGGGGACGGTCATGAGGCCTATGGCTTCGACGGCGGGGAGGTCTTTCAGGGCGGCGAGGAGTTCGGGGAGGTCGTTGGGGGCGAGACCGTGTTTGGATTCTTCGTGGCTTAGTTTGACCTCGATGTAGAGGGGGAGTTTTTTGTTGAGGGACGCGGCGGCGGTGTTGAGGCGCTGGGCGATTTTGAGGGAGTCTACGGCGTCGATGGAGTGGAAGAGCTCGGCGGCGCGGTTGGTCTTGTTGGACTGGAGGGGGCCGATGAGATGGAACTCGGCGGTGGCGAGGATCTCGGGGTGGGCGGCGGCGAGTTGCTGGGATTTTTCCTGGAACTCCTGCACGCGGTTTTCGCCGAAGAGGCGGTGTCCGGCGGCGTAGGCTTCGAGGATGGCTTCGACGGGGTGGACTTTGCTGACGGCCATGAGGGCTACGTCGGCGGCGGGGCGGCTGGCGCGGTGGCAGGCTTCGGTGATCTGATCGTTGATGCGCGCTAGATTTTCTGCGATAGACATGCTGTTTGCATCTTATCGTTTTGGCTGATGGAGAGGACTTGTGTATGTGGACGATTCTGCTGTTGATTGGCTCGAACGTGTTTATGACGTTTGCGTGGTATGGGCATTTGAAGTTTCGTGAGGTGCCGCTTTGGAAGGTGATTCTGGTGAGTTGGGGGATTGCTTTCTTTGAGTATTGTTTGCAGGTTCCGGCGAATCGGATTGGGGCGAAGACGTTTTCGCCGGACCAGTTGAAGGTGATCCAGGAGGTGATTACGTTGACGGTGTTTGGGGTGTTTTCGACGTTTTACTTTGGGGACCGGCTGCACTGGAACCATTTTGCGGCGTTGGGGTGCCTGGTGATGGGGGCTTTTTTTATGTTTCACAAGTTCTAGCCCCTCCCCCCTTGATATTGCTTAAAGTCTTCCATTCAGATGGGTTATCGGTGGACTTAGAAGTTTGTTATTGATTGTTTGGTTAATGGGAAAGGCCCCGGTTTTTGCCGGGGCCTTTCTCTGTTTCTATTTTATCCGAGTGGCGGGGGTGAATGTGCCAGTTGGAAGTTGTTGGTTTGTATGGGCTTGAGGTTGTTGGGGGCTTGACAGGGTTTTAAAAGATGACTGCGGATTGCGCGGATTTAAAAAGCAAAGGCGATTTAAAAGACAAATGCTGGATTAACAGCAACAGCAAAGGCAATAGATCAAGTCGCTTCGCCCTTCGGGCTTTGCTCCAGCCTTCGGCAGAGCGGTTTGTCGCTTCGCGACGGCTTTTTCATGGCCGGGCTGAAGCCCGGCTCTATCTCAACGGCAAAGACAACAGCCACAGCGAAATGCAGTGAAGGGATGCGCTCTTTAGAGAGGGGTGGCGGCTGGGTTAGGAATGCGGTTCGCGCTCTTTGCGTTCAGGATGACAGAGGTAAGGTTGGGAATCGGAGTGTAGTACAGAGGGAAATGGTTAGGAGGTCGCAGATTCTGCACCGGAGGAATGAAGGGGGACATCTAGTTGATCTCCACCCGTCTCATAGACATTACCAGCAAGCAGTGCGATGTCTTTGACTGCGTATTCGACGGTGAATTCTACAGGTGGCCTCTTGGCTGGATAGGCAGCAATTGGTCGAAAGATATCAAAGTTCCGAAAATGATCTGGCATACGGGCTGCGCCCGAGTTCATACGGCAAAGAGTGATCTTTGTCGCATAAGCCTCAACAAGTCTTTCAGTCGGCACTTCGATGATAAGTTGTCGTTTCATCTTGTATGCCTTACGGAAACGCAGCAGACGTTCTGGACAGGTCCAGAAGAAAACCTTCCTGTTCAGAAACTCGAGCCATTGTTGTGGGGTGATGCCATCGAGCAGAACCTTTTCCAGATTCTGTTTCATAGGCTTCTGGTCACGGATGATGAATCCTCGGTAAGAGATAGATTCTCGACGAAGCGAACTTAATATTGAGAAACGTTCGGAAGGTTCCGCTCCGAGATGGTCTAAAAGAGCTTCTGTGCTGAGCAGGCCATGTTTGCTAATAGAAGGCCAAGCACCCGGCTCGGCCATGTGATAGAGAACCGGGTGCTTGGTAAGCAGACGCTGGACGTCCATTATCTGCCGTGTTCTTCGAGGAATTTTTCTACTTCCAGGGCGGCCATGCAGCCTGATCCGGCGGCGGTGATGGCCTGGCGGTAGCGGCGGTCCTGGATGTCTCCGCAGGCGTAGACGCCGGGGACGGTCTCGCCGTTGTGGGTGGTGAAGACGTTGTTGCGGGTGAGGATGTAACCGTCTTCGTCGAGGTCTAACATGCCCTTGAAGGCCAGGGCGTTGGGGATGTGGCCGATGGCGAGGAACATGAAGCTGACGGGGAGGATGGACTCCACGCCGGTGATGCGGTTCTTGATGCGAAGACCTTTAACGTCTTTCTCGTCGACGCCGAGGACTTCTTCTACCGTGGTGCTGGTGAGGAACTCGATCTGCGGGTGGGCCATGGCGCGCTCAAGCATGATCTTGGAGGCGCGGAAGTTTTCGCTGCGGTTGATGACAGTGACCTTGGTGGCGAAGCGGGTGAGGAAGAGTGCCTCTTCCATGGCGCTGTCGCCGCCGCCGATGACGGCGATCTCCTTGCCGGAGGCGAAGAAGCCGTCGCAGGTGGCGCAGGAGGTGACGCCGCGGCCGATGAGGGCCTGTTCCGACGGCAGGTTGAGCCAGCGCGCGCTGGCTCCGCTGGCGATGATGAGGGTGCGGGTGTGGATGGTCTCCTTGCCGATGTTGAGGGCGTAGGGACGCTTGCTGAGGTCGATGGAGTTGAGATGGGCCATCTTAAGTTCGGCGCCGAAGCGGACGGCCTGCTTCTTCATGTTCTCGATGAGCTCGGGGCCCTGGATGCCTTCGGGCCAGCCGGGGAAGTTTTCGACCAGAGTGGTGATGGAGAGCTGGCCGCCGGGTTCGTGGCCTTCGAGGACGAGGGGCTTGAGGTTGGCGCGTCCGGTGTAGATGGCGGCAGTGAGGCCGGAGCAGCCAGAGCCGAGGATGACGGTATCGAGAGTCGTGTTGTCGGACATAGTGGGCCTAACTAGTGTAAATGCGCGAGAAGGGAAAAAGATTCAATGCGGGATGGGAAGAGGGCTTTGTGTGAGCGGCTATTTCCAGAGAGAGAGACGATCAGCCCGCCGGAGACGATCAGAATGCCTCCAACGACGACGGGGCCTGTCGGCAGGGTGCTGAAGAACAGATAGTTCGTGATCTGGAAGACGATGAACAGGGTGGCGATGTACATGCCGGTAACGGCGGCAAACTCGATGGGAGCCAAGTTCAGTGAGGTGCCGTACAGGGTGAGCAGAGTGCCTCCCAGAAGAAAAAGCCCGATACGAGCCAGCGAAGATGGGCGATGCAGTGCTACTCGCACGATGGCGTCTCCGACCGCTTCGAGAACGGTTGCGAGGAGGACAAACAGAAATACTCTCATAAATTCGATGCTATCTCAGTGATACGGCGGACTGACCGGGCTTGCGGTTTGGTGAAAGAATGGAAGGATGGCAAATCTGACTTTGGTTTACGGGATGAGGCTGCTACCGGCGGATGAGGTGGCGGAGGTGGGCGATGCGCCCGTGAAGTTGAAGAACGGCAATGAGGCCCGCGTGACGATGCATGTGCTGGAGGGAAGCAGGGAGCAGATCGAGGCCCAGTTGAAGATGAGCCTGGATGCGTTCTTCGATTTTTATCCGGAGATCTGAGGGCGCCGTGCTCCCTTGAAAACAGGGAATTGTTCGGTGGCCTCTTTGCATCTAACTGAAAAACGGGATGCTGAAGGAGCTGGACGGATGGCTGAAGCGGCAGGGCGTGGTATGCGTAAGCGCGTGGTCGTGGTGGGCGGCGGGTTCGCGGGGATCAATGCGGCCTTTGAGCTGGCGAAGCTTCCGGTGGACGTGACGCTGGTGGACCGGCGGAACCACTATACGTTTCAGCCGCTGCTTTACCAGATTGCGCTGGCGGTGCTCTCGCCGGCGGACATCGCGCAACCGATTCGGTCGCTGGTGCGGGACTTTAAAAATATCGAAGTGTTGATGGATGAGGTGGTGGGCTTCGATATGGCCGGACGGCGGGTTGAGTTGAAGACCGGCGTGCGGCTGGAGTATGACTATCTGATCGTGGCTACGGGGTCGACGCACTCGTACTTCGGCAAGGACGAGTGGGCGAAGGTCGCGCCGGGTCTGAAGACGATCGAGGACGCGGTGGAGATCCGGAGGCGGGTGCTGCTGGCGTTCGAGCTGGCGGAGCGGGAGATGATGGAGACGGGTGTGCATCCGCCGCTGAACTTCGTGATTATCGGGGGCGGGCCTACGGGGGTAGAGCTGGCGGGGGCTATCAGCGATATTGCGAAGTTGTATATGACGAAGGACTTTCGTCATATTGATCCCTCGATGGCGCAGGTGATGATTCTGGAGGGGTCGCCTACGATATTGGGAGCGTATCCGCCGGACTTGCAGAAGAAGGGGATTGAGCAACTCAATGCGCTGGGGATCACGGTGCGAACGAGTGCGCATGTGACGGATGTACAGCCGGGTTATGTGATGGTGGGGAACGAGAGGATCGATTCCGGCGTGACGCTGTGGGCGGCAGGGGTGCAGGCCTCGCCGCTGGGCAAGCTGCTGGGAGTGGAGACGGATCGGAGAGGATGCGTGATGGTGGATGGGCATCTGAATCCGGCGGGGCATCCGGAGGTTTTTGTATGCGGCGACCTGGCTCACGTGGAGCAGGATGGGAAGCAGGTTCCGGGGGTGGCGCAGCCTGCGATGCAGATGGGTACGTATGCGGCGAAACGGATCGGGAGGCTGGTCGCCGTGGAACGGGGGAGCGATGGCTCGGGGAAGGATGTGCCGTTTCGCTACTTCGATAAGGGCGATATGGCCACGATTGGACGCATGGCGGCGGTGGCGAAGATCGAATGGCCGTTCAAGGCGCATTGGAGCGGTTTTCCGGCTTGGATCGTGTGGCTGGTGATCCATATCTTCTTCTTGATCGGGTTCCGGAACCGGCTGTCGGTGTTTCGGCAGTGGGCCTGGACTTATCTCTCGTTCAAGGATGGGGTGAGGTTGATTACGGGATCGCAGGAGCTGCCGGGGTGGGGGGAGCGGAGCAAAACGGCGGAGAAGCCTTTGGATTTGGGGTCGCCGGTGAGTTGATGTTGTGGGAGCGAGAGATTGAAGACCGTTCCTTCGGCCACGCTTGGACGGCGTTATCCCACTTTTTTTCTTTGCAGCCGTCTGGGGCGCACGTCCCTGATCTCAAGCACCAGCCGCTTCCCCAGAACCTGAGCTGCCCGGGTCAATGTATCAAGAGAGACTGCGGTGTTGTGCGGGTCGAGTAGACGATCCAATTGAGAACGGCTGGTTTTCAGCTCCGCTGCCATCGCGCTCTTTGTCTTTTGCTGCCGAGTCATCTCCTGCTCAAACTGCCAGGCGAGCACCCGCTTGATGGCGGCGCTTTCTACCTCGTCCCGGTATCCTTCCTCTTCCAGAAAATCATCGAGGCTTGATCCTGTGTGTACGTCTGCTCGGTTCGTCATCGTTCCTTTCCTTTCTTTAAATCGCTCTCGTGGAGAGCCTTGTTCTTTCGAGCCAGCTCCAGGTCGGCGGGCGGTGTTTTCTGGGTTTTTTTGATGAAGCCGTGAAGCAGGACCATCCTGCCTTTTGCATCGATATAGAACAATATGCGAGCAATTTTGTTCTGGCTCAGGCTCGACCGTACTTCGTAGAGTCCATCCCCCATCGGCTTGCAGACCGACATTCCTATCGGCCAACCGAACTCGACGGTTTTGATGTCGATGCCGATCTGTTTCCGATCCTCGACCGGATTGAGAGACTTTAACCACTCCCTTACAGGTTCTCCTCCTGCAGCAGTTCGAAAGAAGACCGCCTCTATTCTTTTCAGGCCCGAGGATTGGTGGGAACGGTTCATCCTGTTACAGGCAATGTACCATATACGGTACATTGCCTGCTATGTCTGTCTATCAGGTTGTTGTGGGGAAATGAAAAAGGGCCGCTTGTCTGCGGCCCTTTTTCATTTGCTTGTAGGGTGGTTATTTTGCGGCGTCTTCGATCTCTTTCCATTCGGCGTCGGAGAGAGTTACGTTGGCGGCGGCTATGTTCTCTTCGAGGTGCGCTACCGAGGAGGTTCCGGGGATGGGCAGGATGACTGGCGAGCGGTGCAGCAACCATGCGAGGGAGAGCTGGGAGACGGTGGCGTTGTGCTGCTTTGCTACCGTGTCGAGCTTGCCGCCGGGCTGGGCGAGCTTGCCTGCCGCTACGGGGAACCAAGGGATGAAGGCGATGTTGTGTTTCTCACAGTACTCGACTACATCTTCGTGTTGACGGTCGCTGAGGTTGTACTGGTTCTGCACGCTGACGATGTCGATGACCTTGCGGGCCTGATCGATCTCGTGGGGCTTGACCTCGCTTAGTCCTACGTGGCGAATCTTGCCCTGCTCCTGAAGCTTCTTGATGACGCCGAGGGACTCTTCTACGGGAACTTTGGGGTCGATGCGGTGAAGCTGCCAGAGGTCGATGCGTTCGAGCTTGAGGTGGCGGAGGCTCATCTCGACCTGCTGCTCAAGATACTCGGGACGGCCTACGGGGAGCCACTTGTTGGGGCCCTGACGGGTGAGGCCGCCCTTGGTGGCGATGACTACGCCTTTGACCTGGGGGTTCTCCGTGGCGATGATGACGCCCTCGGAGTAAGGAGCGAGAGCCTCGCCGATGAGAATCTCGCTGACGTCGGGGCCGTAGGAGTCGGCGGTGTCGATGAAGTTGACGCCCAGCTCGACGGCGCGTCGGAGAACCTGCTTTGCGCCTTCGGGGTCTTTGGGCTCGCCCCAGATGCCATCTCCGGTGATTCGCATTGCGCCGAATCCCAAACGGTTGACGGTGAGATCGCCGCCAATCGCAAACGTTCCGCTTGCACTCGCATTTACTGTTTCAGTAGCCATGCGCTATGGGATGCGGTTTTTTGGGAAAAGGTGCAGTGTCTCGCCCTCTTCAAGGATTTTTAGCTGTCCGTTCATATTGAGTCGGGTGGTCTCGGCCTGAAGGCGCTGGAGGGGTTCGTCCATGGGCTCGCGGCCGAGGCGGAAGGTTCCGTAGTGCATGGGAATCATGAGGTTAGCGGTGCCGAGGTCGCGGAAAGCCTGTACGGCCTCCTCGGGGCTGGTGTGGACGGTGCGGTAGGTGTCGGGATAGTAGGCGCCGACGGGCAGGAGGGCAATGCGGGGGTGCAGGCGGGCGCCGATCTCGCGGAAGCCGGGGAAGTAGGCGGTATCGCCGGAGTGGTAGACGGAGTGGTCGCGGTTCTGGATGACGTAGCCGCCGTAGCCGCGATGGGTGTCGCGGAACATGCGCGCGCCCCAGTGCTGGCAGGGGGTCATGGTGACGGTGAGACCGAGGACGTCGGTCTGCTGCCACCAGGAGAGGCCGTGGATTTGGGAGAAGCCGAGGCGGGCTACGAGGTCTTCGACGCCGTTGGGGACGACGACCTCGGGGGTCTTGCCGGTCTGGCGGCGGGTGGAGCGGATGACGCGGCGCAGGGAGGACAGGTCGAGGTGGTCCATGTGCGCGTGGGTGAGGAAGACGATGTCGATGGGGGGAAGCTCCTCGGCGATGAGGCCGGGGCGACGCTGGCGGCGGAGGACGACGAGCCGGGTGGAGAAGACGGGGTCGATGAGGACGTTGCGGCCGCCGATCTGGAGCAGGAAGGACGAATGGCCGATGAAGGTGATGCCGAGATCGGTGGCGGGGACGAGCCTGGCGGGGCGGGAGGTGCCGGTGAGCGGCTGGGTGTTGCTCTCGCGGACGAGGCGGTAGAGCTGATGTAGCTTTGCTACGGGAAAGGGCCTTCCTCTCAGTCGAGTCTTCATTCTTTACACCAGAGTTTTAGATGCTTGAGAACAGGTTTCCGAACCGGATAAAGCAGTTTCCGGTTGCGAGGACGCTTACAACGTAGAACGATGCGCGTGGCTGGAAAGTCTCCACAAGAACGCGATGGTTCTGCCTGCGGGTGTTTCTGGCTGTGTTGTCCTGAAGAGTACCGGGGGTTCGTTACTGGATGATAATCCGGGGGCGGAAGCTGCCGGGGGGAGAGCCGGGACGGTTAAAGGGCGCCGGCCGGGCGGCTGTGGCTAGTGGGAGAGCTTCCGAACAAGCTACAATCTGTCATCTACATGAACCTTTATGCCATTGTTTTAGCCATCATCGTTTTGACCCTCCTTGGCGTGTCGGTGGGCCGTCTGCGTACTGTGAAGACGAAGGCCGACTACCTGGTCGCCGGGCGGAGCCTGCCAGCGTTTGTGCTGGTGTTTACGCTGCTTTCGAGCTGGATCGGATCGGGCTCGCTGCTGGGTGGAGCGGAGAACGCCTACCGCAACGGCTTTGTCGCGTTGTGGCAGGGAGCGGGCGGCTGGGCGGGGCTACTGCTGATCTACTTCATCGCTCCGCGGGCGAGGAAGTTCGCTCAGTTCACGATCCCGGACCTGCTGGAGGCAAGGTATAACCAGACGGCTCGGGTGCTGGGCGTGATCGCGATCCTGTTTACCTACACGGCGATTACGAGCTACCAGATCATCGGCGGCGGAGATATTCTGCACCTGATCTTTCCGGACGTGGTGAGCCCGGATCTTGGGAAGTACATTCTGGCGGCGTTTGTGATTGTGTTTACGGCGATCGCGGGGATGGGCTCGGTGGCTTACATGGACGTGGCGATCGGGCTGCTGGCGACGTTTGCGCTGCTGGTGGCGGTTCCGGTATTGAGTCACAAGGCGGGCGGATGGGGGCATGTGGTGGCATCGCTTCCGGCGAGCCACTTTACGGTGTTCGGCGGTCAGCCGGTGGTGGTGTCGATTGAGCTGTTCCTGCCGACAGTGCTGCTGCTGCTGGGCAACCAGTCGATGTACCAGAAGTTCTTTTCTGCGAAGACGGAGCGGGCGGCCAGCCTGGCGGTGGTGTGGTGGCTGGTCGGAACGGTGATTCTGGAGACGGTGATCGTGGTGCTGGCGATCATTGGGTCGTCACTGTTTCCAACGGGCGAGGTGGCGGAGCGGCCGCGGGAGATTCTGGCGTATCTGGGGATGCATGGGTTCAGCGGCTCATTCTCAATGCAGTTGCTGGGCGCGGTGCTGATGGGGGCGATCTTCGCGAAGATCGTTTCTACGGCGAATAATTATTTATTCTCGCCGGCCACGAACCTGGTGAACGACGTGTATGTGCGGTATATCCAGCCGGAGGCGAGCAATAAGCGGATTCTGATTGTGAGCCGGTTGATGGTGGTGTTTCTGGGGCTGTGGGCGCTGTGGCAGTCGCTGCATACGGACTCGGTGCTGAAGAAGGCGCTGTACGCGTATACGATCTATGCGGCGGCGCTGACGCCGGTGATTCTGGCGGCGTTCTTCTGGAAGCGGGCGACTGCGGCGGGGGCGGTGTCGAGCATCTTTGCCGGGACGTTCATTACGATCTTCTGGGATACGCCGTTTATTCACCATACGGTTCCGGCGGTGATCAGCGACCGGGACGCGATCTTTCCGGCGCTTCTGGCGTCTCTGCTGTGTCTGTGGGTGGTGAGCATGGCGACGAAGGCTCCGAGCGGGAAACAGCTTGCTCCATTTCTGGAGGAGACGACAGAGGCCGCTTCGCGGTAAGTTGGTTAGACGGATGACTGCCTGTCCGCAGGGTGGTGGTTACGCTGCGGCAGGCGGGATACGCAAAAAATCAGATTTTTCACATTACCTTTTTCAAACTGCTGCATCCTATCCGAGTACCTAAAACGAACAGGAGACATTTTTTATGGAACTTACGACCCAGAACATCGACATGCTGGATTCACTGAACGTCCTCGCGCTGTTTGGCGAAGCCGAAGGCACTTGGTTCAACCTCGCTGGTACGGACGATCAGAAGCTCGTTCTGAGCGCCGACGAGGATGAAGAAGACGAGGAAGAAGAAGAGGAAGACGAGGACGAAGAGGACGACGACGAAGAAGACGATGATGAGGATGAGGAAGACGAAGAAGACGATGATGAGGATGAGGAAGACGAAGACTACGAGGATGACGAGGACGAGGATTACGACGAAGACGACGACGAAGAAGAGGATGAGGACGACGACGACGAGGAGTAATCTTCTCGTCGAGGCCTGTCTTCAGGCGTTCTGAATCGTCAGGGGTGGATGGCTGCCTGCCGGAGGTTGGTTCGGCGGGCAGCCTGGGTCGGCCGGTGATCCTGTTTTAGTAACCGGCGTCCGAGACTACATTTTCCAAAGGCTGTCCGGCGATGTATCGCTGGATCTGCGCCGCTCCGAAGTGGAAGGCGCGGTGGATGAACTCCGGCGTGGAGCCGCCTACGTGCGGGGTGATGAGGCAGTTGGGCGCGGTCCAGAGTGGATGGCCGACGGGGAGCGGCTCGGGGTCGGTGACGTCGAGCGCGGCTTGGATGCGGTGCTCGGTGAGGGCGGCGACGAGGGCGTTGGTGTTGACGACGGGGCCGCGGGCGGCGTTGACGAGGAGCGCGCCGGGCTTCATGAGGGCCAGTTCGTCTGCGCCGATGAGGCCACGTGTCTCGGCGGTGAGGGGGACGATGGTTACGATGATGTCGGCCTGAGGGATGAGGGCGCGGAGGTCGGCGATGGAGTGGACCTCGGGGGATGCCTTTGCGGTGCGGGCGATGCGAAGGGTTTTGGCCCCGAAGGGCGTGAGGCGGGTCTCAATGGCTTTGCCGATGGAGCCGTAGCCGACGATCAGGACGGTCTTGTCGGAGAGGTCGTCGCCTAGGATGCGGTACTGGCCGGTGTTGGTGCCGGTCTCGCTGAGAAGAGAGTTGGGCGTGGCGGACTGGCCCTTCCAATCCTGCTTCGCCTGCATGTCGCGGTAGAAGGGCAGACGCTTGAGCGAGGCGAGGATGGTGGAGAGGACCCACTCGGAGGTGGAGATGTCGTGGATGCCGCGGCCGTCGCAGAGGATGACGTCTTTGGGGAGCCAAGGGGTGATCCAGTCGACGCCAGCCATCATGGATTGCACGACCTTGACGCCACGGAGATGGGAGAACGTCTCGGCGGCGTCTTTGCGGGCGAAGGCGAGGACCCAGATATCGACGTCGTAGACGCCGGTTGGCTGACGCGGGATACGGACGATCTCCGCTTCAGAGGGGAATTCTGCGAGAAGCTCCGGGGCTAGTTGTTCATCGACACCGATACGCACCATGCCTTTGAGTGTGCATGAATGCGGCGGGAAAGAAAACTGCCGGGAGTCAGAGGCTAGGGGTTGGCTCGGAGGATGGCGCGGATATCGCTGGTCTCGAGGATGGGTTTTGGAGCGCCGTTGCGAGCCACGGCGAGCATGGCTTTACCGATCTCTTCGGTGGTCTGGACGAGGTTTGGGAAGGCGTGGCGAAGAAGAGGGAAGAGAGGTTTGGTCAGACCATAAATGACGCGGTAGAGGCGGGTTTTGGAGCGTGCGCCGTGGACGGGCTCGATGGCTCCGGCGCGGATCATATAGGCGGCCTTGAAGGGGAGGCGGAGGAGCGCGTTTTCGGTACGGCCTTTGACGCGGGCCCACATGACGCGGCCCTGCTCGGAGCTGTCGGTTCCGGCCCCGGAGACGTAGAGGAAGGTCATCTGCGGATTGAGGCGGGCGAGGGTCTGGGCGGCGGCGAGGGTGAGGTCGTAGGTGATGCGCTCGTAGTCCTGCTGCTTCATGCCGGTGGAGGAGACGCCGAGGCAGAAGAAGCAGGCGTCGAAGCCGGAGAGCTGGGCGTCGAGCCCGGCGTAGTTGGTGAGGTCGGGGAGGGCCAGCTCGCGGAGTTTGGGGTTCTGCTGGCCGGTAATGCTGCGGCCGATGGTCTGGACAAGTTTCACGTCGGGAGCGAGCAGGGATTCGCGGAGGACGCCGTGGCCGACCATGCCGGTGGCTCCGAAGATGAGGACGTTCATGGGTACACCTCGCGGTGATGGGAAATGGTTTCCGTAATGGTCCCCAGCGGGGAAGGGGGAGGAGAGGGTGGCGAATACCGGCCTATGTTGGAGACGGGTTGAGAACGAGTAATCATTTTATTTAGATGATTGATTACTCATTTCAGGATGCGGATTCTTTTTTTACGATTCCTCTCCAGAACATCTCGAAGCCGATGGCGCGATAGTCGTCGGCGTGGTCGGGATGAGCGGCCATGAAGCGCATGGTGTTGTGGGTGGCGGTCTCCATGGAGGCGGCGATGAATTCGAGGGGGATATCTCGGATGATGTGTTGCGCGATGGCGTCTCTGGCCATGGCGGCAATCTCGGCGAAGGGAGCAGAGCCAGCCTGCAGGGACTCGGGCGTGAGGCGGTCGGAGACCTGGAGCTGCGTGAGCACACGGGAGTGTTGGGGATTGGCGATGCCCCATTCGGTGAAGCGGTCCCAGATGTGGCGGAGCCGGGTTTGCAGATTTTTTTTGCGAGGGAAGCTGGACATCATGGCGTCGGCCAGTTCGAGCTTGATCTCGCGGTAGAGGGCGTTGAGCAGCTCGTCCTTGGTTTTGAAGTAGATGAAGAGGGTCCCTTCGGCGACTCCGGCGGCGGCGGAGATGGCGGAGGTGGAGGCACCGAGTCCGCGTTCGGAGAAGACGCGGGTGGCGGCTGACAGGATAGCGTTGCGCTTGTCGTCGCTTTTGGGGCGTGCCATGTTTCCAGTTCCTTGGATGAGTATATGCTCATAAAAAATTTAAGTTAGTGTGGAGTGGAAACGAAAACAGCAACTTCTTTGGTTAGTATGAGTCTTGAAAGATGAGACGGGGAGATTGCGGCTGTGCGCTGGAGCGCGGAGGTGTGGAACTGTCTCCGGAGCTTTGTGTCCGGTCCGCTCTCAATCTTCATCTGTTGTTGAAAAAAGCTGCGTCTTTAACCGCAGGGTCTTACGTCAACAAGTAAATGGGCGACCCAGCTACATGCTAATTCAAGGGTTTAAGCAAAGGGAGATACGTTGTCAGCCGATCCAAACGAACACCCAACTGTAGGGCCTGATCATCAACTTCCGGCTCCAGATCCGGCGACCCCAAGACGCAAGGCCGATCGCGTGGTCGTGTGGATTGTTTTGCTTCTAGTCTTTGGCGCGGCGTTCTGGTGGGTGACGCATCACCATGTGGAGCCGACGAAGGCCGGTGGCGGGCGGAGCCGCTTTGGCGGCGGACCGGTCACGCTGACGACGGTGACGGCGCAGAAGGGGAGTCTGGGCGTCTATATCGACTCGATCGGTACGGTGACGCCGGTGTATACGGCCTCGATTACGAGCCAGGCGACGGGGCCGGTGATCGCCGTCCACTATAAAGAAGGGCAGATGGTGCGGAAGGGCGATCCGCTGGTCGATATCGATCCGCGACCGTACCAGGCGACGCTGCTGCAGGCCCAGGGGACGCTGGAGCGCGACGAGAGCGTGCTGGCTCAGGCGAGGATGGACCTGGAGCGCTACCGCGCGGCGTGGGCCAAGGACGCGATTCCGAAGCAGACGCTGGACGACCAGGAGAAGATCGTGCTGCAGAACGAGGGCACGGTGAAGCTGGACCAGGGAGCGGTGCAGCTCGATCAGGTTCAGCTTGGGTACTGCCACATCACGGCCCCGATCTCGGGCCGGGTGGGTCTGCGGCTGGTCGATCCGGGCAACGTGGTTCAGGGGACGGGCGGGACGACGCTGGCGGTGATTACGCAGGTCCAGCCGATTACGGTGATCTTCACGGTTCCGGAGGATTACCTGGGACAGGTGCAGCCGAGAATGCGGAAGGGCGCGAAGCTGGCGGTGGACGCCTACGACCGTGGAGCGCAGAAGAAGATCGCTACCGGGGCGCTGTTGACGATCGATAACCAGATCGACACGACGACGGGAACGGTGAAGGGACGCGCCTCGTTCGACAACAAGGACAGCTCGCTGTTCCCGAACGAGTTTGTAAATACGCGGCTACTGGTGAATACGCTGCAGGGCGCCACGCTGATTCCGACTTCGGCGATTCAGCATAACGGCGCGATCTCGTTTGTCTATGTGATCGAGGACGATACGGCGCACATGCGCACGATCCAGCAGGGGGCCACGGACGGAAATATCACCGAGGTAACGGGAATCGAGCCGGGCGATGTGCTGGCGAACAGCAGCTTCGAGAAGCTGCAGGACAAGTCGAAGATCGTCGTATCCAGCAAGCCGATACCGACGAGCACGAGCGGGAGTAGCGCTCCTTGAGTCCCTCGCGTCCCTTTATTCTGCGTCCTGTTGCAACCGCTCTGCTGATGGCCGCAATTCTTCTGGTGGGGATTGTGGCGTACACGCAGTTGCCGGTCTCGGCGCTGCCGCAGGTCGATTATCCGACGATCCAGGTGCTCACGTTCTACCCGGGAGCGAGCCCGGACGTGGTGGCGACGACGGTGACGGCTCCGCTGGAGCGTCAGTTCGGCCAGTTGCAGGGGTTGAGCCAGATGACCTCGACGAGCTCGGGAGCTACGTCGGTGATCGTGTTGCAGTTCAACCTGAGTCTGAATATCGATGTGGCCGAGGAAGAGGTGCAGTCTGCGATCAATGCTTCGCAGAGCTTTTTGCCTGCCAATCTTCCGGCTCCGCCTATCTATAGCAAGACGAATCCGGCGGACGCGCCGGTGCTGACGATGGCGATCACATCGGACTCGATGCCGCTGCCGAAGGTCGAGGACCTGGTGGATACGCGGCTGGCTCCGAAGATCTCGCAGTTGAGCGGGGTGGGGTTGGTCAGCATCAGCGGCGGACAGAAGCCCGCGGTGCGGATTCAGGTGAACCCGACGAAGCTGTCGTCATATGGCCTGAATCTTGAGGACCTGAGGACTGCGGTCTCGCAGTCGAGCGTGAATGCCGCGAAGGGCAACTTCGATGGGCCGCGCCAAGACTACCAGATTGACGCAAACGATCAACTGGTGACGAGCGAGGACTACAGAAGCGTGGTCGTTGCCTATCGCAACGGCGGGCCGGTGATGCTGACCGATGTGGCGAACATCGTGGACGGCGTGGAGAACAAGTATCAGTCCGCATGGATGAACCAGACTCCGGCGGTGATTCTGAACGTGCAGCGCCAGCCGGGCGGGAACACGATCAGCGTGGTGAAGAGCATCAAGGCGTTGCTGCCGCAGTTGCTGGGGAACCTGCCGAAGGGCGTAAATGTCACGATCCTGACGGACCTGACGACGCCGATTCAGGCCTCGGTCTCCGATGTGGAGTTCGAACTGGTGCTGACCATCGGGCTGGTGGTGATGGTCATCTTCCTCTTCCTGCGGAACCTGTATGCGACGATCATTCCCAGCGTGGCGGTGCCGCTGTCGCTGATCGGCACGTTTGCGGCGATGTATGCGCTGGGGTACAGCCTCGATAACCTGTCGCTGATGGCGTTGACGATCTCGACGGGGTTCGTGGTCGATGACGCGATCGTGATGGTGGAGAACATCTCGCGTTATCTGGAAGAGGGCGAGAGTCCGATGGAGGCGGCGCTGAAGGGCGCCGAGCAGATCGGGTTTACGATCATGTCGCTTACGATCTCGCTGATCGCGGTGCTGATCCCGCTGCTGTTCATGGGCGATGTGGTCGGGCGCCTGTTCCGCGAGTTTGCCGTGACGCTGGCGGTGACGATTGTGATTTCGGCGGTGGTCTCGCTGACGCTGACGCCGATGATGGCCTCGCGCATTCTGAAACATAATCCGCAGGAGTCGCAGGGCCGGTTCTACCAGGCCTCGGAGCGTGTCTTCGAGAATATGATCGCCTTCTACGGACGGACGCTGAAGGTGGTGCTGCGCTACCAGGGGGTGACTCTGCTGGTGGCGGTGGCGACGCTGATGTTGACGGTGTATCTGTACATCATCATTCCGAAGGGGTTCTTTCCGGTTCAGGATACCGGGGTGATTCAGGGTATCTCGCAGGCTCCGCAGACGATTGGCGCGGCGGCGATGGCGGAGAAGCAGAAGGAGCTGGCGAAGCTCATCCTGGCTGATCCGGCGGTAGAGAGCCTCTCTTCGTTTATCGGGGCCGATGGCACGAACACGACGATTAACAGCGGACGGTTTTCGATTAATTTGAAGCCGCTCGAAGACCGCGATCTTAGTGCGGCGGATGTGGTGCGCAGGCTACAATCGAAGATTCGCGACCAGGTGCAGGGCATTCAAATGTTTATGCAGCCGGTGCAGAACATCACGGTGGACGACCGGGTGAGCCGCACGCAGTACCAGTACACTCTGGAAGACCCGGACATCAATGAGCTGAACGAGTGGACGGGCCGTTTTGTGGCCAAGCTGAAGGAGTTGCCGGATCTGGAGGACGTTGCGACGGACCAGCAACTGGGCGGGCTGGCGGTCTCGCTGGTGATCGATCGGGCGACGGCCTCGCGGCTGGGCATTGCGCCGACGACGATCGATAACACGTTGTACGATGCGTTCGGTCAGCGCCAGATCAACACGATGTACACGCAGTTGAACCAGTACCACGTGATTATGGAGGCGCAGCCGCAGTTCCAACTGGACCCCGATAAATTGAACCATCTCTACATTCAGTCCAATGCGGCGTCGGGAACGAGCGGTGCGGCGGCTACCTCGAATGGGAGTGGATCGTCTTCGGCGGGCTCGAATGCGTTTACCTCGGCCGCGCAATATTCTCCGTCGGCAAATACGCTGGCACCACCGGTGAATGCGCTGGCGTCGAGCACGATTAGCAGGGGGGCGGGCTCGGCGGGAGCGACCAGCTCGGCGATGAGCCATGCGGTGCCGTTCAGTGCGTTCTCGCACTTCGAGACGACGACGGAGCCGTTGTCGATCACGCACCAGGGACAGTTCCCGGCGATCACGGTGTCGTTCAACCTGGGGCCGAGAGCGGCTTTGGGCGATGCGATCTCGGAGATCACCAAGATCCAGAAGGACATGGACATGCCGGTGAGCCTGCAGGCGGACTTTGAAGGTACTGCGGCCTCGTTCCGGAACTCGCTATCGAATATGCCACTGCTGATTCTGGCGGCGCTGGTGACGGTGTACATCGTTCTGGGCGTCTTGTATGAGAGCTTCATTCACCCGATCACGATTCTTTCGACGCTGCCTTCGGCCGGTGTCGGGGCGTTTCTCTCGCTGATCCTGTTTCATCAGGATTTGAGCGTGGTTGCGATCATCGGACTTGTGCTGCTGATCGGCATCGTGAAGAAGAACGGCATCATGATGGTGGACTTTGCACTGGAGGCGGAGCGACACCACGGAAAGACTTCGACGGAGGCGATCTACGAGGCCTGCCTGCTGCGTTTCCGCCCGATCATGATGACGACGATGGCGGCGCTGCTGGGCGGCATTCCGCTGGCTTTCGGTCACGGTATCGGGTCGGAGTTGCGGCGGCCTCTGGGCATCTCGATGGTGGGAGGACTGCTGTTGAGCCAGGTCCTTACGCTGTATACGACGCCGGTGATCTATATCTTCTTTGAGAACCTGTCGCATTTCTTCTCGAAGAAAAAGTCGCAGAAGCCAGATCACGGCGATGAGCCGCAACTCACGGGACAGCCATGAACATCTCCTCGCCCTTCATCCATCGACCGGTAGCGACGACGCTTCTTACGGTGGCGATTGCGATTGCGGGCGCGCTGGCCTTCAACGTTCTACCCGTGTCTCCGCTGCCGCAGGTGGATTTTCCGACGATCTCGGTGAATGCGGGGCTTCCGGGCGCGAGCGCGGAGATCATGGCGTCGTCGGTAGCGACTCCGCTGGAGAGGCAGTTCGGGCATATTGCGGGCGTTACGGAGATGACGTCTTCGAGCAGCCTTGGCACGAGCTCGGTCACGATCCAGTTCGACCTGAGCCGCAACATCGATGGCGCTGCGCGCGACGTGGAGGCGGCGATCAATGCCGCGCGGACGTACCTCCCGGCGAACCTTCCCGGGAATCCGACGTACCGCAAGGTCAATCCGGCGGATTCGCCGATCATGATTATCGGGCTGACGTCGGACAAGTTTGGCCCGGACAAGCTTTACGACGAAGCCTCGACGGTGATCCAGCAGAAGCTGTCGCAGATTCAGGGCGTGGGCCAGGTCAACACAGGAGGCGGCGCGCTGCCGTCGGTCCGCGTGGAAGTGAACCCCACGAAGCTGGCGAGTTATGGCCTGACCATGGCGAACCTGCAATCGGTGTTGAGTCTACAGAACTCGAACCTGGCAAAGGGGCAGATCTCCGACGGCAACACGATGGCGGACATCATCGCGAACGATCAGATATCGCACGCGGAGGACTATAAGCCGATCATCGTGGGCTACAACAAGGGCGCGGCGATTCGGCTGTCCGATGTGGCAGACGTGATCGATTCGGTACAGAATATTCGCGCCGCGGGGTATCTGAACGGAAAGCGCGCTGTGAATGTGATCGTGATGCGGCAGCCGGGGGCCAACATCATCGACACGGTCGACCGCATCCGCGCGCAGATTCCATCGATTGAGGCCTCGATCCCCGAGGGCATCGATACGACGATTGTTCTGGATCGAACGACGACGATTCGAGCCTCGGTCCACGATGTGGAACGAACGCTGATTTTGTCGATCCTGCTGGTGATCGCTGTCGTCTTTGTCTTCCTGCGGAATGGCCGGGCGACTCTGATTCCCGCCGTTGCTGTTCCTGTATCGCTGATCGGCACGTTCGCGGTGATGTATCTGCTGGGCTATAGCCTGGACAATCTTTCGCTGATGGCGCTGACGATCTCGACCGGCTTTGTAGTGGACGATGCGATTGTCGTGATGGAGAACATCACGCGCCATCTGGAAGAGGGGCTGAGTCCTTTCGAGGCCACACTGAAAGGTGCGCGTGAGATCGGCTTCACGGTTCTGACGATCAGCATCTCTCTGATCGCGGTCTTTATTCCCCTGCTGCTAATGGGGGGAATCGTAGGTCGTCTCTTCCGTGAGTTTGCGGTTACGCTCTCAACGGCGATTGTGGTTTCGCTGGTCATCTCCCTCTCCACGACGCCGATGATGTGTGCGTATCTTCTTCGCGATGAGAAGCATGTGAAGCATGGGCGCCTCTATATCGTCACGGAGAAGTTCTTTGACTGGATACTGTCGCTGTATCGGCGGTCGCTGCACTGGGTCCTGCAAAATCCGGTGCTTACGCTGACGGTTCTGTTCCTGACGATTGCGCTGAATGTGGTCCTGATCGTCAAAATTCCCAAGGGCTTCTTCCCGCAGCAGGATACTGGTTCGCTTGCCGGAGGCGTGCAGGGAGCGCAGGACTCCTCGTTCCCGTCGATGAACGACTCGATCCAGAAGATTGAGCGCGTCGTCAATCAGGACCCCGCGGTGGCGAATGTGATCGCCTTTACCGGAGGTATGGGCGCGAATAATACGGGCAACCTCTTTATCTCGCTCAAGCCTCTGGATGAGCGGAAGATTGGCGCGCCGGAGATCATCAACCGGATTCGACCGAAGCTGAACCGGCTGCCGGTGGCCTCCGCATTTTTGCAGGCTTCTCAGGATCTGCGTATCGGCGGCAGGGGCGGCAATGCGCTGTATCAGTACACGATTCAAGCCGACAATGTGACCGACCTGAAGACGTGGGGGCCGCGGCTGCTTACGGAGATGAGGCGGCTTCCGGGGCTTCAGGATGTGAACTCCGACCAGCAGAACGGCGGTCTGGATGAGCTGCTGACCTATGACCGGGTGACGGCTGCGAAGCTTGGACAGACGGCGCAATCGCTGGACAGCGCGCTTTACAGCGCGTTTGGCCAGTCCGAGGTCTCGTTGATCTATACGCAGTTGAACCAGTACTACGTGGTGCTGGAGTTCGCTCCGCAATACTGGCAGTCGCCGCAGGCATTAAAAAATATCTACCTGCATCCAAATGGAACTAGCAGCGTAACGGCCGCAGGGAATGTTCCTCTGTTTGCGATGGCCAAGAGTCAGGCGAATACGACTCCACTGGCGCTGAACCATACGGGCCTGTTTCCTTCGGTAACGGTGTCGTTCAATCTGGCTCCGGGGGTCTCGCTCAGCGATGCGACGCTGGAGATCGAGCAGATGCAGCAGAAGCTCAATACTCCTTCGAGCATTCGGGGCTTCTTCGCCGGGACGCTGATGGCGTATCAGCAGTCGCTGGGGACCGAGCCGATCCTGGTTCTGACGGCGCTGATGGCGGTCTATATCGTATTGGGGGTTCTGTACGAGAGCCTGGTGCATCCGCTGACGATTCTTTCGACGCTGCCCTCGGCGAGCGTCGGGGCCATGCTGGCGCTGATGCTCTTCAAGGAAGACCTGAACATTATCTCGATCATCGGCATTGTGCTGCTGATCGGTATTGTGAAGAAGAACGCGATTATGATGATCGACTTTGCCCTGCAGGCGGAGCGCGAGCAAGGGATGAAGACGGAGGACGCGATCTTCCAGGCCTGTATGCTGCGTTTCCGGCCGATTCTGATGACGACAATGGCGGCGCTGTTTGGAGCCGTACCGCTGGCGTTTGGAACGGGGACGGGCTCGGAGCTTCGCCGCCCGCTGGGCATTACGATCGTAGGCGGACTGATTGTCAGCCAGATGCTTACGTTGTATACCACGCCTGTCGTCTACCTTGCGATGGACCGGCTGCGCCTGCGAATGCTTGGAAAAGAACGTGACACCTTCAATCCCGCGGACGGTTCCATGGCGTCCGCCGCGGAGTAAATGCCGATGCGTAAAGTTATGATCAAACCTCGTTTTCACGCTGTGCTCTGGCCTGCCGCGACCGTCGTTCTTACGGGTTGCATGGTGGGGCCGAAGTATCATGTTCCTCCTGCGACGATGCAGGCTCCGCCCGCGACGTACAAGGAGTCGACGGTCCAGTTCAAGGACACCGACGGCTGGAAGGTCGCGCAGCCGCAGGACGCGATGCTGCGCGGCAAATGGTGGGAGATCTATAACGATCCCGAGTTGAATGCGCTCGAAGAGCGGCTGAACATCAACAACCAGAACATCAAGCAGGCCTTCGAGAACTTTATGGAGGCGCGGACGTTGATTGCGCAGGCGCGCGCGCAGCTCTATCCGACTCTGTCTACATCTCCCTCGTACTCGCGTTCGCGCTCGTCGGCGAACCTGACCCATGCGAGCACGGCGAATACGGGGCAGCAGACCTCGCTGGGCACGCTTGGGCTGGATGCTTCGTGGGAGCCGGATCTGTGGGGTAAGGTCCGCAATACGATTCGCGAGCAGCAGTACAACGCGCAGTTGAGCGCGGCGGACCTGGAGAATGAGAAGCTCACGGAGCAGGCCAGCCTGGCCTCGTACTTCTTCGAGATTCGCGGACAGGATGCGCTGCAGAAGGTGTTGAACGATACGGTTGCGGCGGACCAGAAGGCGCTGGAACTGACGCGCTCGCGCTACGAGACGGGCGTGGACGACAGGATCTCCGTGGTGGAGGCCGAGACGACGCTCGCGAGTGCGCAGTCGACGGCGATCAACCTTGGCGTGGCGCGGGCGCAGTTCGAACATGCGATTGCCGTGCTGGTGGGCGCGAATGCGTCCGATTTTTCGGTTCCGGTCAGAGCGGCGAACGCGACTCCTCCGCCTGTTCCTGTCGGGGTGCCGACTCAACTTCTGGAGCGGCGGCCGGACATTGCCGCGGCGGAGCGGAGCATGGCGGCAGCGAATGCGCAGATCGGGATTGCGTATGCGGCGTTCTATCCGAACCTGACGTTGAGCGCAGAGGGAGGGTTCGAGAGCTCGACCTTCAAGCATCTTCTCGATTGGCCCAGCCGCTTCTGGTCGATTGGGCCGTCGATCAATGAGACGATCTTCGATGCGGGGCTGCGCCGGGCGCAGGTGCATCAGTATGAGGCGGTTTATAACGCGAACCTTGCAGGCTACCGGCAGACGGTTTTGACGGCGTTTCAGCAGGTGGAGGATGGGCTGGCCTCGGTTCGTATCCTGTCGCAGCAGATCATCAAGCAGCAGCAGGCGGAGCAGTCTGCGCGGCGCTTTGTGGAGCTGGCGACGGCGCGTTATGAGACCGGCGTCGATCCTTATATCAACGTAGTCACGGCGCAGACGACGCTGCTCTCCAGTCAGCAGGCGCTGGCTACGCTGCGGATTCAGGAGATGACGGCTTCGGTGCAGTTGATCGAGGCGCTGGGTGGAGGCTGGGATCGGTCGCAGTTGCCGAGTCCGGCGGACGTGTCGAAGAAGCTTACGAAGGCTGAGACGGCGATTCAGCAGTAGTCGCGGGATCGCCTTCTGACTGAATTTGATTCTGCGTGGTGAGTCTTCAAAAAAATAGTCTCCATATTTTTAAAATATGGAGACTATTTTTTTGAATGCGTGTTGGAAACGTACAAGCTGCTTTCCTTGAAATTGACAATTTCAATATGTAAATTTATTCTCTGTTTAAATTTGCCATCCTCCTATTCCCTCTTCACTGCATTGCGAAGTACACCTGCTGTACTTATTGAACTCCCATAGCACCCGCTTCATTCTTTGTTGTCGGTCTGGTTGCTCTTTTTAAAGTCAAAAAAATGGTTACTGCACCCCTATGCGTGTCATAGGGTCGGGGTCTGGTTTTTTATTCTGCCGGTGAGCAGAAGGAGAACCGTTTTGCGGATCAGGATTTTCATCTTTTGGAGGCAACATGAATCGGGCTCGTACATGGAAGTTCGTTGCAGTCGTGACTTTTCTTTTAGGAGTTCTTTGTAGTGGCTCTGCTAACGGCCAATCGACAGGCACATTACAGGGAACGATTACGGATTCGGCAGGCGCAGTGATCGCGGGCGCTCAAATTACGGCGACACAGGTACAGACGGGAACCAAGCGGTCTACGGTTTCGAGCGGTTCGGGAAACTACGCGCTTCCTGCTCTGCAACCCGGCACATATCGTCTAGCCGTCAGTTCTTCCGGTATGGAGACGAGCACGCTGGAGAACATTACCCTAAACGTCGACTCGACGCAGGAGATCAATGTGAAGCTTGGCGTCACCGGCATGAGCCAGACGGTGCAGGTGACGGCGGGATCGGCGCAGATTAACAGCTCCACGATGACGGTGGGGCAGGTCATCGATCAAAAGACGGTGCAGGAGATTCCGCTCAACGGACGTCACTTTCTTGACCTGAGCCAGCTTATCCCCGGCTCGGTGACGGCTCCGCCTGGAGGCTTGCTGACGACGCCGAATGTGGGCCTTGGCGCTTCGTCCTTTCTTACGGCGGGAAATCGCGAAGACACTGTCAACTTCATGATTAATGGCATCAACCTGAACGACATGATCCAGAACACGATCACGTTTCAGCCTTCGATCAACACCGTCAGCGAGTTTAAGGTCGATAACTCCAGCTTGAGCGCGGAGTATGGCCGCAATTCCGGCGCGGTGGTGACTGTGGCGACTCGTTCCGGTACGAATGAATTTCATGGCGAGGCGTTTGACTACATTCGCAACAACGATGTCGATGCACGCAACTACTTTCAGCCGAAAGGGATTCCGATGTCTCCGCTGCACAGGAACCAGCCTGGCGGAGCGCTCGGTGGGCCGGTCTGGGTGCCGCATCTATACGATGGAAGAGATAAGACGTTCTTCTTCATCAGCTATGAAGGGTTGTATCAATCGCTGGGAGCGCCGATCAATAGCCCGGTTCTGTCGAACGCGCAACGCGATGCTGTTACGGACCCTGTGATTAAGAATCTGTTGCCGTTGATTCAGACGGCGAATGACCCGACGGGGACTCGCTACATCGGTTCCACAGCGTCGCCGGTATTTATGAAGCAGATTACGGGCGATCTCTTCCAGAACATAGGGAAGAAGGACCAATTGCATCTTTATTACGCGTGGCAGCAGGATGCACGCATTGAGCCTACTTCGGGCACGACGATTCCGGGGTTCGGCGATCATCGCGATGCGCATCGCCATGTTGGGACAATCGGCGAAACGCATGAGTTTACGTCGACTCTGGTGAATGAGTTCCGAGCGGGCTTCAACCGGCGCGCCATTGGATTCGATCCTAACTTCGTGGCCAATCCGACGACGTATGGAATCAACAATGGAGTGACGTCTGCTATCGGTATTCCCTTTATCAATATCGGCGGGGGAAGCCTTACGTTTGGCGGTCCGGCGAATTTTCCGCAGGGTGCGTTCGATACCACTGCCGTGGTCTCCGATAACGTGAACTGGCTTCGCGGAAAGAACAACATCAACATCGGCGGGGAGTATCGCTGGTTCATCAACGACAATCTGTCGAACGATACCAGCACTTTCACGTTCCCCACGCTGACCGCTTTTATCAACGATCAGGCATCGGCGTTCAACATTACTCCGGGGCCCGTTCGCAGTCGTATCTATGTCAATGCCGTAGGTATTTACGGTCAGGACATTTATAAGCTCAATCAGCGCTTATCGTTCGAGGTGGGATTGCGTTTCGACTGGTATGGGACGCCTACCGAGGCGCGAAGCCAGTTTGTCGACTTCGATCCTTCGTCTGTGAGCTTGCAGCATACGACCTCGCCTTATCAGCAGAGCTACAATCTTGGACCGCGGGCAGGCATTATCTGGGATGTCTTCGGAACGGGAGCGACCGTGGTGCGCAGCGGGTTCAGTCTGCAGGCGGACGAGCCGGAGACCGGAGTCGTTACCGGGTTGACGACGAATCCTCCGTATTCGAGTCCTGCGACCTTCAGCGCCACACAGGCCATTCCCTATGTGACGTTTGCGAATGCGTTTTCGGTCGCGGGGTCTTCGCCTACGCTGTCTCCCGCATACACGCCGAAGGACCTGAAGGCGGCATACGTAGAGTCGTGGAACCTCAACATCCAGCAGCAGCTTCCCTTCGGGTTGACTTCGCAGTTGGGGTATGTCGGTTCCCATGGCGTTCGTTTGCAGATGACGAGGAATGCGAACCAGTACACGACGCAGGATTACTACAACCATGTAAGACCGTATGCGGCTCTCTCTCCCACGAGCCCGTATCTTCCGGGCAAGGGGCTGGGAAATATCTCCGAGATCGCGCATATCGGCATGTCCCGGTATAACGCTCTCTGGGTAACGGTCGCCAGACAGTTCAAGAACGGTCTGGAATTCAATAGCTCGTATACGTGGTCGAAGTCCATGGACGATAACTCCTACAGTGGTCAGGGAGTGACCTTGCAGGACAGTTACAATCCCGCGGGTAACTATGGGCCTTCGGACTTTGATGTTCGCAGCAGGTTTGTATTTAGCGGGTTTTATACGCTGCCGTTCCATCAGAACCGGCTCGTCGATGGATGGCAGTTGTCCGCGATTGCGCAGATCCAGACTGGCAATCCGTTCTCGATTGTCACAAGTTCAACTCTGAATGGAACATCGGGAACGGTGCGGGCGGATGTCTCCGGGCCGGTGACGGTCAGCAAGCAGAAGATCGCGGGAGACATTATTCAGTACGTTCCGCAATCAATCTGCGCTTATGCAACTGCCGGATGCACGTTCAGCAGCGATGGCCTTCACTTCGGCAACAGTCCGCGCAATATGGTCTTTGGGCCGGGATTCGAGGATGTCGATGTTTCGCTGGATAAGAAGACGAAGATCTTTAAGCGTTACACGATTGACATTAAGGTCGATGCCTTCAATGTCCTGAATCATCCGAACTTCTCCCAGCCGGTCAACCAGTTTTCTGTCACGCCGCCTGCAACGCCTGGTGGGGTATCGACTGTATCCGCAGGGAGCTTTGGGCAGATCAGTTCTACCCGTTTTCCCTCGGGTGACGTAGGTTCTTCGCGGCAGTTGCAGTTGTCCGGGAAGTTTATCTTCTAACCGTATCTTTTAGAAGGTTCAGCAAAACAGGCGTGATGCATCTGCATCACGCCTGTTTTGCTGGAGGGATTAGCGGTTGCGTCCTGTGCCTCCGCCTTGTAAGGAGCGGGAGGCGAGCTGGCGTACCTCGTCGGTGATGCCGGTCTTCGATTGCTCGGTCAGCAGAGCCTTTGCCTGCGGAGTTTTGTAGTGGGCGATTCCCTGGATGAGTCCGGTGGCGACGTAAACGGACGGGTTGGTTGCGAGCTTTTCCTGGAGAACGGTGAACGCGGCTTCGGTTCCCAGTTCTCCAAGGTTGCGAGCCGCTGCGGCCTCGGCGGCGTAGCTGTCGTCGCTGCGCAGGACTTCCACGAGTACGCTGTAGACCTGCGAGTCTTTGGAGAAGTGACCAAGTGCTTCGACGACGGCAGTGCGGACGTGGCTGTTGGGCTGCTTCAATGCGTTGAGCAGCGATTGCTTTGCCGATTCGGTTCCGAGGGCGCCGAGAGATTGCGCGCTCATCATGCGGACGGCGTAGAACGCATCCTGTTCGAGGATCTGCGAGAGCGCTTTTACCGCCGCATCTGTGGAGGCTCCGGTGGCTTTGCCTAGCTGTTGCGCGGCCCATAGGCGGCTGATCATGCTCTTGTCTTTTTCGCCACGGGCGATCAGGCTTTCGATGGGTTCGTCGAGCGTGAGAGTTTTGTAGATGTGGTTATACGGATCGAAGTCCATCCACTGGGGTTCGAAGTCGAGCGGGATGGCGAAGGTCTCTTCCTTCTGGCGAACGCGAATCTTCGCCTCGTGGAGTTTGCCGTCGGCGGAGTAGAAGTGGAGGACGACGGGCATGTCGAAGAGCGGCGTGACCTCATCCACCTTCTGGGTCTGGAGGACGGTTACGTTTTCGTTGTGTTTGGCGGCGTCGTAGCTGGTGTGGACGGTGTACTGCGGATAACCGGCCTTGAAGACCCACTCGTCGAAGAACCAGTCTAGCTCGCGTCCGGTGGTGGTGCGAAACATGTTGATGAGGTTGTGGGTCTCGACGTTCTTGGCGTAGTAGGCGGTGAGGTAGTTGCGCAGGGTCTGGAAGAAGGGCTGGCTGGGCGATGGGCTCTCTTCCACCTGGTCGTTCATGATGTAGCGCAGCATGTCCAGAATGACTGAGCCCTTCTGGTAGGTGGTGCGGTCGAGGATCTCCCATGGCCGGGTGTAGTGGCGGTCTACGATGGGGCGGCGATAGCGGGTCGCGTCCTCGCGGGCGGCGGTCTGCTGGTCCTGCCAGATCTGGTAGCGGTAGGCGTCGTCGCCGAGGTGGTGCCCGCGATAGAGTGCGGCGGAGAAGGTGGCGAAGCCTTCGCTGAGCCACGCGCTGTCCCAGCTCCACTCGGTGATGAGGTCGCCGAACCACTGGTGGGCCAGCTCGTGGGAGACGAGGTCGAAGCTTGGGTAGTCCTGCTCGGCGCGGGCGTCGTGCAGCGTGGTCTCGGCGAGGCTGGTGGCGCTGATGTTCTCCGTTCCGCCGCCGAAGGCGTGGTCTGCGGTCTGCGCGTACTTCTCGTAGGGGTAATCGACGCCGTAGGTGCTGGCGTAGAAGACCATCATGTCGGGCGTCAGGCCGAAGGAGCGCAGGGCGGTTTCACGGTCGGTTCCCGGTGGAACGTAGTAGTCCACGGACTTCGTCTTGTAGGTCTGGCTGTACTTGGTCCACGGGCCTACGGCGATGGAGACGAGGTAGACGCTGTGCGGTACGTGCTCGACCCAGTCGAAGGTCGCTTCGCCCTTGCTGTGCGTCTCTTTCACGAGTTCGCCGTTGGAGACGACGGAGAGAGGTTCGGGCACGGTGATAATGGTCTCGCTGGTGGCCTTGTCGTTGGGGTAATCCCAGCAAGGGAACCAGAAGTGATTGTTCTCCGGCCAGCCGTAGGACCAGACTTCGAGCGGCCGCTTCGGGTTGGAGGCGTCAGGGCGGATGAAGCTGAGACCGGCATCGGGGAAGGGTCGGCCCTGGGGATTGCCGTGGTACGTGATGCGAAGATTAAGAGTGGCTTCAGGTGTGTAGGGCTGGTCGAGCGTGATCCAGAGCTTCGACTCGTCGGAGTGGAAGGTGAGCGGAGTGGAACCTTTGCTCGTTTGCAGAGACACGGCGTCGATGGTGAGCTGCGCGCTGTTAAGATAGAGCTGTTTGAGGCTGGGGACGAGGGGATGGAGCGTCACGGTCTCGTCGCCGGCGATCTCGCCCTTCTCCATGTTGATGCGTGCGGCGACTTTGTAGTTCTCAACGTGGTAGGTGCGGTTGGGAGCGTACTGTGGGGTGCTGGGATCGCCGAAGACCCGCCTTGGAGACTGGGCCGGGAGCGAGAGGCAGAGGCCGCCCAGAAGTGCAAGGGACAGGACGCGAGACGAAGAGGGAAGGGAACGGCTCATGCAATACCTCATGCTTGTCGGATGTGCGAAGTCGATGGAGGTGTCCAGCGTATTCGAATCGTGGAGAAAAGTATTCTATATTGAACACATCGCCTCATGACACAAAATCCTACGGCTACAAGCGCTTCTGTGACTCCTGCAAAGATTCTTATCGCCGGTCTCGGAAATCTCGGCGTGCAGATTGCGCGACTGAACGGGTAGGATCTTGAGGCTGTTGACGAGTATTGCTGAAGAGCAAAGTTTGTTGATTCGGATGTAGGAATTATCCGGCGCAACTGGCCGGACTTGGGAGGGGCTATGCGGAAAGAGATGCAACGAGCGATCAAAGCGCTCGCACTGGTTAGTTTTTGTGGCTTGCTGCCGGTTTGTGGGACGAGCGGCTTAGAGGCGCAGAGTGCAGGCGAGGCGAAGCTGGACAGCTCGTTCAGCGTGCTGAAGTTTCGCCAGATCGGGCCCTTTCGCGGAGGCCGTGTCGGCGCGGTCACGGGCGTTCCCTCGCAGCCGCAGACGTTCTATCAGGGTGCGACCGGCGGCGGCATCTTCAAGACCACGGACGGCGGAGCGCACTGGACTCCGATTGCCGATGGGCAGTTGAAGCTCGGCTCCGTGGGAGCGATCGCAGTTGCCGATTCTGACCCGAACATCCTCTACGTGGGCATGGGTGAGGCGGACATGCGCGGCAACGCCTCGCACGGCGATGGCGTGTATAAGTCGACCGACGGCGGCAAGACATGGAAGCACGTTGGCCTGGAGGACACGCAGCAGATCGGCGCGGTGCGCATCGACCCGAAGAATCCCGATATCGTGTACGTGGCTGCGATTGGCCACATGGCCGGACCGAACGCGGAGCGCGGAGTCTTTCGCACCAAAGATGGGGGCAAGACGTGGAAGAAGGTTCTGTTCAAGAGCGACCGTGCGGGCGCGGTGGATATTGCGCTCGACCCGTTGAATCCGGGAACGCTCTACGCCTCGATCTGGCAGTTCATCCGCCAGCCGTGGACGTTTGAGAGCGGCGGCCCCGATGGCGGGCTCTGGAAGTCGACCGATGGCGGCGACACGTGGAAGGACATCACGAAGAACGAGGGGTTGCCGCGTGGTGTGATCGGCAGGATCGGGCTTACGGTCTCGCCAGTGAAATCGGAGAGTGTGTGGGCGCTCGTGGAGGCGGAGCAGGGCGGCCTCTTCCATAGCGACAACGGCGGCGCGACCTGGGAGAAGGTGAACGACAAGCACGAGATCAAGCAGCGCGCGTGGTACTACTCGCGCATCTTTGCCGATACGAAGAACGCCGATACGGTGTACGCACTAAATACGGGCTTCTTCCGCTCCACCGATGGTGGGCGCAACTTTGCGACGATCCCTACGCCGCACTCGGACAACCACGATATGTGGATTGCGCCGGACGATCCGAACCGGATGATCGAGTCGAACGACGGCGGTGTGAATATCTCGTTCGACGGCGGCAAGACCTGGAGCACGCAGGGGAACCAGCCCACGGGGCAGTTCTATCGCATCGCTCTCGACGACGATTTTCCATACAACATCTACAGCTCGCAGCAGGACAGCAGCTCGGTGAAGATCGCCAGTCGAGGCGGTGGCGCCGGCATCTCGGAGAGAGACTGGCACGCGGTTGGAGGAGGAGAGAGCGGATGGCTCGCGCCCGATCCTTTGAACTCGCAGTTTGTTTATGGCGGCTCGTATGACGGCCTGCTGACGCGCTACGACAACAAGACGGGCTCTTCGCGCAATATCACCGTGTGGCCGGATAACCCGATGGGGCGCGGCGTGGAGGCGATGAAGTATCGCTTTCAGTGGAGCTATCCCATCTACTTCTCGACCTCCGATCCGAAAACACTCTTCACCGGGGCGAATGTTCTGCTGTCGACCCGGGACGAAGGCCAGCATTGGACGGTGGCCAGTCCTGACCTGACGCGCAACGATAAATCGAAGCAGGGGCCTGTGGGCGGCCCGATCACGAAGGACAACTCGGCGGTCGAATACTACGACACGATCTTCACGATCGATGAGTCTCGCGTGCAGAAGGGTTTGATCTGGGTAGGGTCGGACGATGGGATGATTCATCTGACGCGCGATGGCGGAAAGAACTGGGCGGACGTTACGCCGAAGGACTTTCCTGCGTGGATTCGCGTGAACTGCATCGCTGCGTCGCCGTTTGATGCCGGAACCGCTTACGTTGCGGCGACGATGTATCTCTCGGACGACTTCCGTCCCTTCCTGTACAAGACGACCGACTACGGCAAGACGTGGACGAAGATCGTCAACGGGATTCCGGCGGATGATTTTACTCGCGCCATCCGGCCCGATCCGAAGACGAAGGGGCTGCTCGTCGCCGGGACTGAGGCGCATCTTTATATCTCGTTCGACGATGGAGAGAGCTGGAAGCCGTTCCAGCTCAACCTGCCGAACGTGCCGATGACGGACGTTCAGTTTCAGGCGCGGGAGGACAACCTCGTTGTCTCGACGCAGGGGCGTGGGATCTATGTGCTCGACGATATGCCCCTGCTGCGCCAGCTCTCGCATGGCATCAACAAGACGGCGGACGCGCAGCTCTTTCCGCCGCGGGATACGTATCGCCTCCTCGGCGGTGGAGGCGGCGGACGCTCCAATGCGCCGATGGGGACGAATCCTCCCGGTGGAGTCGTTGTGACCTACTGGCTCAAGGAGAGGCCGAAGTCGGACGTTGTGCTGCGCTTCAGGGATGCGAGCGGCAAGCTGGTTCGCGAGATCTCTTCGCGGCCTGTGCGGGAGCAGAATCCCGCTGCCGGAGAGGGCGGCGGCGGACGCCGTGGCCGTGGAGGCTCTCCGCTGCCGACTGCCAGGGCCGGGATGAACCAGTTCACGTGGGATATGCACTATCCCGATGCGACGACCTTTCCGGGGATGATTCTGTGGGTGGGCTCGACGCGGGGGCCTGCGATTATTCCGGGCACGTACAAGGTGGAGCTTGCGGTGGATGGGCACACGGAGACGCAGAGCTTCGTCGTGAAGAAAGATCCTCGCGCTCCGACGACGCCGGAAGACTTCCAGAAGCAATTGGATCTTCTCTTGCAGATTCGGGACAAGGTCTCGCAGGCGAACCAGGGCGTGCTTGATATTCGCGATGCCAAGCGCCAGTTGGAGCCCTTTGCGAAGGGGTCGAACAAGACCGTGGCTGAGAGCGCGAAGAAACTGACCGACAAGTTGAGCGCAATCGAAGATGAGCTATATCAGACGAAGTTGCAGGCGGATGAGGATGCGCTGAACTATCCCATCAAGCTGAACAACAAGCTGGCCGGGCTGCTCTCGATGGTGAGCGAGACGGACATCAGTCCTACGGCGTCTTCGTATGAGGTGTTCGACGAGTTGAGCGCGCAGTTGAAGGTGCAGCTTGATCTTCTGGCCAAGGCGAAGAGCGAGGATCTGGCGGCCTTCAACAAGCTGGTGCATGACCAGAATGTTCCGGCTGTAACGATGAAAGCGGCTGCATCGCAGAACTAAAGCTGGCCGGGCAGAAGAGGGCGAAGGGGAGTCAGTAGAGCTGGCTCCCCTTCACTTTTTTGGCAGGGTTGCGAGCTGGAACGATGTAGTAGCATTCGGATTACCGATCATCACTACCGATCTACATGACTGAATAACTCTGGAGGAATAACGGGCATGAACCGCCTTATCGCAGCCGTTGGCTGTCTTGTTCTAACTCTGACGCCATCGTTTGCCCACGCCGATGCGTCCACCGATGCGCAGCTAAAAGCGATTTATACAAAAGAGTGGGCCTGGCGTCAGGCGCAGGGCATCGACGATGATGAGGACTCCGGCAGTATGCGGCACGGCGTGCCCGCTCACTTGCCCAAGGTGGATGCGGCGACCCAGCAGGCTCGTCTCGACTACTGGACGGATGTGATGAAGCAGCTCGACGTTATCCGGGCGGGTTCGCTGTCGCCTGTGGAGCAGGTGAACTACTCTGTTTATCGCGCACAGATTCAGGTGCTGATCAACACGCAGAAGTTTCACGATTACGAGAAGCCGTTGAACTCCGACACGGCGTTCTGGTCCACGATGGCGAGCGGAGCGCGGGGATCGTTTCACTCGGTGGAGGACTATGAGAACTTCATCTCGCAGATGAACGATGTGCCGCGCTACTTCAACGAGCAGATCACCAACATGCGTGCAGGTCTCAAGCGGGGCTTTACTCCGCCCAAAGTTACTCTGATCGGGCGGGATGCTTCGATCGTCTCGGTGGCGGATGCGAAGTCGCCGGAAGAGACGATCTTCTACGAGCCGTTCAAAACCATGTCCACATCCATCCCCGCTGCCGAGCAGGCTCGTCTGCGTGCTCAGGGAGCGAAGGCGATCCGCGAATCCGTGGTGCCCGCTTACAATACCCTGCTGAAGTTCATGCGAAGCGAGTACATGCCCGGAGCCCGCGCGACGCTGGCCGCCGAAGCTCTGCCCGACGGCAAGGCTTACTATCAGGCCAAGATTCTCGAGTTCACGACCACCGCGCTGACCCCGGCGCAGATTCACCAGATCGGTCTCGACGAGATGGCGAAGATTCGCGGCGAGATGCTGGAGACGATGAAGCAGGTCGGCTTCAAGGGAGACCTGCCCGCGTTTCTGAACTTCCTCCGTACCGATCCTCAGTTCTATGCGAAGACTCCCGAGGAGCTTCTGATGCGTGCTGCATATATCGCGAAGGAGTTCGATGGAAAGTCCGCGCAGTACTTCGGCTACCTGCCGCGTCAGCGCTTTGCCATCGTGCCGGTTCCGCCCGATCAGGCTCCGTTCTTTACCGGCGGTCGCGGTGGTCCCGGCACGTACCTGGTGAACACCTACGATCTTCCTTCGCGCCCTCTCTACAGCCTGCCTGCTCTCACGCTGCATGAGTCCGCACCGGGACACGCCTTCCAGATGCCGATCATCATGGAGCACAAGGAACTGCCGCCCTTCCGCCAGACCTACATCTCCGCCTATGGCGAAGGTTGGGCGCTCTACTGCGAGAGGCTGGGCGTGGAGATGGGCAGCTACCACACTCCCTACGAGCACTTCGGAATGCTCAGTTATCAGGCATGGCGGGCGTCCCGGCTGGTCGTGGATACCGGCATTCACTCGATGGGCTGGACGCGCGAGCAGGCGCAGCAGTATCTGCGGGAGAACACGGCTCTGGCCAATCACGAGATCGAGACCGAGACGGATCGCTACATTGCGTGGCCGGGACAGGCGCTCTCCTACTACCTTGGCCAGATGACGATGTGGAAGGTACGCCACAAGGCCGAGGCCGCGCTTGGAGACAAGTTCAACATCCGAGCCTTTCACGACGCGGTGTTGGAAGTGGGCTCTGTGCCGTTGCCGGTGTTGGAGCAGCACATTGACGACTTCATCCGGGCGGGCGGCAAGGGGCCGTATCCGGACCTGGAGTAGAGTCTCTCGCTACGCGAAAACGCCTCGGCCAGCCCGGGGCGTTTTCGCATTGCTACTCGGTTCGCAGTGCGACGACGGGATCGATGCGCGATGCCCGCCGCGCCGGAAGATAACTGGTCAGCAGTCCGCAGGCAACAAGCAGCAGCGCCACGGCCGCTGCGCCCAGGCCATCGTATGCAGTAGGCGTGTAGGGGAGAAACGAACTCAGCAGCTTGATGGATGCAGCGGTCAGGATCGCTCCCAATGCCACTCCGATCGCCAGAAGAAGCAGCGCATGACGCAGCACGAGCCACAACACGGCATCGCGCTGCGCTCCCAGTGCGAACCGGATACCCATCTCACGTATGCGCTGGCTTACCGAGTACGTGAGCAGCCCGTAGATACCCGCGACGGCAATTGCCAGCCCAGCGACGGCAAACAGTCCCAGCAGTCGAGCCGCAAGCACCTGGTTGCCGAGCGAGTCGTCGATGACCTGCTGCATACTGCGCACCCCGTTTAGCGCGGCCTCGGGTTGCAGGTCGTGCACCGTGCGCCTCAGTTCGCTGCTGATCGTTTGCGACGCCACCGGCGAGCGCACGGCGACGTTCATCATGAACGAGCCGAGCACATAGTAAAGATCGTCCTCCGGCAGAAGCTGGTCGAGGTTATAGTGAATCTCCGGCAGCGGCGGCTGGCCGATCGTCTTCTGCGGGCTGTCGTTCACCACGCCGACGATCGTCGACCACTGGCGCGCCCCCGTATCGTTCAGGCGCACCTGCTGGCCAAGGGGATTCTGATCGTTCAGGAACCGCTTCACGAAGGTGCGGTTGACAATGGCCACTGGCGGCGCGGTCGGCGAGTCGCCTTGGTTGAAGACGCGCCCTTGCAGCAGGCTGATCCCCATTGCTTTGAAGTAGTCCGCGCTGGTGGCTCGCGCCTGCGCATAGGACTTCGCATTGTGCTCCGGCTTGGCGTGGCCATAGAGCTCCACCGTCATGTTGAAGTCCCAGTTCGCCTGCAGAGGCCGCACGGTCGTAAGCCCCACCGCCTGCACTCCCGGCATCGATTGGAGTCGGTTCAGCAGCGGCATGTAGAAAGATCGAATCAGGGCCGGGCCGCTCTCCCGCTGCGAGCCGGTCGTAAAGAATCCGACCCGGCTGGGCAGGTAGATCTCGCCCGTAGTTACCTGGTCTGCGACGAAGCCGATCCGCGTGTGGCGCAGCGTAACCAGGGCGCGCACCATCAACCCCGCGGCCACCAGCAGAGAGAGCGTCAGGGCGATCTCTGCAACGACCAGCGCGTCTCTCCATCGGCTCTGCGTGCGGTTCGTTCCCGAGGCCGTGCTGCCCTGGCGAAGCCCCTCCTGCAGCGGCGCGCCCGCGCTATGGAGTGCAGGCACCAGCCCGAACAGAATCGCCGAGGCGCAGGAGGCCAGCAGCAGGTACAGGCAGACTTTCAGGTCAATGTGGATCTGGTCGCCGAAGATGACAGCGCCGGCAAGGTAGTCCTTCAGCAGATGCAGCGCGAAGAAGGCGAGGCCCAGCCCAAGCAGTCCGCCCAGCAGGCTCAGTACAAGGCTTTCGGTAAGGAACTGCCGGACGAGGCGTCCGCGTTGTGCGCCCAGCGCGAGGCGCAGAGCCACCTCGCGCTGGCGTCCGCTGCCGCGTGCCAGCAGCAGCCCCGCGACGTTGGCGCACGCGATCAGCCAGACCGCGAACACCGCGATGTCCAGCGCGATAATGCCGCCCCGCACCGTGTCGGTCACCACACGCGGATAGCTCTCCACCAGCACCGGGTTCGTGTCTTCGCCCGGATACTCGCGCTTCAGTTCATCGTGAATCGTGTTCAGCTCATGCGTCGCGTTCTCCACGGTGACTCCGTCGCGCAGGCGGCCGATCACGCTCAGAGAGCCGGAATTACGGTCCTGCATGGACTTTCCATCATCCGGTAGCGGCGTCCAGATGGAGTTGTCTCCCGTGTTCACCGGGAAGCTGAAGCCGCGCGGCATCACGCCGATCACCGTGTAGGGAAGTCCGTTGATGGGAATGGTGCGCCCGATGATCTTCGGGTCGGAGTGGTACGTGTTCTGCCACACCCCGGCGTTCAGGACGACGACGTTCGCCCGCTCCACCTTGCCATCGTCATCGACGAAGGTGCGTCCCAGCATCGGCTGGGCTTGCAGCATCTCGAAGAGGTTCGGGCTGGAGACGATCTGGGCCACCAGCTTCGGATCGGCGGTGCCGCCCAGCGTCGGAAACAGCATGGTGTAGTAGCCGATCTTCTGGAAGGAGTGGCTCCGCGCCTGCCAGTCCCGGATGTCCGGCAGCGAGGTGGCGTTAAAGTTGCCGCTCTCGTTGCTGACGGCCATCTGCACCACCGCGTCTGCCTGCGGGAAGGGCATACTCCGCAGCAGAACCTGATCGACGACCGAGAACATCGCCGCATTGATCCCAATCCCCAGCGCAAGGGTAAGAACAGCCGTCAGGGCGAAGAACGGCGCGTTCTTCATCTGGCGAAGGGCGTAGGTGAGATCCTGGACGAAGGCCGACAATAATTTCTCCGAAAACAACTCTGGTGGAGAGTGAAGCTGGACGTTTACGTCTTAGGGCAGCGCGTGGAGCATCAGAACACGACAGTCGTTGTAAATGTATCGCCTCGCCAGTATCTCAGGAAGTTGTCCTTTAATGAACATCGGCCGGACGTTTACCTGACGTCCGGCCGATCGAGGGTGGAGATTAGTACGCGAACGTGGGCGTTTCGAGGATGCGGGTCTTCTGGGTGAGTGTAGTCCCGCCCGTATCGAGCGTGACCGTGTACTCTCCCGGAGGCATCGCCGCCGGTACCTCCCGGGTGCGAGCTCCGCCGCCGCCGCGGAAGCCGGAGACCTCTGAGGAGATTCGGGTCAAACCGGCCTTCTGTGGTCCGTTCATGCTGCGGACCACCTTGCCGGAGGCGTCGGCCACCGTCACCTTTACCGGCCCGGTCGCGTCCTTGTCCAGATAGTAGTAGATCAGCAGGCCGTTCGGCTCGTTGGGCGTAATCGGGAAGCTGTCGCCGTTGAAGCGGTAGTTGCCCTGCGCGCCGTCGTGCCGGATCGGCCTCGGCGCCACCGGGAACAGGTACGGCCCCTTCAGGTTCGCCGCCGTCAGGTCGCGGATCGTCGAGATGTTCGCCACCCAGACGCCGCGGCCATAGGTTCCCACTACCAGGTCTTCCGCCTGCGGCTGCACGACCATGTCGGCCACCGCCGCCGGAGGCATATTGCTCTGGAACGAGACCCAGTTCGCGCCTCCATCCACCGAAACGTAGACCCCGATATCGGTGCCCGCGAACAGCACGGCAGGGTTCTTCGTGTCTTCGACGACCACGTTCACCGGCCACTCCGGCAGACCCTTGGAGATGTTCGTCCACGTCGCGCCGAAGTCCGTCGTCTTGAAGAGGTAGGGCTTGAAGTTGTCCGTCCTGCGGCCCGACTTCGAGACATACGCCGTTCCCGGAGCGAACAGCGACGCATAGACGCGCGTCGTCCAGACGTCCTCCGGCCCGCCCGCCTTGGCGATGTTCTTCGTTACGTCAGTCCAGCTTCCGCCATCGTCCTGCGTCAACTGCACCTTGCCGTCATCGGAGCCGACCCACAGGAGCCCGGCCTTCAGCGTCGATTCGGAGAGCGTCGTGATCGTGCAGTACTGGATCGAGCTTCCCGCCGCACTGTGGTTCGTCTTCGCAGGATCGTTGGTCGTCAGGTCCGGGCTGATCTCCTTCCAGTGGTCGCCCCGGTCTGTCGACTTCAGCACCACCTGCGAGCCCACGTAGATCGTCTTCGGATCGTGAGGCGAAAGGGTAAAGGGAGCAATCCAGTTGAACCGCAGCGGAGGCTGCCCCGCCGGCCGCCTCGGCCCGATGATGACCCGCTCATGTGTTTTCTGGTCATAGCGACCCAGCGAGCCGAACTCCTGCGTGTTGTAGACCCAGCGGCTGTCCGTAGGATCGACGCGGTTGTACTGGCCGTCGCCAATGCCCGTCGTCACCCAGTTCTCCACGCCGACGCTGCCCTGCCAGCCGTTGCTCGGCCCCTTCCAGCTTTCGTGATCTTGCAGCCCCTCGTAGATGTTGTAGGGAATCTCGCGGTCCGTATCCAGACCATAGACCTCACCGCCACGGATCGTCAGATACGCCTGCGCCGTCCGTCCACCGTCGAACGACTGGAAGACTCCGCCGTCCGAGGTCGAGATCATCCGGTTCGAATCCTGCGGATCGACCCACAGCGAGCGGAAGTCGCCGAACGCCAGACCAAACGGCCGCGCTCCTCCACGACCCGTCCACGTTTTTCCACCATCCGCCGTGTAGTGGTAATCCGATCCCGTCACCCAGACGCGGTCCGGATCGTTAGGATCGACCCGGATCTGGTTGAACGAGTAGCCAGCTTTGCCACTGACGTCAACGTCGTCGGGATTCACTTTTCTCCACGTTCCACCAGCATCGTCCGTGCGGTAAACCTGCCCGTTGATGGTGTCGATCGGGCGCGTAGCATTGGGGCGCAGGTTGTGGTTGTCGTAGACCGCGTACAGCACGTCCGGCTTGGAAATGCAGATGTCCAGGCCGATTCTGCCCATCGGCCCCTTCGGCAATCCAGCCGTCAATTCCTTCCAGTGGTCACCACCATCCACCGTCTTGTAAATGCCGGTTCCCGGCCCACCGTCGATGATCTGCCACGGCAGCCTCTGGTGCTCGTAAGTGGCGGCATACAGCACTTTAGCGTCGCGAGGATCGCGTACCAGGTCCACCGCGCCCACCGTGTCGCCCACGTACAAAACTTTTTTCCAGGTCTTTCCGCCATCCGTCGTTCTAAAGACGCCCCGCTCCGAGTTCGGCGTAGAGAGATGCCCCAGCGCGGCAACAAAAACATTGTCGGGATTCTTCGGGTTGATGACGATCCGCGCGATGTGCTGCGTGTCCTTCAACCCCATGTTTTGCCATGACTTACCGCCATCCGTGGTCTTGTAAACACCGTCGCCCCAGTAGGCGCTGCGTGTGGCCGAGTTATCGCCAGTTCCAGCCCAGACGATGTTCGCGTCCGAGGGAGCCACCGCAATCGCGCCCATGGAATAAATCTTTTGTCCGTCCAGAACAGGCTCAAAGGTAACGCCGCCGTTCGAGGACTTCCACACGCCGCCCGTGCGCAGAGCCGCATAAATAATGGTCTTGTGGGCCTCAGCGGGATAGTCCGGCACCGCAACGCCGATCGTCCAGGCTCCGGTCTTGTACGGGCCCAGGTTCCGGTAGGTCAGCCCGTTGAGCAGCGACTCCGTGACGGTTTGCGCTTCTCCTCGCGGGCTCGGCAAAGCGCCAAGGATAACGAAGAGGCAAAGAAGAGAGCTGAAACGCCTTAGATTCACAGTAGTCTCCTGATAGACCGCAGAACAGCAGAGATTTGTTTCTAGTGCGGCATTCGATCCGCAGAGTATCCCCGCAAAAGACAGAGATGATCCGTGGATCATTATCGCGCCTGCTATCTGTATTGCTATGGAAAACAAGACGAACCGGAGAAAGAAAATGTTTCTTAATATTCACTTAAGCAAGACTGCTTCCTGCCGTTTGAAATAGAATTCAAACTTCAAAGCTCATGACGAACGAAACGCCGCAGAAGCGCCTCAACACTCCCGCTCAGGTTCTCTTCGCCAGCCTGGTTGGCACCACGGTCGAGTTCTTCGACTTCTACATCTACGCCACCGCTGCCGTGCTGGTCTTTCCCCGCCTCTTCTTCCCGGCGTCGGACCCTGCATCGTCTACTCTGGCTTCGCTTGCGACCTTTGGGATCGCCTTTCTTGCCCGCCCCATTGGTTCTGCGCTCTTCGGCCACTTCGGCGACCGCATCGGACGCAAGAAGACGCTCGTGCTGGCCCTCTCTACTATGGGGCTCTCGACATTCGCTATCGGCATCCTGCCTCCGTATGTTTCTATCGGGATCATTGCGCCGCTGCTGCTCGCGCTCTGTCGCTTCGGGCAGGGAATCGGCCTCGGCGGAGAGTGGGGAGGAGCCATCCTGCTCGCTGTAGAGAATGCTCCGCCGCGCAAACGCGCTTTGTACGGAATGTTTCCCCAACTCGGCGCTCCCATCGGGTTTCTCCTCTCCGGCGGAGTCTTCCTGCTGCTCTCGCACTTTCTCACGGACAAGCAGTTCTTCGCTTTCGGCTGGCGTCTTCCGTTCCTTGCGAGCGCCGTGCTCGTCCTGCTCGGCCTCTACGTCCGCCTCACCATCACCGAGACACCCGTTTTTCAGGCATCGCTCCAGCGCTCCGAGCAGGTCGGCGTCCCCCTCGCGATGGTCTTCCGGCGTTACTCCCGCCCGCTGATTGCCGGTGTTCTTGTCTGTCTCGCGACTTTCGTCCTCTTCTACCTGATGACCGTCTTCGCGCTCTCCTGGGCGACCACTGCGCTTCACTACAGCCGGGCCAGCTTCCTGCTCATCCAGCTCTTCGGCATCCTCTTCTTCGCGCTGACGATCCCCATCTCCGCGGTCCTCTCGGAGCGCGGACGCCGCCCCGTCATGTTCGTCGTCACCGCTCTAATCGCGGTCTTCGGGCTGGTGCTCGCGCCGCTCTTCACGGCTGGAACCACGGGAGCCGTCTCCATGATGGTCCTCGGGCTCGCACTGATGGGCCTCACCTACGGCCCTCTCGGCACCATCGTCTCTGAGCTGTTTCCCACGCCTGTTCGCTACACAGGCAGCTCGTTGGCCTTCAGCATGGCAGGCATCCTTGGAGCCTCGCTGGCTCCGTATATCGCCACATGGCTCGCAAAGACCTACGGCCTGCAATATGTCGGCTACTATCTCTCGCTCTCGGCAGTGATCACCTTCATCGGGCTGCTCCTTATCCGCGAGACGAAGGACGATGACCTCGTCGCCGCGTCCGATCCGTCCAGCGTGCTTTAGCCGACGGTCAGCAACTCCTCATAGAAGCCGCCGATCTGGTGTTCGCGGCTTACAAAGTGGATCTCCAGAATCCAGTGCCGCTTCTGCCCCTTCTCATCGAGCGAGTGCATGGCAAGGCGGCTCTGGGGATGCACGTAGAGCGTTACCTTGTCTCCGGAGATCTTTTCATGGGGAAACTGCCCGATCAGGTGCCCGGCGATGGGGCCGCCGAACTCCCATCCAAACTGTGCGGCCAGCGTCCGCGCGTACTCGAACAACTCGCTGCTCAGGATGTTGGGATTTGCCTCGAAGAACCTCTTCCCTTCGGCAAAGGCCAGCCCCACATCCTGCCGCAGTTTGTGCTTCAGTGGATCGTTCCCCAGAACAAACGTGCGTCCGAAGTCCGCCTCCCACTCTTCGAAGACAGGGCCAAGATCGAGGAAGAGAATGTCATCTTTCTGCAACCTCAGGTCAGGCGGGTTTTCGGCATATGGCAGCAGGGTGTTCCGGCCTGCTCGGACGATTCGCTTGTGCCAGTAGGTCGTAATTCCATACATCTCTTTGGCCAGAGCGTAGATGTCTTCGTTCAACGCGCTCTCGGTGATGCCCGGTCGAACCAGCCCTTTGGCTTCGACTGCCTCGAAGAGCTTCTGCGCCTTGGTCTGCGCTTCGAAGAGTTCTGCTGCCCGCTTCTCTTCCCACTCGGTCATTCCGTCCTCCATCCCGCCGCTCGATCTTCTACTCTATATCTATGGCGGAACAAGGTTCGCAGGTCCACGGCGTCGATTTAGATTCACAGACGCGATGCGCTCACTATCACAGTGCGCTCGACGTCATCGCCATCAGGATGAAGTGCTGCGGAGTCTACTACGCCTGCAAGGATTGCCACGATGCGCTGGCTGGCCACGCTTCGCAGGTCTGGAGCCGCAGCGAATGGGACCAGCCCGCAGTGGTGCTCTGCGGAGCCTGCGGAACCGAGTTGAGCATCCGCCAATATCTGGACTGCGCGAACCAGTGCCCGAACTGCAAGGCCGCATTCAACCCAAAGTGCAGCAATCACTATCACTTTTACTTTGCGATGGATGATATGCCAGTTCAGGAAGCCAGCTCTTCGATATAGCGTCCAACGATCCGCGCCGCCTCTTCCAGGAATGCGCGATCCACGCTCGAAAAGGCAGCGGGATCATGGCTGTCGATGTCGATTTCTCCGACGATCTTTCCGTCCGCATGAATCGGCACAACGATCTCCGATTTTGTCTCGATAGAGCATGAGAGATAGCGGGGGTCTGCGTTCACATCATCGACGATCACGGTCTCTCCCAGCGCAACGGCTGCGCCGCAGATGCCCTCCGTCACGGGGACACGGACATGCGTCGTAGGAGCGCCGGCGAACGGCCCTAGAATCAGCATCTGCGAGTCATTCGGAGCGAGCATGTAAAAGCCGGTCCAGTTGTAATATGGCAGCCGGTGGGCGATCGCTTCTACGATGCTCTGTTGCAGGGATTCAAGGGAGGACGCCTCAGAGGCGAACCGGCGGATATCCGAGAGAACCGCATTCATCTGCGGGGTAAGAGTAGGGGGAGTAAGACTGACAGCAGACATAGCTCGATTGTAGCGAAGCGACCCCGCCCAAAGATGCGAATGGCCTGCCTCCGCACCGGCTGCGAAGACAGGCCATTTGTTGCCGCGAACGACTAGCGCGTCGCTTCGAAGAGGAACCAGCTACGCCGCTGCGCCTGGTCGATCCAGTTTTCAAGCAGGCTGGCAGTCGCCACATCGCCCGCGTCGTCGCAGAGCGTATGCACGGCACGCATACTCAGGACCAGCGTCTTCTCGTCCTCGCGCAGCTCGCTCAACATGTCCTCCGGCGTCACATACTCGGCGTCGTTGTCCGAGAGACGCTGCAGGCGAGCAATGTGTCCAATCGAACGGATCGTCGTGCCGCCGAGCTTGCGAACGCGCTCCGCGATCTCGTCGGTCATCCCGAAGATCTGGTCTCCGTGGTCATCCAGAAGCAGGTGATAGTCGCGGAAGTGCGGACCGCTCATGTGCCAGTGAAAGTTCTTCGTCTTCAGATACAGCGTAAAGACATCGGCGAGCAGGGCGTTGAGCGCGCCCGAGATATCTGCTACATCCTGCGCATCAATATCGGACGGGGTGGTCAGCGGAGCCTTCTGGCGGGCGGTGAGTTCCTGTGTGGTGGTCATTAATCTACCTCTCGTTAGGTTAGACGTTTGTCTCTATAAGCGGGTTGCGAACATCCCTTATCTGCCGGGTCGATAAGGACATCAGGATAGACCAAGTCGTACTCTTTTTAGTAGCAGCGTGTCACGGTATTGTGAACATTGCGTGGGAGAAAGCGATGCAGCGCGAGGATGCCCGCGGAAGTTCTTAGAAGACCACGTCCGTGGCAGGAATGTCAGGCGTCCGGGCGAGCAGCTCCTGCGCTGCCTCTTCTTCACGCACCCACGACTCCTCTTTGACTGCGCCCGGCTTCATGCGGCCGGTCTGAATATACGCCAGGGCGCTTTTTCCATCGCCAAGCTTGTTGCTGATGCCCGCCAGAAGCAGAAACGGAAACTGGTCCTGATCCGACACCGCAAGCGAGTCCTCGCAGTATTGTTTCGCCTGTTGCAGCAGCGTCCGCTTCGTCTCGGAGGAGCTACGCTCCGCCTGCAGCATACGCAGTTGCGTCAGGTTCTGCAGAGCGCGTACCGAGCCTGGAATAATCGCCAGCGCCTCGTTGTAGTACTTCTGCGCGTTCGCCCAACTCGGTGCGCGCGTCGCTTCTTCTCCAAGCTCACCGAACCGCATCCATGCAATTCCCAGGGCGTTCAGCGCTTCAAACCGCAACGACTGCCTCGACGCCGTATCCGCATCCGCGCTGATCTCTTTCAGGAGAGACTCTGCGCGTTTAATGGCCTCGACGGCGTAGAGCAGTTTTTGTTCGCGGTCTGCCGTCTCCGAGCGTCCCGCCAGAACCGAATAGAGGAAAGCCCCAAAAGCGGCTGCCTGAAGCCGCAGATCATCGCTACCCAGCTCGGCGGCGTTCTTCGCCACCGTATCGAGCTCCTCTTTGGCCGCCTGATAATCGTGCTCGGTGTAGTTCTTGATGTGCGCGTATGCCAGTTGCAGGGAGATCCGGCTTGCGCGCTCTTTGTCCGCGCCCCGGCGCAGGTCTTCGAAGATCGCAATCGATTCGCTGGTCTTGCGAAGCTCCGTCTTGGCCACGCCCAGATAAAACCGGGCATCCTGAAACCGTCTGTCCTGCGGGGGAAGCGCGGCGAAGCTCGCCTCCGCGTCCTCAAGAAAGCGCACGTTCCCACCGGCAAAGTACGCGCGCAGCGAACGTTCGCCCAGCAGAAAATTCCGCGCTGCTTTCTGTCCTTCGGATTGGCTTGGCCGTCTAAGCATCGACATAGGCTCCGGAAGCCTTCACAATTACATCATAAGCGAAATCGAACAGATCCCTCTGTTGCTGAGCAGGTACCTGCGTCCGCACTGCCTGGTTCAGGTAGATCTGCTCGGAGGCCCGCTTCGCCTCGATGACGGCAAAGATCTCTCCCGCCGGTTTTCCGGCGTCAAAACCGCCGCTGATCTGCACCCGCGGCCTTCCCCACTCCTTCGCCAACGCGGCAAACGGAATCTTGCTTCCCCCAAGCTCCAGATCTTCAATCGGCTCAAGCTCATCGCTGAAAGTCGGCATCGTCAGCAGCAGGAAGCCTGGCATCCGTCCCGGCGCGAGTGCAGGATGTTGCATCCTGGCTCGCGCATGTTGCAACGTCACCGACAACGCTCGCGAGGCCTCGTCGGACGAAGATTTAAATTCATGCAGCAGAATGAGTTTCCGCCGCCTCGCAATCGCCTGCAAGGCAGTGCAGGCCAGAAAGAAGCCCAGTAATAAAGCGATCACCCAGAACAGGGACTCCATGCTGCTCTTCACCCGTTCGGTCCACTCTTTGATCGAGGCAAACAGCCGATCCGTCTCCTGCGCATCGAGTGCCTTCGCCAGCCCCGCACGAGCCGCCCCACGCGTGCCCTCCGAAACCGCCGCATTCGTCGCGCTGCCCTGGTACAATTTCTCCGCCTCGGGCTGTATGTCTCGGTCCGCGTAGGATTTGGCCACTGTCAGGGCCGCGGCCTCGCCGGCCAGCTTGTCCGCATTGAACCGTTTGCGCACCTCCGCCAGCCCGGCGAGCGCCTCTTTCCTGCTTGCAGGGTCCTGTGCGGCCAGAACGTAGTGCGTCTCCGCCTCCGGCCAGTTCTTCATCCCGGCGTAGATCTTCGCCATCTCAAGATCGGCGTTTACATGCTCAACCTTGACGGGCTTCTTCGGGCGGGCGCGATGCACAACATTGCAGCGGCACTTCGTCTGCCCGTGGAGCCCCATACCGCCCCAGACGGCAAGGCACAGCGCCATCGTCGCCACACTCCGCCTCCGGGTTCTCGCCTCTCGGATCATCGCCAGCATCTAGACCTTCTCGAAGAGAAGAATCGCCTCCGGTTTATGGGGTACATCATTGCGCGGGTGCAGGTACGGCACTCGCGTAATCAACAGCGGAATGCATCCAATGTAACGGAATCCGGCGGCGGAGCCGATCTCACGAACATCGCTGGCATCTGGCTTCCGCCTGCCGCCGGAGATGTTAACGGCGAACTTCCCGCCCTTCTTCAGTATCCGCATACTCTGGCAGATCACCGGCTCCAGAAAGCCCTGCTTCCAGTCCTCATATGTGGAGTATTTGATAAAGCTCTGGCTCTCCTCATCGGAGTATCGCTCCCAGTTGAAGTACGGCGGGCTGGAGAAGATCAGGTGGGCCATGCTCTGCGGAAGCAGCCGCATCACGTCTTCGGCGCACCCGGCAAGAATCTCGCCGGAGCCGCTCGCCCCCTGCTCCGTCATGCTCGTCAGCATCGAACGCAGACCGGTCACCTGCGGCGTGCAAGGCTCGATCCCGATGTACTGCCGTTTCATCGAGAGCGCGCCCAGAAGCCTGCCACCGTAGCCCGCCGAAAAATCAAGGACCGTGTCGGAGTCCTGCGAGAAGTGATGCAGCACCGACCTTGCCACAGTAGGCCGGAAGTTCGAAACGCTGGCCGTTCCCGGATAGGTCTTGAGCATTCTCCGCAGCGTCGCCGGATTTGCGCCATAGCGATCAGGCCAGATCGTCCACGAGCGATGGATAGCCGCCCGCAACATCATGTCGTTATGGAATACCTCGTGCGGGCTCAGATATCTGCTCACTCGCACCGACCACATGTGCGGCTGGAAGTAATTCGCCAGCCGGAGACCGGTCGTGGAACCGGCGACTCCTGTCTCCTGAATCGCGGCCACCGGCTGCCTGGAAAGATTGCGGTACTCGCGGGCAATCTCCTGCCGTCCAAGCTCGTAGTGAGGAAATCCGGTGCTCCGCCAGTAGTGAAATGCGCTTTCAACGAACCGCGCTTTCTTGCGCTGACCAAAGGCCTGCCACTCCCGGCCTCGCACTCGCAGGACATTCTCGTCGATCTCGTTCATCCCTGCTCTCCGGGAAGTCCTGAAGCTACTGTCGGATCTATCGCCTGCCGGAAGGATCGTACCATCACCGCGGAGCGCCGCAACAGAGGATTCGTCAAGTCTGCATGAAAGCCTGCCGACTGCGGCAGCGCATTGCGCTTGACCGGAGCAAAGTCGAACTTCCGAAAGAACCGGCTGTTCCAGAACATGACAAGAGCGATGGCGTAGTTCATCTTCGTCCCGGCCAGAAGATCGATTCTGGCCTGCATCAACTGCGATCCCACTCCCTGCCGCTGCCAAGCTTTCCTTACCGCAAGGCCATAGAAGTATGCGCCATCCTGATGCACCGCTGTTCCCGCACAGCCCACGGCTTCGTCCTCGAGCCACGCGATCAGAAACTCTTCCGGCGGATACGTGTCCCGCGCAGGCCTCTTCAGTTCCTGATGGATACGATGTAAATGACGCTCCTCGTCAACCGAAGCTGGCCGGATTTGAAGATTCATCCTTCTTGGTATCCTTTGGGAGGATTCTAGTAGCCGCCGGAGGATTCTGTGATGAATGAGCCGCAGGACAAGCAAAAAAGCTCCGCGCCCCACGAGGAAACCCGAGAAGAGGCCGAGGACGCCCTGCGTTCCAGAATGGAGCTCCTGCAAGCGAAGCTGAACGCGGCCAAGATCGCCTTCCACAATCGCACGGAGCTGGACGGAAAAACTCCCGAGTACGAAGACGTCGCTGCTGTAGCCAAAGAACTCATCGCAGCCAACTATCAACTGCAAAAGCGTCTCTACGGAGAGGTCAGGATGAAGCTATCGGTAGCCAGACTTCTCAGAGCCAGCTCGCGATAGAGTCCATACTGCCATGACGGAAAGTCCTTTTCTCTCAAAACCGAGAGAGAAATCCCCGTATGAGAAGACCACCCGAGGCACAAGAACACACGACCAGCCGGTGCCTGTAAATAATTGATATTGAATGGATTTATTTGGTGGACCTGATCGGGATCGAACCGATGACCTCTTCCATGCCATTACGGCAATATCACGCAACTCATTGAAACCAGATGGTACAGACCACACTCTACACCACTGATTACACGGAAAAATCCCCTTATTGGACCTCTTTTGGACCTTTTTTGATCGTTCCCCCAAGCGCGTCTTTTGCCTAACTAAATGCGTCCGCATAGGCCTCCAAGAATATTGCGGAGGTTACGCATATCCTGAAGCGTTCCCTGAGTGAACCGGCGATTTAGCGAGGGTGAATATTTTCCCGGATGACGCCCTTATGGTCTTTAGCATCAATGTCGTCCACCTGGGGGGCGGACATCAGCGCCGTCGTACAATTTCAAACCGCTCCGCCACTTGGACAATGCTCGTCCGCGGCTGACTGACGACTACTGACAATTGCATCAGATATAGCATGAGATCTCGGAAGCACGCGCAGACGCGTCCTTCGCCGGTGCCCGTTGTATTGGTGTTGATGGGCGTGCTGACCACATTCCCATTTCCGGATGAAGAGGTCATTCTGCGAGGCGCGCTCACAATGAGGAATGCATTGCTGAAGCTAAAGAGGTGTGCGCGTCAGGTCGGCGTCCCGGTGCTTTATATGAACGATAACTTCGGCGACTGGCGCAGTGAGAAAGAAGTGCTGATGGGTCGTTGTGTCGAAGCAAAGGGAGCGCAGTTTGTAAAGCCGCTGCTGCTAGACAGAGAGGATTATTTTGTGCTGAAGCCGATGCACTCCGCGTTCTACATGACACCC
>JAATEV010000117.1 GCA_015655585.1 Terriglobales bacterium | reverse complement strand
GGATCTGGATCACGCGATCAACCTCAGAATCACGTCCAACCAGCGGATCAAGTTGCTGATCCAAAGCCGATTGGGTCAGATCGCGAGAAAACTCGGCCAGCATGCTCTGTTCCCCGCGCTGTCCTTTGCCGCCCTGTGATGACGGTGTCTTCTCCTGCGTCGTCCGCTGCAACTCCTCGCGAATCGCCGGAAGCCTCAGCCCGCGCTCCTGCAGAATCTCCGCGGCAAAGCACTTCTCCTCGCGCAGCAGTCCCAGCAGCAGATGTTCCGTGCCAATATGTTTGTGCGAGAGCCGCTCCGCTTCTTCCGCTGCATACGCCAGCACGCGCTTGCACTCATTCGAGAGCGGCAGATCGACCGAAGTCGATACCTTCTCCCGAATCGTCGTATGCCCTTCAATCTGCTTGCGAATCGACTCCACCGACGCATGAGACCGCAAAAACCGGTTCGTCAGCGCCTTGTCCTCACGCAGCAAACCCAGCAGCAGATGCTCGGTCTCGATATAAGGCGACCCGAACTGACTGGCCTCGTAGCGAGCAAAGAAGATAACTCGCCGCGCCTTCTCCGTATAGCGTTCGAACATGGCAATCCCCTTCAAGCCCGGCGTCGAAAACAGCCACGAAGGCCGTCCGCCGCCGTTGGTCCACAACCCGTCTCCGAGCCGCATACTCCCGGAGACAAATCAGACTACTTCCTCAACCGCGAAGCATCCATCCCCTATCAGTGTAGCCGTCTGCGTTACTTCTGTGAAAATACCCACAAAAGTTATGCATACCCTAGCACCTTTTTAGACGCAGCCTGTGCAAAACCAGCACCAAATAAGGTGCAACTCCAACTCAATGCATCTTCTAAAACATTAGATGTTCCCTGACACAAGAAGAAGCAAGCCACCCAAATCACCCAAACCATCCTTCGCTAAAGAAAAATCAGCAAACCCGCCGCCACCCATCAACCCAACAAAACAAATGCCTTCGCCTATAAATCCGTCCTTCCGTCTTAGTCTTTAAAATCTGTTTTTATCCATGAAATTCGTGGTCGATCGACTTGGGAGCCTCCTCCGTCAACCGTCCATCCCGGAGCCTCAGCACCCGCCCGCACCGCCCCGCGAACTCCAAACTATGCGTCACCAGCACGCTCGTCAGCCCATGTGCGTCATGTAGCCGCTGAATCAGCCCGAACACTGCCTCCGCCGTCTTCCCGTCCAGATCTCCCGTCGGTTCATCCGCCAGCAGAATCGCCGGATTCGTCACCAGAGCCCTCGCCAGGCTCACCCTTTGCTGCTCCCCGCCGCTCAACTCGCCCGACCGATGCCCCCCCCGCTCCGCCAGCCCTACCTCACCCAGCCAGAACGCCGCCTGTTCCATCGCCTCCGCCCGCCCCGTCCCTCTCGCCAGCAAAGGCATCGCCACATTCTCCAGAGCCGTAAACTCCGGCAGCAGATAATGAAACTGCCAGACATACCCCACATCGCGGTTCCGAAACTCCGCCGCCTGGTCCGCCGTAAACTCGTTTAGCTTCTTCTCCCCGCACCAAACCTCTCCCGCCGTAGGCTTGTCCAGAGCGGCCAGCAGATGCAGCAGCGAGCTCTTCCCCGCGCCGCTCTCCCCCACAATCGCAATCATCTCGCCCGCATGGACCGCCAGATCTAGCCCGCGAAACAGCTCCACCGCCCCATGGCCAGACCCCTTGGCCCCGGCCACCGCTGCATAGCTCTTCGTAAGCCCCACCGCCCGCATCACCACCGAAGCCTCCACCCGCCGAGGCAACGGCTCCAACGACCCAGCAACAACATCCATCACAATCTCCCCCTACGCCTCAACACCATGCCCCGAATCCCCATGCCCCGGATACGCCCCCAGAGAAATAGCAATCCGGTTCCAGGCATTGATCGTAGTAATCGCCAGCGTAAGATTCACCGTCTCCGCCTCGCCAAAATGCTCCCGCACCCGCGCATACACCGCATCCGGAGCGTGCCCATCCTGAATGTCCGTAACCGCCTCCGTCCACGCCAGAGCCGCCCGCTCCCGGTTCGTATAGGCCTCGGAATCATGCCACTCCGCTACCTGAGCAATCCGGTCGGCCGAAACATCCGCCTTCTTCAACTCCGCCGTATGCAGACGAACGCAGTACTCGCACCCATTCATCAGCGAAGCCCGCAGCCGCACCAACCCCAGCAACGAAGCCTCCAGTCCCGCCTCAACATTCAGGTAATGCTCCAGCGCCTGCATCCGCGCAATCCCCTCAGGAGCCAACTGCCCATACTTCAGTCTCGGTTTACTCATATCTCAAAGCCTCCGCCGGTAAAACCTTAGCCGCACTTCCACTCGGATAAAGCGTAGCAATCAAACTAACCCCCAGCGACACCGCCGCCACAATCACCCCATCCCAAACCCGCGGAGCAAACGGCAGATGGTCAATCGAATACACCTCCGCATTCAGCGGGAAAGGATAATGCCCGCCCACCCAGCTCAACGCATACCCCAGCACCAACCCCAGCGCCGTCCCAATCACCGAGATCAGCAGCCCTTGCATCACAAAAATCCTCCGCACCTGCTCGGCCTTCACCCCAAAGCTCATCAGCACCGCAATGTCCTTCGTCTTCTCCATCACCATCATCGTCAGCGCAATCAGAATATTCAGTGCGGCCACACACACAATCAGCGCCAGCACAATAAACGTAACAATCTGCTCCAGCTTCAGAGCTCGGAACAACTCGCTGTTCTGCTGCATCCAGTTCGTCGTCTCGAACCCCTCGCCCGCTGCCTCGGCAATCTCTCGCCCGATCCTGTCCGCATGGTACAGATCGTCCACCTTGAAGCTCACCACCGAGATCAGGTCTGGCTCGCTGAACAACCTCTGCGCGTCCGCCAGCCGAATCAGCGCATAGCTCGAGTCATACTGATAAAACCCCGACTTGAAAATCCCCACCACCTGAAACTTTCTGAACCGCGGCATCATTCCCAACGGCGACAACTCCCCCTGCGGCGAGATCACCTGCACAGTGTCCCCCACCTTCGCGCCCACACTCTCCGCCATGTCCTGCCCAATCACAATCGGCGGCACCGCCTGCGCCAGATCGGCCTCCGTCCGCTCCACGGCATCCGGCTCCAGGGCATCAGCCGACCCCTGCTTAATACTCTGCAACAGATCGCTCACGGTCCTCTCCTCCGCCGGAACAATCCCCTTGATCAACCCACCCCCACCCCGAGGCCCACGCGAGATCAGTACCTCCTCCCAAAGCCCCGGAGCCGCCGCCGTAACATGCGGCAACCCCCGCAGCCTCGCCACCAGCGGCCTCCAGTCTTTGATCCCGTCCGCCGCCACCCGCATCAGGTTCACGTGCGAGGTAGAGCCGATCAGCCGCTCCTGCAAATCCCGCCGCATCCCGTTCGTAATCGCCAGCGCAATAATCAGCGAAGCCACCCCGGCGGCCACGCCAACCACCGAGATCACCGTAATCACTCCCACCACAGCCTGCCGCCGCTTCGCCCGCAGATACCGCGCCGCAATAAAGAATTCAAATCGCATCGCATCCCAGCTTACTACCCACCCAGTCAGAAAATTGCGCCAACCCTTCCTCCCACCACAAATCCACGTCATCTCGACCGGAGTGAAGCGTAGTGGAGAGACCCCTGTATTTTGCTTTTGTCGTTGCCTGTTCTTGCCGTTGCTGTTGTTGTTTGTTCTTGAGATAAAGCTGGGCGTAAGCCCAGCTTTATCTCAAACAGGGAAGTGCCCTCACCGAACTAAAGCCTTCACCGCAATAACATTCTCATACCGGTCATACACCCTCACCGCCAGCACATGCTCCCCCGCCGTCTCCACCGGAACCGTAAAATCATACCGCTCCGCCAGCGAGTCCGACACCTGCCCCACCGGCTCCACATATTGCCACGGCTCCGCATCCACCGAGTACTCCGCATGAGCAATCGGCGAAGTAGCATCCCTAGCCTCCAGCGTAGCGTGAATCTTCGCAGGAGAGCCCGCGACCAAAACCGCCGTCAAAGCCCCCGGCACCGGCGGAGCCGTATCCACCACAAACTCATCGCTCACCCGCTCTCCCGCCAGCGTCTCCGCGTCCGTATGAACAGGAGCATCGCTCGCCACCACCTTCAACTCGTAACTCCCATCCGGCAGCAAAGCCGAATCGAAGCTATAGTACCGCTCCGTAATCTTGTCCTTCAGCAGTCTCCAGTTTGCCTCGCCCACCCCGCGATACCACACCGCAAACATCAGGTCATCGCCGTTATCGTCATGAGCCATCCACCGAACCGTCACCGCCGTCTTGTCCTTCTGCGCCGTCAGCGGATTCATCCCGTTGTCCGTCACCACGCCAACCCCATTCGAGGCCGCCGAAGCGAACGCAACCTGCACCGTAGGAGGCGTAGCCGCCGCCGTGCTCGGAGCCACTCGCGCTCCCGGCTGCACCACCACGTCATCCACCACCGGAGCCACGTTCTTCTGCAGGTAGTTCAGCGCCACCGAGTCCACCGCTCCACCGCTTCGCATCTCCGCTTTCCACTGTACAAATCGCCCCGCCGGAACCGTATAGCTTCCATCCACGCCCACCCGCGTCCACTCGCTCCATCCAGTCAGTGGACTCTCCACATTCCCGCTCCTCACATACAGGTCATACCCCGCCGCTGCTCCTGCACGAACCTCCGCCCGTCCCCACTGCGCGAACCCCTGCGCGTCGAACACCTCGCTCGTATAAGTAGCCGTCGGCGAGACCCCATCCCCAATCCGGAACACCTTCCCGCTATTGCTCGTAGCCACCAGCAGCCCGTTCTTCACCGCCGCGAACGCCATCCCCTGCGCGCCCTCCAGATGGGCCACATCCGTAAACCGCCCCGCCACCGCCGTATCCACCCGATACACGCGTCCACGGTTTCCTGTAGCGGCAAATAAACTCCCATTCCGCTCCGCCAACGCATACACCACGTCATCCTTCAGCGTAAGTAGCTTCTGCGGAGCCCCATCCGCCGCAATCCTGTAAATCTCCGACCCCTCCGGCACCAGCGTATTCGCCGCCGCCGCGCTCGAAGACCCCGGCTGCGAAAATGTAATCGTAACCGCTACATTTCCCGTCACGGAGAAAGGCGGCAGCGTAGTCCGTCCCTTCGCCCCCACTCCCGAGGCATACACATTGCCCGCCGCATCCATCGCCAGAGCCGTAATCTCCCGCTTAGGAGCCGAATACGCCGCAAACGGCTTCGCCCCCGCCACGCCCGTAGCGAAGCGATAAATCACGCCCGCTCCATCCGACCCCGCCCAAAGCGTCCCATCCCCAGCCATCATCAGGCATCGAATATGCTGGTCCGCCGTCTTAAATAGAGCCTCCGCCTTACCCCCGCCCAAAGGAACCCGGTACACCACCGCCGGAGCCCCCGCCGCCACATAAACCTCTCCGCCTCGACCCACCGCCAGGTCCCACAGATACTTCGGCTTCTCCTCCGTAGCCGCCGGATCGAACACCACCACCGGCGTACCCTCGCCCGAAGCCAGCACCCGATACACCTTCCCATCCGGAGAAGTCGCCACCAGCACGCTTCCATCCGGCAGAGCCCTCACCGCCTGCACCGCCAGCTCTTTCCCGGCGAAGATCTGCGTGCTCTTCCCCTCCGGCGAAATCTTCATCACCACCGCAGATCCCGAGACCGTCCCACCCAGCCCCGCATAGCCGTTCCCCGCGCCATCGCTCGAAAGCGACCACGCATAGTTCTTTCCCACCGCCGTCAACAGTCCCGCCGCCGGCCCCGCCTCCAGCCGCCCGTCGCTTCGTATCGCGACGTTCTCCGCCGTGCCCCGCTCCATCTCCTCATACCGGCTCACGCTCCAGAGCTTCGTGCCCTGTGCCGCTGCCACCCCGTGCAACAGCCCCGCAGCCGTTACAAACCCCATCACCAACGTTCGTCGTATCATGCTGGTTCCGAGTCTAATCTCTTCCTCCGAAAAAATAGAAAGGGGCAAGAGCCAAAGCCCTCACCCCGTCCACAACCCTGCAACAGCAGCGGTCTAATTCACCAGCACCGCGCGATACCGCACCTGGTTCTTCTTCACCTTCGCCACCGCATCGTTGGCCTTGGCCATCGGGAAGCTCTCCGTCACGGCCTTCACCTCATGCCGAGCCGCCACATCCAGCATCTCCGCAATATCCCGCGGACTCCCCGTAGGGCTTCCCGAGACTGCCCTCTGACCCGACAATAGCGATGCCGCTGCAATCTGCAACGGCGCAGGCGGTGCGCCCACCAGGCACAGCACGCCCTTCGGACGCAGCGCATTCACATACGCCTGCCAGTCCTGGTCTGCATTCACTGTAGAAAGCAAAAAGTCGAACGACCCCGCGACCTTCTTCAGCGCGCCCGCGTCCCGCGTATTCACAAAGTTGTGCGCGCCCAGCTTCCGCGCCTCCGCCTCTTTGTCCTTCGAGGTCGAGAAAGCCGTCACTTCCGCGCCAAAGGTCTTCGCAAACTGAATCCCGATATGTCCCAGCCCACCAATCCCGATCACGCCCACGCGCGACGAAGGCCGAACCCCATGGTTCCGCAGCGGGCTATATACAGTAATCCCTCCGCACAGCAGCGGAGCGGCGTGCTCGCTCTCCAGTGCTGCCGGAACCGGAATCGCAAACCGCGAGTTCACCCGCACCCGGTCGGCAAATCCTCCATTGCGGCCCACGCAGGTAGGCTGCGACTTCGCGCAAAGATGCTCATCGCCCTGCCTGCACCACTCGCAGATGCCGCAGCTATCGGCCTGCCAGCCCACGCCCACGCGCTCTCCCATGGCGCGGTCCTTCACGTCCGACCCCACCCCAACCACTGTTCCAATAATCTCGTGACCCGGAATAAACGGATACTTGCTGATGCCCCAGTCATTATCGATCAGGTGAACATCGCTATGGCATACGCCGCAGTGCGAGATCTTGATCTCTACCTCATGGGGCTGCAACTCGCCCGGATCGTATTTATAAGGCAGCAGATGTGCACCGGCCGCGTGGACTGCAAGACCGCGTAGTTCACTCATTCGAACTCTTTCCTTGTGCGCGCAGCGTACTCGCCCGCGCTTACTCTTTGATGCTACAACAGGTCGTTGAGCAAATTAAGAATTCCTCATGCAGGCACCGTCCTGCCTGATCTCTCGTAACAGAATCAGTATCAAGACTTACTCTGGTCAGTTCGGCTATTTCACCATCAGGTTCAGCATCTGCGACCCGCTCACCGCATACCCCGTCTCAGCCGATCCACCCTCCACCACGCTCTCACCCGTCAACTGCATCTTCTGCGCCGTCCTCAGCGGTTCCAGCACGTTCGCCATCGAAAGCGGCACCTCCGGCAGAGCTTGCCCGTCCAGCACCGCCTGCGCCTCGTGGTTCAGCAGCGTCACATACACCCGGTCGTTCGTGTGCAGCCGGTTCAGCGATGCCACCGTATCGGCCAGCCCCACCGCGCGGTCAGCTCCCGGCCGCGTCATGATCCGGTCCAGCGTCGCTCCATCGCTCACCAGCACCCGCATCGTCCCGAGAGCGAGGTCCGCGGGCAGCTTCACCTTCACCCGCACCAGCACCGCCTCCGCCTGGTAAGGCCGCAGCGTCGTCTCAATCTCCACCGTGTCGCCCGGCCTGGCCTCGATCCTGCTCATCCGTGCCGACTCCAGCGTGGCCGTCCGCTTCTCCGTCATCTCCTCCATCCGCAGATGCACGCCCGTCACTACCGGCTGCTCCTGTGCATTGCCGTACACCTTGTCGAAACGGTCGTTCAGAAACACCGCCGCTCCAATCGCCGCCGGATAAAGCTCCGTCTGGGTAATCACTCCGCTCATCTTCACCACGGGCAACCCCTTCAGCTCGATCTCGCCGGTCATCCTGTAGCTCATCTCCGCCGTCGAAGTATTGTTCGACTGCAACGTCTGGTACACCGAGGTCAGCATCGCCGAGGCCGTCAGTTGCCGGTTATCCAGCACCTCGAACCGAAACGTTTTTCCCGTCCCCGTCTTCCCATCCACCGCCGGAGGCACCACCTCCACCACCGTCGGAATCATCCGAGCCGACACCCCGAACTGCCCCAGAATCGCCGACGACCGATCTTCCGTAAACGCCCCTACCGTCTCCGTCGTGTTGATGATCTTGAACGCATTCAGAGGCGAGGCCAGCGTAGCCATCACCATAGCCTTCGTCATCGGCATGTCCACCGGCCCGAACTGCGTAATCGGGTGCCCGCACGCCAGCAGCCGCTTCGGGTCCACATACGTCACCGTGCACGTCCCAGCCATCGAGAGGTCTCCCCGCACCAGCACCGCGCTCACCGCGCTGCCCGGCACCAGAGGCTCCGGCTGCACCGCCTTCGCATCCGCTCCACCCAGTCCCACCACCGGCGTCAATCCCATCGCCCGGAACCTGTCCCCGAACCGGTCCAGCGTCTCCTGGCTGAATCCGCCGAACATCAGCGGCGTCTCCATCGGCTGCACCATAGGCTGCATCATGCCCGAGCCATCGGCCTTCGCCGTCCTCATCCCCCGCGCCGCCGCGCCGTTGTCGTCCCGCACCTGCAACATGTACTCAATCGGCGTAATCCCCGCAATCGGCTCCTTGCTGAACTGCCCGATCCGGTAGCTCAACGCGCCCGCCAGCCGCCCGTCGATGTAAACCGGGCTTCCGCTCATCCCAGCCACCACGCCCGTATACTCCGGCTTCGTGCCGTGCAGACGAGCCAGAATCATGTCCTGCCCCGGCCCCAGAGCGTCCTTCAATAAGCCAAGGATCTCCACCTCCATCGGCTCCGGGTTCACCCCCTCGAAGACCGTGTAGGCCACCCCGCGCATCCCGCGCCGGATCTCCTCAAGAGGGAAGAACTTCGTAATCGCCGGAGCTAAAGGAGGCATCGGCTCCGAAACCCACGCAGCCCCACTGCCCGATACAGCAGCCGTGGTGACAAGGTCCGGTTTCTGCCCGTGTCCCACCATCGTCCACCCACAAAATATCCACGCCGATATGCAGCCAGCCGTCCACCACCGAAGCTTTATTCCGCAATTCACGTCTACAGACTAGAGCCTCCCGGCCACAACGCAAAGCCCGCTCTGCCGTCCAACGAATTAAGACTCGTTTCGGAGTAAAGTGTCAGATGATGACCTCCCGTCCTCACCTTCCGGCCCTCGCCCTCCTGCTGGCGTTCTGCGCCATCGCGCCCGCCGTCCACGCACAGGAAGCATCCGCTACCCAGCAAAAACCACAAGGCCAGCCATCCACAACCACCACCGACGACGCCGGTCCACAGACCGATAACGGTGGCATTGTCCTGAAAAAGAAAAAAGAGGCCGACGAGCCGCCCCCCGCTCCTCCAGCGCCCAAGCCGAAAAACCCCGATAACGCGACCTATTCTCTCCGCGTAGACGTCCCCAACGTCAACATCGACGCCAGCGTTATTCTGGACAAAACCCACCAGTTCGTCCCCGGCCTCAAAGCGGACAATTTTTTAATTCTGGAAGACGGCGTACCCCAGACCGTCACCAGCATTCGCGTCGCCCAAACCCCCATCACCGCCGTCATGCTGCTGGAGTTCGCGGCCAATAGCTACTACTTCATCCGCGACATGCAGAACGCCTCCTACAGCTTCTTCCGCTCCCTGCGTCCCGACGACTACATCGCCGTCGTCACCTATGACCTCAACACCCACATTCTAAACGACTTCACCAATAACAAAGATGTCGTCGCCCAGGCCCTCCAGTCCCTCGTCATCCCCGGCTTCTCCGAGACCAACGTCTTCGACGCCCTCTACGAGACCCTCGACCGCGTAAGCCGCATCGAAGGCCGCAAGTACATCATTCTCATCGGCACCGGCCGCGACACCTTCTCGAAACTCACCCTCGACAAGATCACGGCTAAGGTCAAAGCCACCCCCAATGTCACCATCTTTTCCATCGGCACCGGAGCCTTCCTCAACGAGCTGGCCGGCGGACGCGGCGGCTTCGGCGGCGGTATGCGTGATATGAACTACCTTCAGGCGCAGAACCAGCTCAAAACCTTCGCCTCCATGACCGGCGGCATGTACTTCGCTCCCGTCTTCCAGGGCGAGCTCCCCGACGTCTTCGCCCAGATCAACGACTCCATCCGCAACGAGTACATCCTCACCTACCGTCCCACAAATAATAAGAACGACGGCACTTACCGCAGGGTCAAGGTTCTCCTCGTAGACAATGAAGGCCACCCGCTACGCATGGAAGACGAGAAGGGTAAGCCGCAAAAATACTCCATCATCGCGCGCGACGGCTACAACGCCAAGCTCCCCGTCGAATAACAATATTAATAGCTCTTACCCGCGTTCATCCGCGCAAATCCGCGGTTGCAACTACCGCTGCTCCACCTTCCGCGGGATCGTCAGGTTCAGATCCTGCTCCGTCATCTGTTTGGTCAGTAGAACGATCTGCCCCACATGCTGCTGCACATGCCCCACCACCTGGTACACGGCATCCAGGACGCTCACCTCACCGTTTTGCGGATTAATTTTTTCCAGCAGTCTCTCCGCCGAAAGCCCCGCAATGACGTCCCGGGCCTCAGCTACCGTCAGGGCAAACCGCCCCATCAACTCCTCGGCGCCCATCCCGCCATCCGCGCTGAACTCCGCATCCCGGTCGCGAACGTCCTTCGCGCCACCCACCCCGGCAATCGCCCATTGCCGTATATTTCCGCATAAATGCAGGACAAGATTGCCCACAGCATTCTCATGCGCGCCATGCCGCTCCCATATCTGCGCATCTGTTAGCCGGGAAAGACAAACCCCGACATGCCCAGTCATGGTCTCCAGCTTGCGGCACGAATAATCCAGAAACAGAGCGGCAACTTTACGATCCAGTGTCTCCATTCCCGAATTCTATCCATGACATAGAGGAACGAACACCCCCAAGGAGTTCGTTCCTCCTGAAGTTTTCGCGGTTAAGCCGTCTCGTCGTGGATACCGGCCTGCGGAGCGTTCTCCTTGACCGACTCAATCCCGTTATCTCGTCCCGAGGCTGTCGTGTAGGATTCGCTCGTTCCGATCACCTGGTGGTTCGCCGCCTTCAGGTTGAACATGAACTGTCCGTTCTTCGTCTCTTTCCGCTCATAGCGGGCGTCGTCCGGAGCGTTTTTCTTCACCGACTCGATTCCGTTCACCGCCGAGCTCTTCGCCTCGTACATTTCGCTCGACAGAATGATCTGTCCATTCCCGGCCTTCAGATGAAAGTAAAACTCGTCATTCTTGGCCTTCTTGATCTCAAACGTACCTGCCATCCTTCTTCCCTCGTTTCTGCCTGGTTTTTGGGGTCACAGTATCTCCCGGCTCTGCAACAGCCGAGTGTCGTGAATTGTAACTGATCCAGCAGCATGTCCAGTAAAAACCATCGCAGACCACGAGCGAATCCATCACCGGGTGCAATCCACAACGAAGCGCTCTCCCGGCATTGACCGAATCTCTTTCACCTCGTACACTCATAAATGAAGGCAGTCAGCGAACATCCTGTTCGCGGCGCGGAGCGTATCGACGCAAAGCATCTTGCCCCCTCGTTCAATGGTAGGACGGACGACTCTGACTCGTTCAATCGGGGTTCGAATCCCTGGGGGGCAACCAATGAAAAATCAATCACTTACAACCATGTTTGATCGGTAGATGCGAAGCCGGGGGCTCACTTTGAGTGGGACTCTCGGGGAATCGCCATCGAGTATCCATGCCACGCTTGATAACACTCTGCTGACACGGTGGAGACAACTGATTTCGGGTTTTTCCGCTATCGTTCAGCATGTTGGCACAGCCAGCGTGCTGTGCCGGAAAGGGTCCGTTCGATGGCCCATGTTCGCGCATTATTTCGTGGCATGATTTCTGGCCGGAGTGGAATGCCTCGTCCGGAGCCTGAAGAACTTAATGTGCGTGATGCTTATCGTATATGGGCTTCTACCTATGCGACTGAGACCGCGACCAGCGCCCTAGACGAGCAGCTTGCCCAGGAGATGCTGAATGGTCTGCCATGCGCTCGGCTACTTGATGCTGGATGTGGTATCGGGCGGCGCATTCAAAACATCCCCAATGCCATTGGGATTGACCTGAGCCCGGAGATGCTTGCCGCAGGTCAGGCCCGGAACGTCATCGCTGGAGACATTCGTGCAATGCCGTTCGCGCCGGATCGATTCGATATGATCTGGTGCCGTTTGGTGCTGGGGCATCTGCCGGACCCACTTCGCGCTTATCGCGAACTTTATCGTGTCTGCGCGCCCGGTGGTCATGTCTTCGTCTCCGACTTCCATCCGGATGCCGCTCGCGCCGGTCATCGTCGCACCATGACGGATCGCAATGGAATGGTACACAGCATCGAACACTATATGCACTGCGATCATGCTGAACTGGCAGAGCAGGCCGGTCTCGTGATCGTCCAGCATCGCTCCGGTGCGGTTGGCCCTTCCATTCGACACTTCTATGAGCAGGGCATAGGCTTGCGAGCCTACAGGCGAGATCTTGGTCTGATGCTGGTAGAGGCAATGCTCTTCCGTAAGCCCCCTGAGTAATTTCTTTCGATACGTCCACAACATTGCGGTGACAATCATCTGACCCCCACCTGACAATCCACTGAACGCAACCCACTACGCTCGTCCTATTGCTTCGTGCTCAACAGCTTCGGGACAGGATCAATAAGGACGCGGACAGAATGCAACTCTCTCAAGCGCAGGTGGCAAGCCGCATGGATCTTACGGATTCGAGAGGCACTACGGATGTTCTCGGAGTTGCCGTAGCATCTTGGCCTGGAGATGCAGCCGTCCACAAGCCTTTATCCTGCGATCAACGTATCCGTGAAGCCGTCTTTCTCTGCTTTTCGGAGTCTTGTCCGCACCAGCTTGCTCTTCCACATACTCTCTCTGATGCGGAGTGGCGCAGGTTGCTGCACTGGCTGGATACGAGTGGTCTCGCCTTGTATTTTCTTGACCGGATGACTCAGATGGAACAACGCAGCCTTCTTCCTCGTTTTGTCATCGATCGACTGGAGCGAAACCTGGAAGAAAACCGGCAGCGAACGCAGGGCCTGATCGGAGAGTCCATCGAGTTACAGCGAGATTTTCAAGCTGCGGGGCTCTCCTATGCAGTGCTAAAGGGTATCTCCCTTCATCCCGCCTCTGTGACTCGTCCTGAGCTTCGTCATCAATTCGACATTGATTTCCTTGTTGCAGAAAGTAGTGCTCCCGCTGCGCGCCAGATACTCGAGCGCCACGGCTACACGCTGTACGCCATAAGCGGAAAGAGCTGGGAGTTCAAGAAGGGACAGACTCCGCGCGTTACCGCAAAGGATCTCTATCGCGACCTTCCCTACCGCGGAGTAGAACTCCATCTCGAAGCGTATGCTCCCGGTCTGTCTGCGCGGCTGCATCGTTCCATATCCCGGGAAATCTGCGGCATCAAGATGCCTGTGCTTTCGCCCATCGATCTTTTTCTAGGGCAGGCATTGCACACATTGAAGGACATCGGCAGTCCCTTCCTCCGTGCTTCGCATCTTCTCGAGTTCTATCGTCACGTGCTGACCCGGAGTGACGATAATGTCTTTTGGAGAGAACTACGCATACGGGCCCAGAAGGACAGGAGAGCATGTCTGGCCATCGGTATCGCGACCTACCTCCTCACGTCCGTCTGGGGCAGCTTCGCGCCGCGGTCGCTGACTTCCTGGACGATGGAACGGCTTCCGCCCTCTATCCAGCTTTGGCTCTACCTCTACGGCCGATCTGCCATCTTTCAGTGCCCTCCGGGTAGCAAGTTGCATCTGCTGCTACAGCAGGAATTGGAGATTGCAGGTGGCGCGCTTTATAAGCCCATGCAGGCTTCGCTGCTGCCGTCTCGCCTGCCGCCCGCTGTGATTCAAGCCGCGCCGGGGGAAGCTTTTTCGACGCGAATCGCGCGCTATCGTGTGCAGATTCGGTTTCTTGCCTCTCGCGTTCTCTTTCATGCGATAGAAGGACTTCGCTTTGCCGTTGAATCCCGTCGCTGGCGCCGACTTCGGAATAACCTGCCATGACCGATTCCTCTCTTCGTCCCGCGGCCTTTGCCTTCGATGCGGTGGCCCCTGTCTTCGACGTTCGATTTGGCTCATGGGCAAGTGTTGCGGCACAACGCCGCGCCGTGCGGGCAGCTCTGCTGCAGCGATTTCCTCCGAAGGGGCATGTGTTGGAGATTGGCGGAGGCACTGGAGAAGATGCGGTGTTCCTGGCCGAACGGGGCTTTCGCATACTGCTCACGGACGCCTCCCCAGCGATGGCCTCTATTGCCGAGCAGAAGCTTTCTCCGCTGGGTTCTTGTGCACAGATAGTAGCAGGCGAGGAGCTGGAGCACTTCGCGGAGCAACGGCATCTGGCTGGCGAACAGCTCTTCGATGGAGCCTTCTCCAACTTTGCTCCGCTCAACTGCGTGCAGGATATTCGCTCCGTGGCCAAAGGGCTGGCATCGCTCCTAAAGCCAGGAGCAGCCGCCATGCTGGTTCTGTTTGGTACCTGCTGTCCGGCGGAGATGATCGTAGAGACTCTGTGCGGACGGCCGCGTCAAGCTCTCCGCCGCTTCAATCGCGATTCTGCACCAGCTCGTCTGGCGAAGCGAAACTTTGAGGTTTTCTATCATCGCGACTGCGATCTACGGCGGGCCTTCGGTCCATGGTTTGATCTGGAGAAGAAGATTGGTATTGGCGTGGCTGTTCCGCCAAGCGCCGCCGAGCCTTGGATCTCCCGTCATCCCCGTTTGTTGAACAGTATGGATGCCTTCGATCGCGTCATGGCGCGTCCGCTGGCCATGCTTGGAGATCATGTTCTCTACCAGTTCCGGCGCAGAGCATGATCTTTACTTACGGTAGAAAGGAACGAACATATTGATCATGCTGAAGAAGATTGCAGAGGTCAGCCTTCCCACACGCTGGGCCCATTTCCGTCTACTGGCATTCGAGAGGCAGAAGTATGAGGGGGGGGAAGATGGCTCTGTTGAAACAGCTCTGGCATTGGTTCTTGGCGATATTCACGCCGCTCCTCCTCTCGTTCGTATCCACTCGGAATGCGCCACCGGGGACATCTTTCACTCCCTGCGTTGTGACTGCCACGATCAACTTCACCTGGCTCTACGGAGCATCGCTCATGAAGGAGCGGGGATACTGCTCTATGAACATCAGGAAGGCCGGGGCATCGGCCTGATGGAGAAGCTGCGCGCTTACGAGTTACAGGAGGCTGGCTTCGATACCATTGAGGCCAATCTGCATCTCGGACACGGAGCTGACATTCGCGATTACTGCTTGCCCGTCGACATACTGCGCTTTCTCAAGGTCTCTTCTCTTCGACTGATGACGAACAATCCTGAAAAGATAAAAGCAATTACGGCTTCCGGCATACATATCGCAGAGCGCATTAGCGCAGAGGTATCCGTTGGCCCTCATGCTGCTCGTTATGTTGCCACCAAGCGCGACAAGACGGGGCATATTACCGACACGACTGAAGGGATGACATTGAGCTTACATTCCTGAGACAACCGCTCTTGTCTGACGAAAGTAGGCTCAAACAGAAGCGGAAACTCCGCTTACATTCGAACCTGCGTTGGCTGGTATCTAGTCCTCGCAGGGGATACTGGGGTGAGTCTTGGCCGATGTTCTGTTGACGCATTCGTATCATCTTCCTTACGACACGAAGCAGTCGCAGAAGATGCAGCCTTATCTTCCTCTGGGAACTCTCTATGCAGCTACGGCCCTGCGCAGCCAGGGCATTGCAACAGATGTCTTTGACGCTATGCTGGAAGTTCCTGAGGATGGTTTCCTCGCGGCTCTCAAATGCTCCAGCGCAAAGATTGTCGTCGTCTACGAAGACGATTTCAACTTTCTGTCAAAGATGTGCCTTACCCGTATGCGTGAGGTCGCCTGGAGCATGGCGTGCGCTGCAAAGGATGCTGGAGCCATTGCCGTGGTGCATGGATCGGACGCAACAGATCATCCCGAACTCTTCCTCGACAACGGCTTTGACTATGTACTCTGCGGAGAAGCCGAGAATCTTCTGGTCGATCTTTGCAGAGCTATCCTTGCCAATGTTCATGTCCCGCTATTGGATGGTCTGGTGCTAAAGGATGTGTCCGGGCGACTTCTCCGAGGAGCACAACGATTAGCTCGAAATTCCGATTGGGCACAACTTGCGTTGCCTGCGCGTGACCTCGTAGAACTTGAGCCCTATCGCACTGCATGGACGAGCACGCACGGCTACTTCTCGACAAACATGGTTGCCAGCCGCGGATGCCCGTTTCGCTGCAACTGGTGTGCGAAGCCGATCTCCGGTGATCGCTTCCAGTTACGCGCCGCTTCGGCTGTAGCGGAAGAGATGGCCATGCTCAAACATGCGGGTGTTGATCACATCTGGTTTGGCGATGATGTCTTTGCGCTGAACCATCGATGGATAGAGCAGTTCGCCATAGAGATCACAAGCCGAGATGCGGCTCTCCCGTTCAAAATACAATCGCGAGCAGATCTAATGAGCGAAAGCACGGTTCGCCATCTGAAGGCCGCTGGTTGCGTTGAAGTCTGGATGGGGGTGGAGTCCGGTTCGCAGGCCATTCTGGACGCTATGGACAAAGGCATTACTCTGGATCAGGTTACAGTCGCGCGCGAGAGACTTCGTTATGTTGGCATTCGTGCCTGCTTCTTCCTTCAGTTCGGCTACCCAGGAGAGACGTGGGCCGAGCTTCAGCAGACCATCGACCTGGTGCGAAGGCTTCGCCCTGATGACATCGGTATCTCATTTTCCTACCCTCTGCCGGGCACAGTCTTCTACGAACGTGTGCAGTCGCAACTCGGAATCAAACGTAACTGGACCGACAGCGACGATCTTTGCATCATGTTCGAGGCCGCCTACACTACGGAATTCTATCGAGCTGTTCGCGAAGCGCTTCATGCAGAGATAGATTCATGGAAAAGCAACGGCATCCCATCCAGTCGTTCTCTGTGGCAGATTGTCGAAGACATGGAGCCGGTCAGCCGCGTAGAAAATGCGTTTCGTCTTATCCCTGATAGAAATGAAGCCCCTTCTCCAGCATTTGTCCCGCTGAACTCGCTTGTCCCAGCAGGTGGGTCTCGGCAATGAGTCCGATACAGGGGCAGCTTTTGCCATCTAACGGTGCCAGGATGCATTCACCAGAACGCTACTCCGGGATTCGACTGCGTTGTCCACAATGCAGTCGAAATCTCATAGAGGAGCGAAGATGTCGCGACTGTGGCTTCCTTCTAGAAGAGGACAATGGAATCATTCTTGCGCTCTCGCCGGAGCGGCTTGCTTATTATGCACGCTTCATCACGGATTACGAATATATCCGCGCTGCAGAAGGTCGCGGCAGTCATGATGAGAGCTACTACCTCGCTCTTCCTTATAAAGATACGACTGGACACAACAGCGGCCAGTGGAGGATTCGAGCAAGGAGTTACGACTATCTCATTCGTCGCGTATTCAATCCAGTGGGGCAAGGAGAAGCCATTCTGGATCTGGGGGCGGGCAACTGCTGGCTAAGTTTTCAGCTTGCACTGAGGGGCTACAAGCCTGTAGCTGTCGATTTGCTCGTCAATCCACAAGATGGGCTAGGTGCTGCTATGCACTACCATCATCATCTGAATGGAAGCATTCCTCGCTTTCAGGCGGAGTTAAATCGCCTTCCATTCCAGAACGAGCAGTTTGATGCTGTTATCTTCAACGCATCGTTTCATTACTCCGAGGACTATGAAACAACATTGCGCGAAGCGCTCCGGTGCCTCAAGCCCAAAGGACTTGTAGTCATCTGCGATACTCCCTGGTACTCGCGAGAAGAGTATGGGCGACAGATGGTTGTCGAGCGTTATTCTCATTTCCAGCACCGCTTCTGTACTGCATCTGACTCAGTGGAGAGCCTGGAGTTTTTGACGGACGAGCGCCTGCGCAATCTTGAAGAGGCGTTATCTATTCATTGGACTGGGCACCATCCCCGGTATGGATGGCGGTGGGTCATGCGTCCATGGATTGCAAGGCTACGCAAGCGACGCGAGCCTTCGCGGTTTTGCATCTACGTCGCGAGGAAAGATGCTTACTAGTCCTGTTTGTACGCCACACTATGACGGCACTATGGTGATCAACGGAGCACGTTATGCAACCGGAGCTCACACAGCCGTTAATGGTTCTCTGAAGATAGCCGATGGGAAAATACTCCGTTTTCACACTGCATCCATAACACCCTGTACATCTGAAGTAGAGATGGACCTTGCCGGATTTCTCCTGCTCCCCGGTTTCATCAATGCACACGATCATCTGCAATACGCGTTGCACCCCAGACTAGGGAATCCTCCTTACAGGAACTATGTTGAGTGGGGAGACGATATCCACGCAACTATGCCGTCGGTCATCTCTCATTTCAACTCTGTACCAAGGAATATTCGACTCTTGTGGGGAGGCATACGCAATCTTTTATGCGGCGTCACAACTGTATGTCATCACGATTCACCCTGGCCTGTGCTGCACTCTGGGTCCTATCCAGTCAAGGTGTTGCGCAACTATGGATGGGCTCACTCTCCGGCCCTGTCTCCGGATATCCGTCAGTCGTGGATGACCACACCGGCCGGTAGTGCTTTTTTTGTGCATGGGTGTGAAGGTATCGATGCATTTGCACAGGCGGAACTGGGTGCTTTAGACAAATTGGGAGTGCTGGATGCGGATACCGTCATCGTTCATGGCTTGGCATTGGACGATGACGGCATCGCACTGCTGCAGAAGCGTCACGCATCGTTGATTATTTGTCTTTCTTCGAATCATTTTCTCTATGAGCATCTTCCAGATGTGAACTGCATAAACAAGCTGGAGCGTGTTGCTTTAGGGAACGACTCTCCTCTTACGGCGATAGGTGATTTGCTGGATGAGGTGCGGTTCGCTCTCAATAACACAGCTATCCCCTCTGAGAAAGCGTATCGGATGATCACGGATATTCCCTCTGCTATCCTGCATCTCACCGCTGGGGAAGGGAATATCCGTGAATCAGCCTGTGCCGATCTGGTAGCGATTCGTGACAATGGCGATCCTCCTCATGCGAGACTTCAGGCCCTTTCCTGGAGGGATGTGGAGTTTGTGATGATTGCAGGTGAAGTCAACCTGGCTTCGGACGATGTATGGAGTCTTCTTCCGCTGGCAGTCAAGCAAGGGATGGAGCCGCTCTGGATAGAAGGGCGCATCCGTTGGCTACGTGCGCCAATTCAACGAATTTTGCAGCAAGCGGAAGCTTGTCTCGGAGTGGGGATGGTGCGTCTGAGCGGGCGCGTTATCGATTATGCAAAAGTTGATAAGTTGCAGATTGAGGAGAGGACATAGTGGCGCATTTCGGTGTTCTTTCCTATCAAGGCTCAGGTCATCTCAATCCTTTGATCGCGCTGTCGCAGGAGTTGGTGTCGCGAGGTCACCGCGTCACATTTTTCCTTGCTCCTGAATACGAGGCAAAAATTCTCCAGTTCGGTCTTGGATTCTTTCCGATAGACGTGTCGGGCATCGCGCAGATACCCAGCCATGACAAGTCAGCAACGAATCAGAAGCCTGGATGGATCGAAGAGACACGCACCAGGCTTCGACACCTCGACCGGGAGATTGGCACGTATCTGCGCGAATATCTCGTAGCTATTGCTGTTGCAGGAGTCGATACGCTTCTCATGGGAGAGATTACGCTTGCCGGACCCACTGCGGCGGAGATATTGCAGATTCCATATTTTGTAATCTCGACCTCCATGCCTCATAACTTTGGGTGGGCTGCGCCTCCATCATTTCTTCCACAGTGTTCATGGCAGGAACGTCTCCAGTCGCATATCTTCGAAGTCTCGATCTATCACATGAGAGGTCCTGTGAGGCGACTTCTCGACCGCCATCGCCGCAAGGTCGGACTAGGACCGGTTACTAGCATAGGAGAGACCTTTCCCGAGCTAGCACATATTACGCAATGGCCGAGATGTCTCGCCACTCCGCATCAGAAATTGCCTACCCGATTCTTCTATACCGGACCATTCGTTGATAAGGCTGGACGCTCTCAGGTGGAGTTCCCCTGGCAGAGACTCAATGGCCAACCTCTGATCTATGCCTCGCTGGGAACCACTCGGAAGGCCGATCCCGAGATTTATCATCGCATTGCTTCGGCATGTGTCGGACTCAATCTGCAACTCGTCATTAGCCTGGGTGGGCGGCGCAACCTCGAATCGTTCATAAATCTTCCGGGGAATCCTCTGGTAGTCGAGAATGCGCCACAACTTGATCTCCTCAAGATGGCAGATATCATCATCACGCACGCAGGGCCAAATACGGCACTTGAAACACTGCTGCAGGGCAAGCCAATGCTGGCTTTGCCTATCGCATTGGATCAGCCAGCAGTTGCTGCCCGTCTGGAAAGACTGGGTGTCGCCGAGGTACTGCCTTCGCAGGATCGCTCGTCAGAGAGGATTCGTGCAGCATTGCTAAAACTCAGAGCAGAGACACACTATCGGGAAGCAGCAAGAGCGATACAGGGACAACTCCAACATCTTCATGGAACCTCACAGGCGGCGTCCATCTTGGAAGAGAGGCTCGCAAGCCATAGACAGGCCCTACCTTTGCAGGAAAGAAGGATGACCACAGTCTGACAAGTAGGTGACAAATCACTATGAGGTTGGTTTCTATGCTAAAACGATGTCCTCCCGATCCAGGTTAACTATCGCAGTGTGGGCAGAGCGCTCGTTGCTCTTCATCGCCATTCTTTTCTTCTGTGTGCATAGTCTTCCTCACGCCTGGAGAACACTCAATACTGATTTCCCAAATTACTATCTGGCCGCAAGGCTGGCTCACGGAGGTGTCGACACTTCGCGCATGTATGAATGGAGTTGGATTCAACGTCAGAAGGACTATGGCGCACTCGACATCCGAGTTATTGGGTTACTCCCTATCACGCCGTTCTCAACATTGATCTTCTTGCCCTTGACCTTCTTCGGGGTCCTCACTGCGAAGCATATCTGGATACTGTTGAACCTCGTTCTACTTATTCCGATTGCGTGGATACTGCACTCTCTCACCAGACTTCATCCTGGAAGGATCGCACTCGCGATCTTCCTGAGTTTCCCTCTTTATCGAAACCTGCTGTACGGGCAGTTCTACATCTTTCTCTTGTTTCTTATCCTCGCTGCCTGTCTAAGTTACCTTCGAGGATACCGGTCTCTCGCCGGAGCATTGGTCGCTATCGCCGGAATATGCAAAATCTTCCCGCTGCTACTGTTCTTATTTTTCCTGCGTCGACGAGATTGGGGAGCTCTGGCATCCGGGGTTATCACTGCGTGTCTTGCCACAGGTCTTTCTCTTGCGATCTTTGGTCTGAATGCGCATCGTGTGTGGCTCTTCGAGATTCTTCCATGGGTGATGCATGGTGAAGGACTCGGCACTTACACGACTACAGCTTCAATATCTGGCATCCTGCACTGTCTTTTTCTTTCGGAGCCTCAGTGGAACCCAGATCCCTGGTATTCCTGGCCGCTTGTATATGCAGTGCTCGCGTCAGTACTTCCCATGCTGATTTTGGCGCCATCTGTCCTGCTTATTCGTCGCGGAGATGAAAGCCCGAAGGGAGTTCTTCTAGAGTGGTCTTCGCTCCTGACGGCTTCGCTCGCCATATCAACCATCCCTGCCTCTTATAACTTCGTCCTGATGATTTTCCCTGTATGTGTTATCGCCTCCATCTTGTTGCAGGATCGTAGCTACAAGTGGCTCACCGTACTACTGGCAATCTATCTTGGAATAGGATTTCCGCTTCCGGTTCCGGAGCATCCGCAGGGCCTTGCATTGCTCTGGTATGTTCCTCGTCTTCCACTTATGCTGGCTATTGTCCTCGGACTCTATGTTCTCCAAAGGAGAGGCCTACCTGTAGCAGAGGAGAGACCGACCCGGACCCGATATGTATGGGGAGCAGCGATAATTGCATTCGTTATCCTGAATATTCGCTCTTCATTTCTTCTTGAACAAGGTGAACGCAAAGAATACAACTATCGCATACCGCTAAACGTGCAGGGATTTGCTAATACAAGTCCCCGTATGCTCGGGAATGAGTTGCATTTCATTCGCTTCAGTTTGTCTGGATACCAGTTAGTTACAAAGTCTACGCAGAGATTTGATGCTTACGCTATCCCTTGGGATAGCGTGCCGGAGGATATTCTTTCTTTCACGGCGACCGATGGAAACGTCCTCATCGAACGCGTCTCAACTGCTTCGTCTAAAACACCTATACCGAATTCTTCTCAGATTTTAGATGCATTGGACAAATTCAGGGTCGTTGTCGAGAATGCTCACGATCCCATGCTCTCGCGTGATGGTCGGGATCTGGCTTTTCTTCGCGATAATCGTGGGCGTGCGAGTTTAGTGATGAGGAGAAGCTTTCGTACGCGTTCCATGGAAGAGATTCTCACGCCTCCTCGGTGGAATGTGTACGAGGCGTCATTTCTCTCCGAAGATAAATTCGCCGTAGCTGCTATCAAGAATGACGATCGACCTCAAATATTTATCACCGATTCTACCCATCGACTATCTACCCTCTCCATGACGGATTCACGTTATCCATCTTTCTCCCCGGACGGGCGCTGGATGGCCTATTCACATCTCGATCATGGTTTTTGGAATCTTTGGCTGCGTGACGAACACAGTGGAGCGATTAGCAGAATAGCGAATGTGCCTTGCAATCAAATTCAGCCATCATGGGAGAGTGATTCCAAGACGCTTCTATACAGCAGCGATTGTGGTCGTAGTATCTGGTTCACTGCAATCTCACGGAGAAAGGTCATACCCTGAGGCAGATTAAAAGAATGCTCTATATACCCTTTCCCTTTTCTTACAAGGTCGCTACCAATAGATCTAACTGAGAAATAGCCTCCTCAAGATTATCGTAATGCAGCTCAAATGCCGGAGTCCTCGCAAGCTTCTGCAGTGTCCCCTCATGCATTGCGCGAATTTCACCAGTAGAATACAGCTCCTCCGATATCTTCCGTGCAGCGCTGCCGGCAGGCAATTGCGTCAATGCAGGCCGGATGGATGGCGAGCGGCGTAAATAAATCACCGCGTGAACGTTGGCCTCGTTAGCAGTGGAGAGAACGGGCAATTCTGACACTAAAACCTCAATGGATGGCTTTCCTTCCATGCGTGGCGAAATCTCGCGTTCATGGAGTTCAGGGAAGAGAGCTTTTGCAGCAGGCCGAAAGCGTATCCTATGCGAGTGCCCAATCACTCGCGGCTCTTCGGTGGCATTAATGAGATAGCAGGTATCGTCCGAGGTGTAAGTCCACCCGGCACGCGCGCACCCATAGGAAAGCGTCGATTTTCCAGCTCCCGAATCTCCACAGAGAAGGATGCCCTTCCCATGCTTGCTGACACATCCGGCATGAATATCGGTGACAACCGAAGCTCCGAGCAGCAGGTAGACCACCTTCTCCAGGAAGTTGTGTCGTAGATAGAGAGCATTTTTTACCGTAGCTTCATTCAGCCAGACAAAGTTTTCTCTTGTGCGCAGATCGAGTACAGCCTGGTTCTCCGCATCCGCCACCATCAAGTACAGATGGTTGTACTCCCGGCGTATAGGAGAAGGTGCTAACTGCCTGTTCTTTCCTTCGCTGACGCCGAATCTGATCTGGATCTGTGCGCTGCCATGCCTGAGAGCGCTATGCCCAAAGCTGGCATCCGCTGCTTCCAGCAACTCGTGCCGATTCGTCAGGATATCTACGGCAAATCCAAGCGGGAAGAAGCGTTTTCTGATAGGTAGATCCATATCGGAGAGTAAAGCTTCTTGAGGACGCGTAGAACTCGATTTCTCTGCGGCTGGATGAATCAAGATCTCTGTCATGTCAGCGATGTCGTTCCCATGCATGGACCATTTGTTAGTAGCTATAGCAAGAGTACTTATCTCATGGGCTTGGGTGTCATGGCATGGTCAGACAATTGTCATCGAATAGCAACCGCTCTTGTGAATCGGAAGTGACAAAGAACTGACAAGCAGTAAAAGATCGCGAGACATCATGTAACTCGGTCTTCGCTAGCGTGGATACAGTGGGCCTTGTGCGATATGGCGCCCGAAGAGGTGTATTGAAATGAAATCTTTTCATGATGTTCAATCAGACAGTCTTTCGCCATCAACACTGAAAGACGGGCTCGAAATCAGGGGATATGTCCTCGTTCGTCAGTTAATTCCCCTGCCTGCCGTTCGAGCAGTTCTGTCGGATGTTACCGACGTTCTATCCAAGGCCGGATGGCTGTCCCTTGACAGTGCTCCATTCGATTGCATCCCCGCTGGAGGCGCTGCTTATGGTGACCCTGATCCGATCTTCAAGAAGACTTATCAGGAGGTATTCAACCTGGAGTCATTTCACGCTCTTCCTCATCACCCAGCACTCAAGAAGGTGATGGAGTACATCTCTGGCGATCAGGTTCTGGTACATCCCAAGCCTATTGGACGTCTCATCTTCCCTAACTGCGAGCGCCTTGTCACTCACGCGCATCAGGATTACGAGTTTATGGGTGGCGATCCGGAGTTCTATACCGTATGGATTCCTCTGCATGATTGTCCTATCAATGTTGGACCTCTGCGTATCTTTGAAGGATCGCATCGTCACGGAATTATTGAGCATCAACGGGAGAACCTGCACGTCCCAGAGATCCCTCAGGATGACATTGCTGAGGACGAATGGACCGGAGGACAGGTCAACGCAGGAGATGTGCTGATCTTTCATAGCCTGACAGTCCATTCTGCCGCTCCCAACATCTCTCACCGTATGCGCATCTCGATCGATTGCAGATTTCAGGATTCACGCCGAGTTCTCAATCCTTCGAACCTTGTCTTCGCTGGAGAGTCAGGGAAATCGTGGGAGAAGACATACGAAAACTGGCAGTCAAAAAATCTTCAGTACTACTGGAAAAAACTTCCTCTCACGTTAAAGCCAACGCGAGAAGAATTGGAACAGCTTGCAATGAGTGCAGAAACCCCCACGCAGCGCGCTCGCTATGCTCGTATGGCAAGCCAGCTTGTATGAGGCCATATTCCGGGAAATTTCCAAAGACAAATATGAACTCTCAAACACGCGTATAAACACGAGTGAATTGATCGGCTATGTAAGAACGCTCCGCGCGGAGAGCGTTCTTACATAGCTTCGTAACGAACTCTCTATATATTGTTTTATGGATTAAAGAAACGCAGCAATTCCTGCTCATCATGCTTGCTCAACTGCGCTCTTGTGCGCATGTGTCGGACTATCGTTCCTGTTATACGTGGAGAAAATCCCTCCGGTGCATTATGGCATCGTGAGCAGTTTTGAACGAAGATGCGCTCCCCATCACTGTGGTATTGCTTTTGGGGCGTCGAGGTTTTTCGAAGCTGAGATTGAGAAGAAGTAGATATCGTCTGTGCCTGGAGGGGCATAAGCATAGGAACGAAAAAAACTCCCGCGGCAAGCATATATCGAATCAGATATCTGTTATCCATTCTATTTCCCTTTCCATGCGGGAAAGAGGAAGCGATAAACGATTCCTGTCTCCCAGATATTGCGATTACCATTGGACGAGAATTGCCGTGAGTAACTAGTGAGAACTCTCGTATTGTGCGGAAGGTTGTAATCCAGTCCAAAGTCGGCGCGCTGCGTATTCACGCCGGGCAGGCTATCGCTGGAGATGTTATCGCGGCGGAAGGTCTGCTGCATTCGGAACACAGGCTCAAACCGGCCGACCCAGCTATTCAATCCTCCAAAGGCCTGTGTGCGGTAGTCTGCTTCCAGCCAGTATCCATAGGCGTGCTGGCCGGTTGCGAACTCTGAGCGCAGACGAAACGCAGTATCCTTCGGCTCCCACCACACATGTGTGCCGTAGAAGTTCTCCTGGGTTCCCTGTAGCAGTCGCCCATAGGAGAAGCCAACTTCCAGTCGCTGATCCGGTAGATACAGACTGGCACGCCCGCCCGCGGAGCGTTCAGCATTAAACTGCTCATTGTCGCTACGTGCCGAGAAATATCCCACGTAGTTGAGCGAATACTTGCGGCGAGAGATCGCAACTCCACGAATCTCTCCTCCTAGTGCAGTGCCTGTGCCCATCGCTCCAATGCCGGTAATCAGCGGACCATCCTGAAAGTTGCTGATCCAGATTGGGGAGAGTCTCTCGTTGTATGTGCCGAAGGGTGTCAGAAAACTTCCGCCAACAACTGTCAGGTGAGAGTTCGCCACATAGTCGCCTTGCAGGTAAGTCAACGCAATATAGTGGCTGTGGTCATAGTCTGGTTGGCCACCACCCTTGGGGAAAAATGTCTCCGTGAGCGTGGCACGTGATTCGACAAGGACATGGTTGCCAATCGGAGCTATAACCAGCGGCGAAATAATCGGCGAGTATGACGTATTACCGCCATTCGTGTTGGAGAAGAAGCCGACGCCTCCCGAGATGGCAGGGGTGTCTTGCGCAGTGCCGTATTTCAGTGTGCAAAACAGGATGGTCGCCAGCGCAATAGGCCGTATCGGCCGTGCGAGCAGAGAGATTGGAGACGGCAACTTAAGGCATGGCATATTGCAGAGGCTAATGATTCACCTCTTGCTGTATGTCTCCGGATCGTCCGTTGCTTGTCAATTCATTGTCATTTCCCCGCAGCTACATCTGGACCGGATCAATGATTCGAAGGTGCAGTTCTTCAGAGACAACAAAGGAATGACAATCCTCTGACCCAAACATGACACGGTGATTGGCCTTGCTCTCTAGGGTCGAAGCATAGGAACGCAGATAGTCTTTCCGCTCTTTTACGCAGGTTATGTCTCTTATGAAGTCACGCTTTTTTTCGCATCTATATCGCAATATCGCCTCGTCCGGCTACTCCGTCAGGATCGCTCTGACGTTTGTCATTGCGCTGTCTTACATCTTCCTGAATGGAGCAATTGCTCAGGAGATAACGACTCAGTCGACGAGCCGAAGTGAGATGCAAACATCGACGGAACCAGGCACAGCATCTGCCGCAGTCTTCGGCAGCAGCTCCGGCTCAGCAGAGGATCAGGAGAATTCTAATTCTCCTGCATCGTTTACGCCGCTCTCTGCGGACCAGATCATTCAGATTCTTCAGGAGAGTCCCGACCTGTTGATGGAGGTGAAGAATCAGCTTTCCGACCGCATTCAGCAGCAGGGAATGCAGGTTCAGGCAACCGACATATCCGATGACATGGTCTTTCATCAGATCGCAACCGATGCAGCCCTGCGGGTCAACCTCTCTCGTTATCTTGAAGCGCGTGGTTATGTTCCGCAGGGCGCTGCATCGGAGCCGGTGGAACTCACTCCTCAGGAGCAGTCTATCCCCGGGCAGTTGAATGCACTGTCTGCGGATGGCAGAAGCGGTGCCACCATAACGCCGGGGAGTGTCCTTGCAGAAGGACAGACAATTCAGCGGCAAAACAAAACCTCAACGCAGTACGAAGTCAGCAATGCCACCAGAGGCCGCGAAGAGGTTCATGCCTCCACGGATGTCCCCAAGGTTCTGCATAGACCTGCTCCCTATGACCTTCAATCCATGCGCGATCTGTATGCACAGGTAGCCGATCATACCGCTTCACTCAAGCGCTTCGGTTCGGAAATCTTCCTCAATCGTTCGCTCTCCGCCATCTCTACTGGAGTTACGAGCTCTGATGCCCGGCTCGATGTGCCTCTGGGGCCAGACTACATCCTTGGCCCTGGCGATACTCTGGCCATCAGTCTCTGGGGCGGTGTCACGCAGAGTCTCACGCGTGTGATCGACCGGGAGGGAAGAATCATGCTTCCGGAGGCCGGTTCTCTGCAAATAGCTGGGATCTCGCTTGATCAGGCGGAAAAGCAGATTCGCGTAGTGCTAACGCAGCAGTACCGTGATGCGAAGGTTTCGGTCACCATCTCCCGTCTGCACTCCGTGCGTGTGTACGTGGTGGGAGATGTGCAGAGGCCCGGTGGATACGACATCAGTTCGCTAGCCACACCATTGAGCGCCCTCTATGCAGCCGGAGGTCCCACCTCAGTCGGTTCGCTCCGTATCCTGCGGCATTACCGTGGAGAGCGACTGCTTGAAGAGATCGATCTCTACGACTTTCTGCTCCATGGTATGCAGAGAGCGACGGCTCGCTTTGAAGGTGGCGATACGCTTCAGATTCCACCAGCCGGTCCACAGGTCGCCATCTCTGGAGCCGTCAAGCGGCCAGCGATCTACGAGCTGCGCTCCGGAGAATCAACACTTGCATCAGTCATCAAGGATGCAGGAGGCATGACCGCTGCAGCCTCTCTGGGACACATCACCATCGAACGCATCGATGCGAATCAACACCGCGAAACCGTAACCCTCAAGCAGAGCGATGGCCAGGATGCGCAGAAGGATCAGGCTGTACTCAGCTCATTCGCAGTGCAGGATGGCGATCGCATTCATATTGCATCCATCTTGCCCTACAGTGAACGTGCCATCTATCTTCAGGGACACGTAGTTCGCCCAGGCCGTCTGTCGTATGTCGATGGAATGCATCTCAGCGACGTACTGCATGGTTATCAGGATCTTCTGCCCGAGCCTGCCGCGCATGGAGAGATCGTGCGTCTCATGCCCCCGGATCTTCATGCGGAGACTATCGCCTTCAACGTTCCCGATGTGCTGATTGGAAACGGCAACATATCTCTTCAGCCCTTCGACACGATTCGCATCTTTGGCAGATACGAGATCGACAAGCCTACCGTAACGATTCATGGCGAGGTTCTTCGTCCAGGAACGTATCCGCTCTCACAGGGAATGACTGCGGCGCAGCTTGTCCGCATGGCGGGCGGTTTCAAGCAGGATGCATTCATCGACGACGCAGATCTCACCAGCTATCGCATTGAAAATGGCAACCGGGTAATAAGCAGGCTTGAGACAGTTCGAATCGGAGCTGCTGTTACTGGAACAGATACCGGTGCCGATGTACCGCTCAAGACGGGAGACATCCTCACGATTCATCAGATTACCGGATGGAACGACATCGGTCAGTCAGTTGCTATTGATGGGCAGGTTCGATATCCGGGAAGCTATGGGTTTCAGGAAGGGGAGCGTTTGAGCTCCGTACTGCGTCGCGCCGGAGGAATGCTCTCCACTGCGTACCCCGAAGGCGCCGTTCTTATCCGCGATCAGGTCCGCGAACTCGAAGAAAAAAGCCGCGATGAACTAATTCGTCAGATTGAGACCAATTCTTCTGCGGCGCGTCTGGGGCCGGCCGTTGGTATTGGAGACAGCGGAACGACGCTGCAACTCATCAAGGCCCAGCAGGAGCAAGCTATCGGCCAGCTCAAGAGTCATCCCGCCACCGGACGAATGGTCATCCATATTAGCGCCGACATCGAGAGTTGGGCGAACACCGCTGCCGATATCGAGCTTAGGCGTGGCGACGTCCTCACAATACCCAAGCGTCCGGGGTTTGTTCTGATTAGTGGGCAGGTCTACAACGCGACCGCATTGACGTTTGCTCCCGGTAAGACCGCAGCCTGGTATCTCAGTCACGCAGGTGGCACCAACAGCACGGCCAGCCGCAAAGAGATCTTCATCATCCGTGCCAACGGCTCAGTCGTCGGACGCCATTCAGGGGGATGGTTTGATGCCGATGTGCTTTCTACAAAGTTGAATCCGGGTGATGTCGTCGTCGTTCCACAGAAGATCATCGGAGCTTCGCTTCTGTGGCGAAACCTGTTGATGACCGCTCAAATCGCCTCTTCGATAGGAATCACCGCAGGCATCGCGGCTGCGGCTCTCTAGTCGCGATGCTTGTCTCCCACACCCTGATGGTACTTCTTGTGAGTCTTATGTTGATTGTTGTACGACAAGCCGAAGGATACGTCGCTCCTCAGGAGAACAGGCAGACAAACGCCGCGTATATGGCCTCTCCCTATGTCTCGCTGGAGAGTTGGGTCTATACGGCGTTCGATTCACTCTCTGCTCAGGGTTATCTGCAGAGCGCCTTCTTCGACCTGCGTCCATGGACGCGTCTCGACTGTGCTCGATTGATAGAAGAGGCGGAAGACCTTACCGCGGATCAACCTGTCGAGCCGGAGATCAAAGCCACATTGCGAAGCCTTGAGCAGGAGTTTGCTCCTGAGCTTGCACGTCGCTCCGGTGCCCACAACGCAGAGTTTCAGGTGGAGTCAATCTATCAGCGAACAACTGCGATTACAGGCAGACCACTCACCGATGGCTATCATTTTGCCGAAACCTTCGTGAACAACGATGGCAGGCCATTTGGCGAAGGCGCGAATCTCTACTCCGGCCTCTCTCTCCGAGCCACCGCAGGACCGTTTGCAGTCTATGCTCAGGGAGAGATACAGCGCGCGGCGTCAGCAACAGTTCCATCTGTTGAGGCGAACACACAAATCGCTGTTGCAGACTTTACTCCTGCTGGAGCAGCCGGACCCACATCCGGTTTCCTGCGCGGGTGTCTACTGGATGCCAACCTGTCATTCGCTTTCGCCAATAACCAACTTACCTTCGGAAAGCAGTCGCTCTGGTGGGGGCCAGCACGAAGCAGCACGACTCTCTTCAGCAATAACGCAGAGCCCATTACGATGCTCCGCTATGATCGGATTCGCCCCGTGCAACTTCCGGGAGTCCTCAGGTTACTGGGCCCCATTCGTGCACAGTTCTTCGTCGGCCGTCTTTCCGGTGCACAATTTGTTCACGCCGATCACACTACCTTCGGATCTTCGGGCCGCTCGCTCGAAAACCAGCCTTGGATTCACGGCGAGAAAATTACCTTTACCCCCACGCCCAACCTTCAGTTCGGCGTCTCCCGCACTGTTGTTTTTTCTGGTAAAGGTGCTCCTTTCACGACGAGGACATTTCTTCAAAGCATCTTCTCCACCAGCACTGCCAATGAGCAGAGCGATCCCGGAGATCGGCGCGTAGCCTTTGATGCCCGCTATCGCATTCCCGGAGTTCGCAACTGTCTCACCGGCTATGTGGATACCTTCACCGAAGACGAGCCCTTTCCTTTGGCCTATCCACGGCGCAGCGTCTGGATAGCCGGTTTTGCTCTTCGCTGTTTCCCCGGAACCACTCATCTCACCATCCGAGCCGAAGGACTTCACTCTCCTCACCGCAACGAGTTCCCCGGCTATTACTACTTCAACGTCCACTATCTGAGCGGATACACCAATCAACGTCAGCTCATCGGTAGTTGGATCGGCAGGGAAGGCCAAGGCGAGCAGCTTTGGACAACCTGGCAGTCTTCGCCGCGCAGTTCGGTGGAGGTGAGCGGCCGCAGCATGAATACAAGTGGAGAGTTCCTGCAAGGAGGATCTCTGCGCGACATTACTGTCGCAGCGGATCTTGCCATTCGCCCGCAGTGGCAGCTTCGTCTTGAGGAGCAGTCCGAGTGGTGGCGCTTTCCATTGCTCTCTCCCAGGCAACAGAGGAACGCTGCCTTCACCGTTCAGCTCTCCTATCGACCACAAGGGAGGACGAGATGAGTACCATTGTTTCCGTTCCCGATTCGCTGCAACAGGAGCAAAGGCTTCTTGCACACTGGGCCATACGTGCCGCACTGCTCTGGCAGCATCGCAGGATGCTTGCACGAGTCACCATCATCTCCTTCGCGATTAGCCTGACTATCGCGTTTCTTCTTCCCAAACAGTACAAATCCACCGCAAGCATCATGCCGCCCGAGCAGCACAGCACAAGCACTGCAATGCTCGCCGCACTCGTAGGACGCGGCGGTCTCGGTTCTCTCGGGAGCCTGGCCGGTGGGCTCCTCGGGACACATACCACCAGTGAACTGTTCGTCGAACTCCTCAAAAGCGGGACAGTGCAAGGACATCTGATCGATCAATTCGATCTCAAGCATGTCTATCACACGCGCTATCGTTACAATGCAGGCAAGCGCCTCGCTCACCATACGGCGATTAAAGAAGACAAAAAGAGCGGCGTGATTACGATCGAGGTCGAAGATACGAGCCCTGTGCGTGCGCGAGATATGGCGCAGGCTTATCTCGATGAGCTCAACAAGCTGGTCAACACCACGAGCACCTCCGCTGCACGGCAGGAGCGCATCTTCATAGAGCATCGCCTTCAGAAAGTACAGAATGATCTCGAGCAAGCGCAACTGAATCTAAGTGCATTCTCCAGCAAGAACAGCACCATCGACATCAAGGAACAGACCCATGCCATGGTGGAAGCCGGCGCTCGCGTGCAAGGAGAATTGCTGGTCGAGCAATCCGGCCTGCAGGCGCTACGTCAGATCTACGGAGATGGCAATGTGCGAGTCAAGGAAACGCAGGCGCGCATCGCCGCGTTACAGCGAGACCTGGCGAGCATGACAGGATCGTCAGCGCCGCTCCCCTCCGGCGACTCCTACGCAAACAATGACAAGGGAGAGTTGTATCCTCCGCTACGCCAACTGCCGCGTCTAGCAGTGCCTTACGCAGACCTCTACCGTCGCGTAAAAGTACAGGAAACTGTCTACGAACTACTCACTCAGCAATACGAGATGGCTCGTGTCGAAGAAGCGAAAGATGTTCCGGTCATCAGTGTCATCGATACGCCGGGGATTCCCGAAAAAAAATCTTTTCCTCCACGTCTAATCCTTACCGCGGTGCTGACGCTCCTTGCTTGCGCCGCTACCTCCGCTCTGATTCTGCTGCGCGAGATGTGGTCTCTTCTTCCTTTGGACGACCCGCGCAAGCTTCTCGTATCCGAGATCCTTCCTGTCGTCCGCCGTCGCTGCCGCGCTCTAATCCCCGGATGGAATGCGAACGCATGAGGCCTAACCTTTCAAACGCGGTATATGGCGTGATCGATTACGTCTCGTATCCAGCGGGAATGCTGTTGGTAGCTCCAGCCATTCTCCATCGCATAGGAGATGCCGAATACGGTCTGTGGATGATCGCGGGTTCAGTCGTCAGTGCTGGAGGAATCATTGCATCAGGCTTCAGTGATGCAGGCATCCAGCAGATCGCAAAACTACGCGGTGGAGATACTTCCCAGTCGATGGAGGTCACCATTCGGAGTCTTCTGGTCACGCATCTGGCGTTGGGCAGCATTCTTATGCTCGCGATGTGGTTCGTTGCTCCCATCGCAGCGCACCGCTTCGTTCTTGGGCATGGACCTTCCCTGAGCGCCTGCATCGCCTGTCTGCGCATGGCAAGCGTGGCGATTCTCGTTCGCGCCGTGGAAACCGTGCCTGTGTGCGTTCAGCGCGCCTGCGAGGTATACCGCGGCACAGTGTGGATCAGTGTAATGACCAGAGCGGTAACACTGGCAGGTGCTGTAGTGACCGCCCGAATGGGGGGACGATCTTTAGAGATCATGCTGCTTACGTTAGTCGTCATGTGTGCTGGAACGGTCATTCAATTCCTTGAGCTACGTCATTTCCTATCTCTCCGCTGTATTCGGCTTCAACTGCATCCGCAGGAGTTACGGCGTCTTCTTAACTTCGGTATCTTTCCCTGGCTTCAAACATTAGGCAGCGTGGTCTTCCGTCAGTTTGACAGGATCGCTGCAGGGCTATTTCTGGGAGCAGCCACCGTCGTTCCTTATGCCATGTCGATTCAACTCTCCGAACCGCTCTTTGGTTTGACTGCCTCCAGCCTTAGCTTCTTCTTCCCCTATCTAGCAGGCCGCGCCGAGACGCTCTCTCATCATCAACTCAGGCGAACCGTGTTTAGGGCATTCTTCTGCAATGTCGCCCTCGTGCTTTCCGGTACGGCGCTCCTCCTCCTCTTCGGCTCTCGACTCATGCGTGTATGGGCAGGTGTAGCTGTTGAACAGTCGACGCATATCATCCTGCCGTTGGTGGTACTTGGTTCTGCCTTATCCGGCCTGAGTGTCGTCGGGGTCTACGCTGCGCAGGCCCTCGGAATGTTTCGAGTGATCGCTTGTATCAGCCTTGTCAGCCGCATAGCTCTGCTGTTCGTTATGCTTTTTCTGCTGCGGCGCTACGGTCTCATTGGACTGTCCATCGCGCGAGTCTGCTACGGGGCCGCAGCCTTGCTGGTCTATCTGCCTCTTCTTAAATCATTCAAGCAGCAACGGACTTCGACTGTCGATCTCCTGCTGGACGCGGAACTTCAAAAAGGAGTGCAGCCATGAGGGTTCTGATTCCTGCCGCTCAGTTTTCGTCCAGCATCTCCGGCCTGCAACGCCACGCATTGACGCTGGTTCACTGCCTCCTGCAGCAACCGCAGATCACGGAGGTGCACTTTGTTGTAGCGCCGTGGCAGCGTCTCCCTATCACCTCGAATATCCCCGAAAGCAAAGGACGTGTCGTCACACATACTGCGGAAATGTCGAAGGACTTTCTGAGCCGGAACTTCTGGTATTACCGTCATCTTCCGCGCCTGGTCAACCTTGTTCAACCCGATGTCGTCCATCTCTCCTACCCCGTTCCCATCGACCGCACTGCAATCGATCGTCCCGTAGTAGCAACACTCCACGATCTTTATCCTTACGACATCCCCGAAAACTTCGGCTATCCCAAGGTGTACTTCAATCGCGCCATTCTTCAGCAATGCCTGCGAAGTGTGGATGCGATCACCTGCGTCTCAGACACCACGCTCTCCCGTATGAAGCGTTATGTATCTCATCGCACATGGCAGAAGGCTGTCCGCATCTATAACTGCGTCGAGCCCCAGTTCCAATGTTCAGATCGCTCGCCTCTGCCGGAGTGGAACGGTGAGCCGTTCCTGCTTTCCGTCTCACAGCATCGCAAGAACAAGAACATCCCTCTCCTCATTCAAGCCTTTCGTCACCTGCTTGACCGAGCGATGATCCATCCGTCTACGCGTCTGGTGATCGTCGGTATTGCAGGCCCTGAGACCAGCCGTATTCAGCAACTCGTAGCCGAACTCCATCTTCACGATAAAGTCATTTTTTTGCATGGAATCTCAGAGCCAGAGCTTCAGTGGTGCTATCGCAAATGCGAGCTTCTGGCCGCACCCTCGTCGATAGAAGGCTTCGGCTTACCCGTCGCCGAGGCTCTTTTAGCGGGTTGCCGCATCGTCTGCTCGGACGTCCCAGCTTTCCATGAGATCGACACACAGCACTGCACCTTTGTATCGCTCAACTCCGACGCTGTAGAGAATCTTGTAGGGGGAATGGCGTCCACACTCAGCAAACCGCGGCCTGCGCCAGTCGCACTTGCAAAATTTTCATCGCAGTCGCTAGGGGCACAATACCTGGATCTCTATCGCAGTCTGTTGTCCCCATCGCATTGTTCGAGCTCTCCAGAAAATTCAATACCGCTGTCGGAAACGGAGCTTTCTCTACAGTCCGCGAACCTGTTTGCAGGCGACACAAGGAAATAACCGCTATGGCTTCCGACATCTACATTCCGAAGCTATCCGCGGAGTCACCCGCAACCCTAGGGCATCCACGAGAGTCAGCATCTTCCACGTCACAGACGCGGCACGCAGGCTCCATTCGATTATTCATCGCAGAAAGTCTTACATGCGCGGCGATGATATTTCTAACCTGTCTTATAACGTGGACATTCGAGCGAACTGTCCGATCCACATTTCCCGAAATGCTGCTCTTTAGTTCTGTGACAGGCTTATGCTGGGCCGTGCTCCTGTCACGAGAGCGCTCAGAGCATAGGCCGCACAGTGCTCATCCCATCAGGGAAACAGCCGGAGCTGTGCGCGTGTCATTGCAATTGCTGTTCTCTCTCCTCCCGGTTGCGATACTTCTGCGCCATGATGTTCCCTGGATGGCGCTGGCAATCTCTCTCGTGCTCGTCCCGCCAGCGATTACGCTCTTGCGCCATGCACTTACAGAAAAACCGAATGCTTCCAGAGAAGGGAGCGTGAGTTCAGGTTGCGTTGTCGTGTACGGAGCCAGCGAAGATCATAACCAGAGACCGCCCTCACCCCTGTCTTCTATTCACTCGGAACGCAAGCCAGCGATCTTCCTAAAAGAGGAGGTGCAATCAGAGAGGAACCTAGCGGACTTTCTCTCATTTTTTGAGCCAGAACAAAGGATTGCAACCGATCTGCTGCAATCCTTACGCTGTGAACTACTCATCATTGCATCCGATAGCTCGTCAAGATATCGAGATAAGCTGGTAGTAGCCGCTCAGGAACGCGGCGTCCCCATCATGTATCTCTCAGAGAACATCCATGCATCGGAGAGAACGATGTACAACCTTCCTGAAGCTTCACCGCATGGTAAAGAAAGCGTAGAGAGTTCGCAGCGTCTCTATGCCGTCGCGAAGAGAGCACTTGACCTCATCGTTTCATCAATCTGTCTATTACTTCTTGCCCCCATTTTTCTTATCACGGCAATTCTGATCCGTCTCGGTTCCCGCGGACCGGCGCTATTTGTGCAGCAGCGCGTCGGTGCAGGAGGAGCTATCTTCCGCATGTATAAGTTTCGTTCCATGGTCTGTTCCGCGGCGCGCTACGAGCGCTCGCCTACAACTTCGGAAGACCCGCGCATCACCAGAATCGGTCGGTTTCTGAGGCGGACCAGCATCGATGAACTGCCTCAGCTATTCAACGTCTTCCTCGGGCACATGTCCCTCGTTGGACCTCGTCCGGAGATGCCTTTCATCGTGCATGATTACAGCTCCTGTCATCGCCTGCGTTTGCAGGTCACACCCGGCATCACTGGTCTCTGGCAACTCAGCAAAGACAGAGCGAACCCCATCCACCATAACCTCCATCACGACCTGACCTACATTCGCGAGCGCTCCTTTTCACTCGATATTGCCATTCTCATCCATACGCTGCTGTTTGCCATGCAAGGTGGAATATGATCGGTCGTGCAAAGTATGCCAACGTGCTCGGCGTGAACGTCTCAGCAATCAATATGAGCCGTGCTGTTGCCGTCGCCATGCAGTGGATATGCGCCAATCGCCCCGGCTATGTCTGCCTCACGGGAGTACATGGCGTGATGGAAGCGCAAAGAGATCCCACGCTCCTGAAGATTCTGAACGATAGTGTGATGAACCTCCCCGACGGAATGCCCATGTCCTGGGTAGGGCGTTTGCAGGGCTTCGTCAGCATGGATAGAGTCTTCGGTCCTGATTTCATGCTGGAGATATGCAGCCTGTCCCAGACACATGGCTACCGTCACTTCCTATACGGAGGCCAACCGGGAGTCGCGGAAGAGCTGAAGCAATCGCTCGAAATGAAATATCCAGGCATTAAGATCGTAGGCACCTGCACGCCTCCCTTCAGGTCGCTGACTCCTGCAGAAGAAGAGGATGTAATCGCGCAAATTCATTCCTCTAGCCCTCACATTGTCTGGGTTGGCCTCAGCACTCCGAAACAGGAGCGCTTTATGGCGCAGTATGTTGATCGCCTTCAAGTACCCCTGCTGATCGGTGTGGGCGCAGCCTTCGATTACCACACAGGCAGAATTCGAGACTGCTCTCCCTGGATCAAGCGGGCCGGTTTGCAGTGGCTGCATCGTCTCCTGCAAGATCCTCGCCGTCTGTGGCGGCGTTATCTACGCAATAATCCGGAGTTCCTTGGAAAGGTTATTCTTCAACAGCTAAAGCTCGTCCTCTCCTCAAAGACGGCCATCAATCATTGATGTCGCCGTTTCATAAACCCTCGACAATCTCCTGACAATCAACTAACCGCGTCCTTACAACTGAAGCTCTTCAACCGACTACTGTGAAGTCTGTTGCTAGTCAGGACAAAGAGGCTTTGTCGCTTCATGATCTGAACCTCCGCGCCCGAAAGCACAACATCACAAGGAGCATTTCATGAAGAAAAAACGTGTGCCGATGGTTGTATCTTTCGGAGTATTAGCTGCCATGTTCTTCGGCGCGCATTCAGCCTCAGCACAGGAAGCGCCCCATCGGATCGAGATCACAGCCAAGCGCTTCTCTTACGAGCCATCGGAGATCACCGTAAAGAAAGGCCAGCCCGTCGTCCTCGTCATCAAAAGCCTCGATACAGCTCATGGTCTTCGCTTCCGCGAACTCAACCTGAATGTAACCATCGGCAAAAATGGCGCGGGAGAACTGAGCTTCACGCCAGATAAGGCAGGCGACTTCACCGGCCACTGCTCCGTCTTCTGCGGCTCCGGCCACGGTGGAATGTCGCTCATGCTTCACGTGGTGAACTGAAGATGCGCCGCCGGTCAGTTCTCTTCGCCGTTGTCTGTGCCACAGGACTATCCGGATGCAAGGCCACCCAGCCGCCGGGCAAACTAGAGACCGAAACCGTCAACTATGCCAAGCATCACTTCTTCATTGGAAACCGAAGCGAGAAGAACCCCCTGCCTTACACGCCTCAGAACTGGCAGGACGGCAAAGAAGCCTTCTCGCACTACTGCATAGCCTGCCATGGCATGGACGGTCAGAACACCGGCGTCCCTTTCGCCGATCACATCTCCCCGCCCATCCCTTCACTTGCATCTGCGGAAGTGCAAAGCTATACCGATGGCCAGCTCAAGTGGATCTTGGATTATGGAATCCGCCCCTCTGGTATGCCCGGCTCCAGCGGAACATTGAGCGACGACGAGCTCTGGAGCATCGTCCTCTATATCCGTCATCTTCCACCCGCCGGAAGTCAGGGCGTACCCGAGATGTACACTCACTGACCCAAGATGGAAATCCAGAAGGCATCCATGATCCAAAGCATTGAGATCCCCGCCACATCCTCGGAGACATCGGTCGTAGCCGAAGTCGCGTGGCTGGCTGGAGCCTTCTTTTCCTTTCGTGTCTTCATCATGCTCCTCTCGGTTCGCGTCCTCGGCACCGACCCACAAACAGGTACAGGCATCAGCCTCGTCTGCAACTTCGCCCTGCTGGGTCTGGTGATCTTTCAATCTGTCGGCTCAGGAGGCCGCACCCTGCGCAGTCTCCTGCAAATCCCCAGCATTCGCTGGGTCTTCTGCTTCCTCTGCTTCTCGGGCATCAGCCTTCTCTGGTCTGTTGCAGATTCGCCCTTTGCCGCAACCGCATACTGGTGTGCTCTCACCGCAGACGTGGTTATCGTCGCTCTTCTCGTATGTTCGAGCAACCCAACCCCAGTGATCCATGCGCTCATGCGGGGCTACGTCTGTGGAGCTTGCGTCCTCGCTGTCATCGCCTGGCTTCTGCCGATTCAATCCGATCTCCGGCTTGGAGATGAAGAACTTCTGGGCTCCAATCAAATCGGCTATCTCTGCGGCTTTGCCTTCTTCTTTGCGCAGTATCTCCTCCGCGAAAAGATCGGGAAGTTCGGCATAGCGACAATCATCCTCGGCCTCACTCTCCTGCGAAGTCTCAGCAAAACAACCCTCGTTGCCTTCCTCCTGGCCCAGGGCTTTCTCCTTCTCCGAGACACCTCCATGAGCCGCAAGACTAAGCTCTCCCTCATCGCTCTTACCGCATTCATCGCAGTCGCCTTTTCCGGCTTGCTGACCTCCTACTTCGATATTTACAGCAACGCCGGCAACAGTCCCGAGACCCTCACTGGCCGCCTGGGAATCTGGGCCGTTTTTCTGGAAGAAGCGATCCAGAAACCGTGGTTCGGCCATGGTTTTTATTCTGTGTGGCAGGTCATTCCTCCGTTCGGCCTCTTTGAGGCGCGCCACGCCCACAACGAGCCGCTACAGCAGTTCTATCTCTACGGCATAGCCGGGCTCATTCTGCTGGCTGGGCTGTACGGCAGCTTCTTTTTTCAAATTCGTCGCATAACCCATATCCCGCAAAGAGCCTTCTTCTACGCCCTCCTTCTCTTCGTACTGGTCCGTGGTCTGGCGGACACAGAGGTGTACGACATCTCGCTTCCGCTCTGGGCAATCCTGATGTTCTCCATCCTCATAGCCCAGGCAAGGCCTACCCCCGGCAAAGAAAGCAGGGAACTCCCCGGGTAAATGTCATCGAATTGTCAAACTTGGACAATAGAGGTAGCCACGCCCGCTTCATATTGTCACAATGAGAATAGAGGTTCAGAACAATGCTTTCTGATACGGACATGATAGAAGCTGAAGCCGCAATGGAGGTCCCTCTCTCAGCGAGTCTCGGTACGATCCTCATCGTTGAAGACGACCCTCGTATGCAAAAGGTACTTCATCGTATCTTCGCCAGCGAACAGTACACCGTCGTGGTCGCCGGAGACGGACGCCTTGGCCTGGAGCTGTTCCGCCGCGAGCGTCCCATCGCCGTCGTGCTCGATCTCATCCTCCCCGGCATCTCTGGCCGCGAGCTCTGCCAGACCTTCAAGTCCATCTCCAGCGAAACGCCCGTCGTCATTCTCAGTGCGGTCAGCGAGGTCGTCGACAAAGTGCTCCTCCTCGAAATGGGAGCCGATGACTACGTCACCAAGCCCTACAGTCCACGCGAGCTCATGGCCCGTGTACAGGCCGCCATCCGTCGCCAGCGGAGACCCTCCGGCGTCACTCTCTTCCGCTTCGGAGAGTGCGAAATCGACTTCAAAAGCATGACCGCCCGCAAAGGCAACAGCCCCGTCGTCCTCACCGCGCACGAGTTCAAGCTCCTCAAGTACTTCACCGAGAACGTCGACCGCGTCCTCACCCGGGACATCCTGCTCAACGAGGTCTGGGGATACAACGCTTATCCCACCACGCGCACCGTAGATAATCAGATACTGAAGTTGCGGCAGAAGCTCGAGCCTGACCCGGCTAATCCAAAGCATCTGCTTACAATCTATGGCGCTGGATATAAATTTGTCCTCTGACGCAAATCGGAACGTCTTCTCCGGGCACCCCTCTCCCATCGCGCCTGATCCCCGTACGCAGGGCATTCGCACGCATGTGCTGCTCGTCGTTGTCGTCAGCGTAGTCACGGCGATCGTCACCGCACTCTTCTCCATCCTGCTGCAACATCGTCTGCGTGCCCAGGTAACCGACAATCTCTCCGCAGACCTCAAGCACTCCGTCATCACCTTCGAAAATCTTCAAACGGAGCGGCTCGCCGCGCTCGACCGGGAGAACGCGCTTCTCTCCGAGCTGCCAACCCTCAAAGCCCTGATGACCAGCGGCGACGACCGCACCATCCAGAACGGAGCCGTGGAATTCTGGTCACTCAGCGGCAACGACCTCTTCGCTCTCACCGACACCTCCGGCCGCGTCATCGCTCTCTACACCCGCAACAACCCTCAGGACGCTCCGTTGCACACAGCGCTCGTCCGGCTCGCCGTCTCGGAGAAGCACTTCCTCATCGACAACCAGGCGCTCTACGCCTGCTCGCGCCATCCGCTCTATTTCGGCAGCGATGATAAAGGCACCCTCCTCGGATACGTCATCAGCGGCATCTCCATCGAGCGTACCGTGCGCCAGATCAGCCAGCCCACCGGCGTCGAGGCGACCTTCCTCAGCAGCGGCCATGTCGTCACCAGCACCCTGCCCGCCGAGATGCAATCCGGCCTCGCGAATCCCGTGCTGCTCAAGGCCACGCCATCCGCGCCTGTGCGTGTCAAGCTCGGCAGCAGCGACTACCTCGCCGCCACGGAAGACCTCTCCGATTCCGCAACCTCACCTCTACAACTCGTGCTGCTCAAATCCTTCGAGCCATCGGAGATATGGATGAAACGCGTGGACAGGCTCGTCCTGAACACGGGTATTCTTGCGCTTCTGGCCGGTATCGTTCTCATGACCATCATCGCCCGTCTCCTCACGCGTCCTCTCGAAGTCCTGTCTCAGGGAGTGCGCGCCTTCGGCATGGGAGACAACCGGTATCGCATCCCCACCAACGGCCCCCGCGAGGTTCGCCAGTTGAGTTCCGCCTTCGCTGGCATGAGGGAGGAGATTCAGCAAAAAAATCGTGCGCTTCTTGAAGCCGAGCGGCTCGCAACCATCGGCAGAATGGCCAGCTCCGTCTCTCACGATCTCCGCCACTATCTAGCCGCCGTCTACGCCAACTCGGAGTTCCTCGCCTCAGGTCGCCTCTCCGAAGAAGAGCGTAACGAAATCTTCGGAGACATCCGCACTGCCGTACACGGAACAACCGAGATGATCGAGTCTCTGCTGATCTTCAGCCGCACCGGCAGAAGCATCAACAAGTCTCTGGAACAGATCTCGGGCCTCGCATCGCGTGCCGTCGCCTTGCTTCGAGCACACCCGGATGCGGAAGGAGTAAAGCTCTCTGCAAATTACGGTGACTCAGAAAAAACTGTGGCACTCGTAGATGCAAAGCAGGTGGAGCGTGCCATCTATAATCTGTTGATCAACGCCTGTCAGGCGGCTCGTGCGTATGCCTCGGAACCCGCGGTCTCCATATCGCTCGAACCGCGGGAGCAAGACATTTTGATACGCGTCATCGACAATGGCTCCGGAGTCGCAGACAAAATTCGCGAGCATCTCTTCGAGCCGTTCGTAAGCGAGGGAAGACAGAAGGGAACAGGACTAGGACTGACGCTGGCATCCTGTATCGCAGAAGAACACGGAGGCCGCGTCATCCTCATCGACAGCCGTCCCGGCGAGACCATCTTTCAGATGACGCTGGCACGCGGGCCTTCGGGCATCATAGAGAGTGCATCGTCCGGCCACGAAGCTTCAGATAAGGTCAACGAACATGACAAGGTACGGAACTAGGCACAATCCGCATCGCCCGCAAGCTTCCCGCAGGCCCCTGGGAGGCATAGTTCTGTCTGCAATCCTGATCGCCGCTTCTCCCTTCCGCCTCCACGCGCAAACCAGCGATGCAACCCAGATCGCCCAGAAGATCCAGCAGCTAAACGACGCAATGGAAAAGACGCAGGCCCAGATCGACGCCTCGCAACATGAACTTATCGAGATGCGTCAGCAATTAAAAGCCCTTCAACAGCAGATGGCCGCTACCGCGCCCGCTTCCACTATGCAACCCGCCAGCCCCGCTCAGAATCCTCCTTCAACCCAAGCCCAGATCGACGAGCTGCGTGAGCATCAGGATATTCAGTCCGCCCAGATCGCCACACACGAACAGGCAAAGGTCGAGACCGAGTCCAAGTATCCGGTCAAGCTCACCGGCCTCATGCTCCTCACCGGCTTCGTCAACACCAGAGCCGTAGATGTAGCCGCCACCCCCACCCTGGCCACTCCCGGCGCAGGCAGCACTGGGCTCACCCTTCGGCAGACCGTCCTCGGCTTCGACGCGCGCGGCCCCCGTCTCTTCGGTGCCAAAAGTTACGCGGACCTCCGCGTCGATTTCAATGGAAACCCGCAGTCCAGCAGCTCCGCCAGCAGTTACACCGGCTACTCCGGAACCGGCTCCTCTTTACTGCGTCTGCGCTCTGCCCACGCCGGACTCCGTTGGGAACACACCGAAGCCTTCTTCTCTCTCGATAAACCCATCATCAGCCCCGACACCCCAACCTCCCTCACCGCCGTAGCCGAGCCCGCGCTGGCCTGGTCTGGCAATCTCTGGGCATGGAACCCCCAGCTAGGAATCACGCAGCGCTTCGATCTCGGGGCCTCCCACGCAATCCAGCTTCAGGGCGCGCTGATCGATCCCGGCGACGCCCCCATCATCCCCACAGCCTCCGCCGCAGCTACAAGTGGAACGACCGCCTCCACTGCGGAGCAAAGTCGCTGGCCCGGCATCGAAGGCCACGTTTCGCTCATAGAATCCCCGCCTCGCGACGATGCCAATCACCTTGGCATCGGTGGCTATCTCTCGCCACATCTCACGCCCACCGGCCAGCGCTTCAACTCCTGGGCCGGAACTCTCGACGCCCGCTATCGTCTTCCGCTTCATCTTTCATGGACAGCCAACGTCTATCGCGGGGCCGCTCTCGGTGGTCTCGGCGCAGGCGGATTCAAAGACTACGTCTACGCAACCGGCAGGGACCCGGGCGAGTATTACTTTCGCCGTCTCAACGATGCAGGCGGCTGGACGCAGTTGAAGGAAGTCCTCAACAACCGGCTTGAGCTCAACGCTGCCTTCGGTTTCGACAACGTCTTCGCCCGCCATCTTCGCCCGTACTATGTGCCCAACGGCACCATCTACCAGAACCTCGCTCGCAACCGGACCTACACAGGAAACATCATCTACAGCCCCAGCGCCTACCTGCTCTTCTCTCTCGAATACCGCCACGTAGAGAGCGCTCCGGTCATAGGCCCCACCGCCACCAGCAACATCATCGGCATAGGCGCAGGGTATAAATTCTGATGAAACCCCAAAAGACATACAAGGCCCACAGATGGAGCGGCCTCATCTTCGCCGCAGCGATCTTCGCATCGCCACTTTCGCCTGCCCAGACCTCCGCCAGCCGCCCAACCGCAGAGGTGCGTCTTCACATAGTCTCCTCGCTTCCCGGCAAACACCGCAGCACCCCCGCGGTAGCCTGGCTCACCGCTCTGCCCGGCACCGCAGCGCCCACCTTCGAGCCAACCGGCCACTATGCGCTTCTCCAGAAGAATCGCACCTTCAGCCCACACCTCCAGGTCGTACCCGTAGGCGGCGTAGTCGAGTTCCCCAACCGCGATCCCTTCTTCCACAACGTCTTCTCGCTCTTCAACGGACGCCGCTTCGACCTCGGCCTCTACGAAGCCGGTTCCAGCAAGTCCGTAAGCTTCTCGCGGCAAGGCGTCTCCTACATCTTCTGCAACATCCACCCCGAGATGAGCGCCGTCATCGTAAGCCTCGACACGCCGCTCTACGCCATAGCCGACGACTCCGGAGCCTTCCTCCTCCGCAATATTCCATCCGGCAACTACAAATTAAATCTCTGGGTAGAAGGCGTATCGCAATCGGTCCTCGACGGACTAAGCCGCAATCTTCACCTCACCGCGCAACCCGAAGACCTAGGAGCAATCAGCGTCCCCATAGGCGGAACCCAACTCTCCAATCACATGAACATGTACGGCCACGCCTACGACAAAGAACCCGGCTCGTCCTATTAGGCCGCATCGACAAATTATTTTGAAAGGGAAGAGTTCGTCCTGAAGAGGAGGAACTTGTTTTGAAAGGGCGGGGCTTCAGCCCCACCGCCTTCGCGCCCTCACCCCCACTGTTCTTTTTTCCGTCGGCCTTCGGTCGACGGAAAAAAAGAACACGCAACTCTAGTTAGCCGAAGGTCTCTCCACGTGGTCAATCACAAGCACGTCGGCAGGCGCACGGGCGGCGTCCAGCTTCAACCCCAGTTGTTCCTGAATAGCCGTATAAAGAGACGGCGGAGCATTAGGATCTTCTGTAGCAGGCGGCTGAATATGCGCGCCAAAAGCGGAGAACTGCGACTCATCCGGGGTCCACTTCAGCTTGAAGTCGTAGCGTCCGGTAAGGCCGGTATGATCGACCACGGGCTTGTCCATCACTGATCCTTGCATCCCTCCGCAGAAGTCCTTCATGGTGAAGTTAGCAACGGTGAGATCGCCCAGTCCTCGGAAGAAGAAGGCTCCCGGATTGCTCGCTGGGCTGGTGGATTCGGTGAGTTTCGGGCCTCCCTTTCCCACAGTAAGAACGTAGACAGAGAGTTCGCGCTGATCGTGATGGAAAGTCAGTTTGAAGCGGTCGGTAAGGACGGATTGGAAGAGCATCTTGAACTGCTCGCCATTGGGCTGGCCCTCTACATCGGGAACGCCGTCGATATCGAACTTCTCGGTGCCGAACCAGTCAGGAGCATTGATGAGTTGTTTAACCTGGATGCCATAAGCGAGGCTGACGAGATCGTTCATGTTGGTGTTGATCGTAACGACGTGACGGCCTCGGATAGTGAAGAGCTTGCCGGGCTTATTGGGATCGCTGGGCTTGACGGTAACAACGTCGAACTTGGGCTTGGCGTCAGCAGCCATAGGCTTCGGTGGCTCAGGAATAGGCCACGTGTTCTCAGGAGTCACATGCTCCAGGTTGAGCGCGTGAGGCTGACCGTTCAGGATGGCATTGCCGGAGATGGTCTTGCCGTCAGGATTGAGAGTCCCGGTATAGGTAGCTTCAACGGAATTGATCGTGAAGCTGAAAGTGGTGCCCTGAAGCGAGATTGTAGTAAGGGGGATAGGTTGGCCGCCCTGATCGGCGTTATACATAGTGGCCTTGAGTTTGCCATCTTCCCGGCTGATCTTGATGACGCTACGCGTTCCTTGCCCGACCTGCAGAGTACCCTGCCAGTTGCCGGTAATATCGGGAGCAGCGGCTTGGGCGTGGAGATGCAGCGCGGAGGCGAGGATCAGAATGAGAAGAGCCATCAGGGACGTTATGCGTTTCATGGGAAGCCTCCGAAGCTGTGCTTGGCAATTCAGTTCAGGTTGAAGCGTTTCTGAAATAGTAATCTACATAGGGTAAAGAAATCGTCACCGAAATTGAAAATATTTGTTCCGGGCTGCCGGGGTTCATAAATCCTCCCGCGTAGATCGAATGAAAGGATGCATCGCTTCGGTTGCGTTCAGATTATCTGACATAGCCAAACGAGCCGCACGTATCGGTCGAGTTCTCCAGCGCGTCAATCGTGAAAACGGGCGGTTTTTCGCTGGAGTAGAAGATGATCCGCAGCGAGCGTCCTTGTGCGTAGGTAGCCATCCAAACGGCCGTCTCCGATCCGCAGAGCGTATTGTGGTGCAGAAACTGCTTGTCGGCAGGGATGCTCACGCGATAAAGATTAGCGGTGCCGCCGGGAGTATCCGGGTTGAACGCAGCGCTGACCTCCGCAGGTTCCAGCGTGCGGACCTGCGAGATCGTAAAGCGGACAAGATTGATAAACAGCCGATCGCCCGAGAGCGCAACGTCGCCGGTAATGGTGTGTGCAGTCTGGCTCTCGGCGCGCCAGAAGCCGCTCTCAGGAGCCTGAGCGGCAAGAGGGAGAGAGCAGAGAAGGAGCGATGCGGTGAGGAGAATTCGGCGCTTCATGGGATGAGGTTACATGAATCTACGGACGAAGGTCTTCATGGGGGCCATGCCGTTAGAGTTGCGTCGATCCAGCCGAGGCCTGAAGCCGCTCCGAGTTGCGCCGGAAGAGATCGAAGGCCAACGTAGCTTTGGCCACCACGGATTCAGTGCTCTCCTCAAGTTCGTGCGAAATCTCCAGAATGGCCGGAGTACCAGCAGGCAGAGCGGCCATGCGCCGAGCCACGTTCTGCCAGTCGATCGAGCCGCTGCCCGGCCACTGGTGCTCGTCCTTCTGGCCGCCATTATCATGCATATGAAGCTGCGCGACACGAGGGCCCAGCACTTCGAAGGCCTCGTCGATACCCTTCTGTCCCTCCGGCGCCGAGATATGCGCGTGGCCCAGGTCAAGGCAGAACCCAACCCGGTCGAAGTGGCCCACCTTCACGATCTCCAGAAGATGCTCCGGGGTAGTAATCTCGTTCTGCAAATTTTCAAGAAGGATGCGGACGCCCAGCGGATGGGCGAAAGCCTTGAGATGCTCAATCGCTGTAAGCGAGTTCTCCAGAGCGCGAAGGTTCCACGCATCGTCCTTGTAACCAAGATGCAGCGTACAAGCGGTGATAGGGATCTGCTCGGCAGATTCAAGGGCCCGCTTTACCTCGTCCATAGCCGCAATGCGGTGAGACTTCTCCGGAGCAATCAGGTTCAGATTCGGAGAGACATGGCGCGACCACTGAGCGTCCGACCGGTCGCTCAGATAGAGAGGCTGGTGCAGGCTCGCAAACACGCCCGTAGAGTGAAACCAACTGGCGATCTCGCGAACCTGGGCGCGGTCCGTGTAGTCGAAGTGATGGCGTCCGGCAAAGAGCTCGATGCTTTGGGCTCCAGCTTTGTGCAGAGAGTCGAGCAGGCCGGGATGTAGACGCTGCGAGAAGAAGACGTGGGTAGAGATTCCTGGTCGCATCTGTACTTAAAGTACACGGAGATAAGCGGTAAGGTGAAAATGCAAGTTATTGCATATTAGGATGTTGGCTGCGGGAATCGCCTCACCGCACCCACGCCTCCGCCAGAAACCCGAAGTCCCCCGACCCCCGCGGCCTGATCCCCTCCACCCTTCGCGTATGCACCACCTCGTTATTCGGGTACCACATCGGAATCCCCGGCAGCTCTTCCGCCAGAATCTCCTGCACCTTCTCGTAATCCCTCTTCCGCACCGTCCTGTCCGAAGATCCCGCCGCCTCCGCCAGCAACGCATCCACCCGGGTATTCGAGTATCGCCCCCGATTCCCGCCCTTCGGTGGAAAACTCCCCGTCCCATACGCATACCGAAAGATGTCCGGGTCTTCATTGCTTCCAATCCATCGCAGCGCATACATCTGGAACGCGCCCCGCGTCACATCCGAGTAGAACGTCCCAAACTCCGAAGACCGTATCTCCAGCCGAATCTCCGCCTCACGCAACTGCTGTTGCAGCACCGTAGCCATCAGCCGCGTCGTCTCGTCTGTGCTCGTCTTCATCGTCAGCCGCAGCCGAACGCCGTCCTTCGCGGCAGGGAAGCCCGCCTCATCCAACAGCCTCCGCGCTCGCGCCACATCATGCGGATACCGCGCCACATCCGTAGCCGCCGCCCAGTGCCCCACCGGCAACAGAGTATCGGCCAGCCTAGCCTGTCCGCGCCATATCGCATCCACAATCGCCTGCCGGTCCATCGCATACGCAATCGCCTGCCGCACTCGTGCGTCCTTCAAAAATCCATCCGTAACATTAAAAGTTACATAAACCATCGGCGACCCCGCCGCCGCCTCCACCTTCAAATTCGGAGCCTTCTTCAGCGTCTCCACCATGTCCAGCGTCACCACGTTGCTGGCCACATCCGCCGACCCCTTCTTCAGCTCCAGCGCGCTCGTAATAGCATCCGGAACCACCTCGAACCGAACCCGCTCAATCCTCCGCGACCCGGCAGGAATCGCGGGAGTCCCTGCCCAATACCCATCATTCCGTGCCAGCAAAACCTCCTTGTCCTGCACCGCACTCACAAACCGAAACGGCCCCGACCCCACCGGATGAAGCCCAAACTCCCGCCCGCTCCCCCGCGGCACCACGCCAAATAGTCCATCGCTCAGGTTGAACAGCAGCCCCGCATTCGGCCGCTTCATCCGCACCACCACCGTCAGCCGGTCCTTAGCCTCTGCCCGTTCCACATCCGCAAAGTTCCCGCTCTTGGCTGTAACGAGCGAGCCATCAATCAAGCTCTCAATCGTATAAGCTACATCCGCAGCCTCCAGCGGCCTTCCATCCTGAAACCGGACCCCATCCCGCAGATGAAACACCCAGGTCAAATCATCCGGCTGCTCCCATCTCTCCGCCAGCCACGGTCGCAGCTCATACCGATCATCCTTCTTCACCAGCGCATCGAAGATCAGCCCTCCCACCCTCTCCGACTGAGCATCCGTCCCCTGCCGCAGATCAAGGTTGTTCGGACTACTCTCAATCACCATAGTCACCGTCGCCGAATCATCCACCCGCCCCCGGCACCCACCCACCAGCAAACATCCACCGACCACCAGCCACCCACCAGCACGTAACCACGTCAATCCGTCACAAATCCGGGTTCCCCATCTTAGCGACGGCTTCATCGTCGCTAAGGTGGGCATCGTGCAAAGCACGACCGCTTTCTTCTTCGAGGCCAAAGCTTTCACCCGTGCGTAACCTTCCCCAACACCACCAATCTCTGCGCCCCTGTAGCCGAAGGCACATTTCCCGGCAGCCCAAACCAGCTCAACCAGGCCAGCAACGCAAACGCCACCGCTTCCTTGGCCTGCGCCGGAACCCCCAGCTCCTCCATCATCCGCACCTTCACTCCCAGCGGCTCCAACCCCTCCCGCAGCATCCTCATCAGCGTGTCGTTCTTAGTCCCACCACCCGCTGCTACAAACTCCACCGGCAGCGTCCAACCCGCCTTCTTCGCCACAAATTTTTTATAAGCATCCACCACCGACTGTGCCGTCAGCGCCGTAGCCGTAGCCACAATGTCCTCGTCCCGCGAATCCCTCCCACCCGCCTTCCGACACATCGCCACAAACCGCGAAGCGAACGCCTCCCCAAACTGCTCCCGCCCGCCCGACTTCGGCGGCAGGGCAGAGAAGTACTTCTCCTTCAAAACCGCGTCCACCACTCCCTGCAACACCATTCCCGTCCGCGCCACCGAGCCCGATTTATCAAAGTCCCGCTCATACATCCGCCGCATACAGGCATCGATCACCATGTTCCCCGGCCCCGTATCGAACGCCATCACCGCATCCGTTCCCGCGCCCGCCGGAATCGCCGTAAAGTTCGCAATCCCTCCCAGATTCAGCAGCACCCGGCCCACCTTCTCCGAACGGAACATGCAGTAATCCAGCATAGGCACCAGCGGAGCGCCCTGCCCGCCCGCCGCAAGGTCCGCCGGACGAAAGTCACTCACCACCGGCACCCGCAGCCTCTCTGCAATCACCGAGGCCTCGCCCATCTGCCACGTAGCCCGAGTAGCCTTGCCCAGAAACCTGTCCGCCGCGCCCTGGTGATACACCGTCTGCCCATGACACCCCACCAGATCCACCTTCACCCCAACCTGGGCCTGTGCCTTCTCCACGGCCTCGGCATACACCTCGCCCAGCCGCCAGTTCAGCCGAGCCACATCGGCCATCGGAATCGCCTGCGAATCCATAGCCACCAGCACTGCCGCTCTCACGGCCTTAGGATAGGCCGAGCCAACATGCCCCAGCAGCTTCACCACCGGCACGCCGCCCTTCACCCGAGCAGGAGAGACCCGGCAAATAGCAACATCCACACCATCCGCCGAAGTCCCGCTCATCACCCCAGCCACGACCAAAGCCTTCAAGCAACCCTCCCACAAAAATCATCTAACCGCCGAGCAAAGCGAGGCCCCAAGCATCTAACCCTACCCAGACCGGTATACAAGTCACGAAGTGACCGCTCTCCGCGCAGGAGGCCCGTCCGGCAGGACACTATCCCTTCAACTCCCTCTGCAACTCCGCCAGCAGATTCAAAGCCTCCCGCGGAGTCAATCCATCCACATCCGCCTCCGCCAGCCGGTCTACAATCCTCTGCGACAGCGGAGTAAACATCGTCATCTGCATCTGCACCGCAGGCGAAGCCTCCCGCACCTGCTGCGTCTCCGCCCGCTCATGGACCTTCAGCACTTCTCTTGCCCGAGAAATCACCACCTGCGGCAACCCCGCCAGCCGGGCAACTTCAATTCCATAGCTCTTACTGGCCGGTCCCGCCTCCACCGTATGCAGAAACACGATTCCCCCCGAAGTCTCCTTCACCGTAACCCGCAAATTCGTCAGCCGAGCCAGCCGGTCCGCCAGCAAAGTCAGCTCATGATAATGCGTAGCAAACAGCGTCCTCGCCCCAATCCGGTCATGCAGATGTTCCACCGTAGCCCAAGCCAGGCTCAAGCCGTCATAAGTAGCCGTCCCACGCCCCATCTCATCCAGCAGCACCAGCGAGCGGTTCGTAGCCGTATTCAGAATCGCCGCCGTCTCCGTCATCTCCACCATGAACGTAGACCGCCCCCGAGCCACATTATCGCTGGCTCCAATGCGCGTATAAATCCGGTCCACCAACCCCAGCCGCATCCTCTCCGCCGGAACGAACGAGCCCATCTGCGCCATCACCACCAGCAGCGCCGCCATCCGCAGATACGTGCTCTTACCACCCATATTCGGCCCCGTAATCAGCAGCACCGCCGGCCCCGCATCCGCGTCTATATGGGTCGAGTTCGGCACAAACCGCCCCCCGCCCGACTCCTCCAGCCGCCGCTCCACCACCGGGTGCCGAGCCTGCACAAACTCCATCACGCCGCTCCGCTCCATCTGCGGTCTCACCCATCCGCGCAACGCAGCAAGATGTGCAAAACACCCCAGCAGATCGATCTCCGCCACCTTCCGCGCCGTCTCCCGAATCCGTCCCGCCGCCTCCAGCAACTGCCGCCTCAGCTCCGCAAAGATCCTCCGTTCAATCTCCCCGCTCCGTTCCTGCGCCGTCAGAATCTTAGCCTCATACTCCTTCAGCTCCGGCGTAGTGAACCGCTCCGCATTCACCAGCGTCTGTTTCCGCTCATAGTCCGCCGGAACCGACTTCGCATTCGCCTTCGTCACCTCAAGGTAGTATCCAAACACCGAATTGAACCGCACCTTCAGCGATCCGATCCCCGTCCGCGTCCGCTCGCGTTCCTCAATCGCCGCCAGCGCCTGCCGCCCGCTCCTGCTCAACTCCCTTAGCTCATCCAGGTCCGCGTCCACGCCCTCGCGAATCGCTCCGCCATCCGCCAGAGACACCGGAGGCTCCTCCGCAATCGTCCGCACAATCATCGCGTGCAAATCTTCCAGCGGGTCCATCCCCGCCACACCAACGGGTGCCCCATGTCCCGCCTCTGGGACATGGGTTCCACCCAGCTCCCGCCATCTCTTCGCCTCAAAGCGCCTCACCGCCGCCAATACCCCAGGCAAACACCCCAGAGTCTTAGCCAGGGCCATCACCTCGCGCGGCCCAGCCGAATCCAGCGCCACCCTTCCCAGCAGCCGCTCCAGATCCAGCACCTCATCCATCGACCGCCGCAGCTCCTCACGCCGCCGCAGGTCCCCCACCGCCTCGCCCACCGCTTCCAGCCGGGCCTCAATCTCCTCCAGACTGCTGAACGGCCGCAGCAAAGAAGCCCGCAACAAACGCTTCCCCATAGGCGTACAACAAGCGTCCATCGTATAAAACAAAGTAGTCTGCGCCGATTCGCCCGAAAATAAAGGCTCCACCAGCTCCAGATTCCTCACGCTCACCGCATCCAGTTCCAGACTTGTGGATCGCTCATAAAACCGCAGCCCATCCACATGCTCCAGCCCACCCTGCTTCGTCTGCCGCATATAGTGCAGCAGAGCCCCCGCAGCAACTGCGGCGCTCTCATGCCCACCCAGCCCCATCCCATCCAGCGAGTGTACCTTGAAGTGATTCCGCACCAGCGGCAGCGCATACTCCGCCGTAAACACCCACTCCTCCAAAGCCGTCTTCGTCCGAATCCCATCCAGCGAAGCGTTCGACGAATCTTCAACCTCCGCCGCAACCAAAGAATTCGAAGTATCAGAAGAATCCGGGTGCCCCATCTTCGTCGCGGTTTTATCGCGACTAAGGTGGGCATCGTGCGTAGCACGACCGCTTTTCTCCCCCAGCGGCAACCGTCCCCCACCCAGCAACCCCTCCCCATACAACAACTCCACCGGCCGAACCCGACCCAGCTCATCCATCAGCAAAGCCCACGCGTTCGCCCCAGCAAACTCCGTAGCCCGAAACTCTCCCGTAGAAAGGTCCAGCAGCGCCAGCCCACAAACCTGCTGCGCCCCCGACCCCGAAACGCAAACACTGGCCAGATAATTACTCTGCTCCGCCCCCAGCGTAGGGTCCAGCGCGGTCCCCGGCGTCAGCACCCGAGTCACCTCGCGCCGCACAATCGTCTTCGTCTGCTTCGGGTCTTCCATCTGCTCGCATAGGGCGATCTTGTAGCCCAGCCGCAGCAGCTTTTGCAGATACATCTCCGCCGCATGGTACGGAACCCCGCACATCGGCTGTTTCTTCTCTCTGTCCCTCGCCGTCAGCGTAAGCTGAAGCTCCCGTGCCACCAGGATCGCGTCATCGTAGAACAACTCGTAAAAATCCCCGATCCTGCAGAACATCAGGCAGTCCGGATGCTGCTCCTTAGCCGCAAAGTACTGCCGCATCACCGGCGTCAGGTTCGCCGTATCTCCCGCCAAATTCGTTACTGTCTTATTCGTCATTGCAGAACCGCAGAATACCGTAACTGCGGGGTGTCCTGCCGGAGTCACTTCGTGACGCGTATACCGGTCTGGGCAGGATCACCAGCATGGGGCCTCGCGAAGCTCGGCTCCGAGCAACGCGAGGCCTACGCGAAGCATTAAAAAGGCGTGCCAACGCCCGCCCCGCGCGCAGCGGGCCCGTCCGGCAGGACAATATCTTTTAAGCCGGTATACTTAAAGATTGTGGCCAGCCCATCATCTGGCTCATCGAAAAATGTCCCTCTTCTGGCTCAGAGTCGCGGTTCTTCTCTACGGCATCGCCGCGCTGGCGGTCCTGCCCGCCGCGCTCTACGACCGTCCCCGCTGGCGGCACGTCGCTGTCCCCGCCACCATCGCTGCCGTCTTCTTCCACTTCGTCTCCCTCTCCGAGACCCTCAACCTCGCCCACCGCGGTCTCCCTCCTGTCCTCGAGATCGCCTCGCACGAAACCCAGACCCTCCTGAGCCTCCTCCTCGCATTGGCCTTCCTTCTGGTCTTCTGGCGCTACAAAACCGTCTCTCTCGGAGTCTTTCTACTCCCCATCTGCTTCCTTCTCTGCCTCGTCCCGGCCTTCCATCCCGGTCAGGAGATCTCTCCCTTCCCGCTGCTCCTCCACAGCCGCTGGATTCTCCTCCACATCCTGCTCCTTCTGGCCGCCTACGCCGCACTCTTCCTCTCGCTCATCGCCTCGCTCTTCTACCTCATTCAGGAACGCCGCCTCAAGCAGAAACACCCCACCCTCCCGTGGCTCCCGCCGCTCGAAACCACCGACCAGATCGCCACCCGCAGCCTCCTCTTCGGCCTCCCCTGCATGACCGCCGGTCTCCTCATCGGCTCACTCGTCGCCCAGGTCACCGTCGGAGCCTCTTACTTCCGCGACCCCAAGATCCTCCTCGCCTTCGCCATGTGGATCGCCTACGTCGCCATGATCTACATCCGCCGCTCCGCCGGTCTCCGCGGACGCCGCGCCGTCTTTCTCTCCGGCTTCGCCTTCTTAGTCGTCCTAGCCGTCTGGGCTGCGAACCAGTTCAGTGCCGTCCACAGGTTCACCGCCCCATGAGTTCTACGCCCTCCAACAAACCGGCGACTCTGATCCTCCTCGGCATCAACCACAATACCGCGCCCGTCGAGCTGCGCGAGCGCCTCGCCATCCCCACCGAGCGACTCGCCGACGCCACCCGCTCGCTCCTCCACCAGCCCGGCATCCGCGAGGGCATCATCCTCTCCACCTGCAACCGTGTAGAGCTCCTCACCCTTCAGGACGAATCGCCGGAAGAAGCCCCCGCAACCGCCGAGGCCAACAAAGCCAGTCTCCTCCGCTTCCTCCACGAGTACTTCGCCGTCCCTCCCAACGACATCCAGCCCCACCTCTACGAGTTCCGCGAGCGCGAAGCCGTCCGCCATCTCTTCCGCGTAGCCAGCTCGTTAGACAGCATGGTCGTAGGCGAACCCCAGATCTTAGGCCAGGTCAAAGAGTCCTACACCATCGCCCGCGAAGTAGGGGCCGTCCAGTCCAATCTCGAATCCCTGCTCCAACGTACCTTCACCGTAGCCAAAAAAGTCCGCAGCGAAACCCAGATCGGCTCCAGCTCTGTCTCCATCGCTTCCGTAGCGGTCGATCTCGCCCGCAAGATCTTCGGCTCGCTCTCCGGCAAAACCGTCCTCCTCGTAGGCGCGGGCAAGATGTCCGAGCTGGCCGCCCGCCACCTCATCCAGCAGGGAGCCTCCACCATCCTCGTGGCCAACCGCACCCCCGCCCGCGCCGAGCGACTGGCCGCCGAGTTCGCCGGCCCCACCGTCCACACCGAGGCCATCAGTCTGGCGGACCTCTACACCCAGGCACCCCGCGCCGATATCGTCATCACCTCTACCGGAGCCCCACAAAAAATCTTCGACCGCTCCCACGGCCAGCAATTCCTCCACGCCCGCCGCAACCGCCCCATGTTCTTCATCGACATAGCCGTCCCCCGCGACGTAGACCCTCGCATGAACGAAGTCGAGGGCTGCTTCGTCTACGACATCGACGATCTCCAGCAGGTAGCCGCCGCCAATCTGGCCGACCGCAGCCGCGAGGCCCAGGCCGCCGAGACCATCGTCAGCAGGGAAGTGGACAAGTACCACGAGCGCCTCCAGTCCCGCGACGCCGTACCCGCCATCAAGGCCCTCCAGCAGCAGGCCGAAGCCGTCCGCGAGGCCGAGCTAGCCCGCTCCGCCAAACGCCTCGCCGGTCTCACCCCCGACCAACTGGCAGCCGTAGAGGCGCTGACCCGCAGCCTCACCGCCAAGCTCCTCCACCCCCAGCTAACCGCCCTCCGCGAATCCGCCCGCAGCAAAGAATCCGAAGAATAAAAAAAGATCATGTCCTGCCGGACGGGCCCGCTGCGCGCGGGGCGGTCACTTCGTGACATGTATACCGGTCTGGGCAGGATCATCACCATAGGGTCTCGCGTTGCTCGGCTGCAAAATCCCTCCGCCGACCAACGGGAGGCCAACGCGAAGCCCAACACACGCCACGAAGTGGCCGCCCCGCGCGTAGCGGGCCCGTCCGGCAGGACGTCGTCGTATCCTGTATAAGACCATGAGCACCGAGCCCACCATCCAAACTCCCATCCGCATCGGCACGCGAGGCTCCCAGCTCGCTCTCTGGCAAGCCAACCACATCCTCGCCGCCCTCCGCGAAGCTGGCCACCCCGCAGAGATCGAAGTCATCCGCACCACCGGCGACCGGATGCAGCAGCCCGGCTTCGTCCCCCCGCCCGATCTCGACGGCAAAGGCCTCTTCACCAAAGAAATCGAGGAAGCTCTCGCCTCCGGCCGCATCGACCTCGCGGTCCACTCGCTAAAAGATCTGCCCACCCAGCTAGCCCCGCAGTTCTCCCTGACCGCCATCCCGCAAAGAGCCGACGCCCGCGATGTCTGGGTCTGTGAGCCCTACTGGGCGCTCCACACCCTCCCCACCGGAGGCCGTATCGGCACCACCAGCCCCCGCCGCCGAGCCCAAATCCTAGCCCTACGCCCCGACGTCACCTTCGTCGAGACCCGCGGCAACATCGACACCCGTCTCCGCAAGCTCGAAGAAGGCCAATGCGACGCCCTCGTTCTCGCCGCCGCCGGTCTTGACCGCCTGGGCCGCACCGAGTCCGTCCACCAGCGCTTCTCCCCCTCCGAGCTCTGTCCCGCCCCCGGCCAGGGGGCCCTCGCCATCGAGACCCGCAGCATAGCCCACCCCACCGACGAGGCCCGCGACGACGCCATCCGCAACGCCCTCGCCTTCCTCGACCACCGCCCCACCCGCTTCGCCATCGAAGCCGAGCGGACCACCCTCGACGCCCTCGGCGGCGGCTGCCAGCTCCCCATCGGCGTCCACTGCCGCCAACACGCCAGGCAATGGCAGATCATAGGACAGGTAGTAGCCCCCGACGGCGAAACCGTAGTCCAGGTCGAGCTAAACGCCACCGAGATCAACCCCATAGACTTCGGCCTCCAACTAGCCGAAGACTTAAAATCCCGAGGAGCCCTCGACCTCCTGACCACTCAGCTTCTCCCCAACGAATAAACCGTCGTCGCTGCCGTTTCAGTTAGCATTGTCTGCCTTCAATCAGTCACAAAATCGGGCGCATCTACCACAAAGCTAGGTAAGACTGGGTGCCCCATCTTCGCGACGGCCTTATCGTCGCTAAGATGGGCATTCGCGCAAAGCGTGAACCGCTTTCTCTTCCCATCCCCAAACCCTTCCCGGCCGCTCTCACCTCCAAAATCCGCATAAAATCACCACAGTGCAACCACTCACCCAAAGACGCATCCTCATCACCCGAACCCGCAAGCAAGCCTCCGCCCTGGCCGAGCAGCTCGAAGCTCTCGGAGCCATCCCCATCTCCATCCCCACCATCGAGATCGTCCCCCCCGAGACCTACGCCCCCCTGGACGCCGCCCTAACCCGCCTCCAAACCTACAACTGGCTCCTCTTCACCAGCATCAACGCAGTAGAAGCCTTCCACCAGCGCCTGAGCCTCCAACAAGCCAACCAACAATTCAGCGGGGAACAAAACCGGGGTCCCCACCAGCAAAGCTGGCGGGGTGGTATGGTGGGCATTCGCGAAAGCGAACCGTCTTCTCCCCCCAGGTCACAAAACTTCCCCCGCATAGCCGCCATAGGCCCAGCCACCGCCCGGGCCGCAGAATCCCTCGGCCTGACCGTAGACCTTATCCCTCCAAAATACATAGCCGAGTCCTTAGCCGAAGCCCTGCTCCCCCACGCCCCCAACGCCAACATTCTCTTCCCCCGAGCCGCCGAAGCCCGCGACCACCTGCCCGAGACCCTCCGCAAAGCCGGAGCCAACGTCACGATCATAGAAGCCTACCGCAACCAAATCCCCCCCAACTCCATTCCCGAGCTACAGTCCCTCTTCCGCGACCCCGCCAGCCATCCCGATGCCATCACCTTCACCAGCGCCTCCACCGCCCGTAATCTAGCCGCTCTGCTCGAAGCCGCCAACCTGACCCTGCCTCCCACCACAGCCTTAGCCTCCATAGGCCCCATCACCACCCAAACCCTCCGCGACCTCGGCCACACCCCCACCATAGAAGCCAAAGAACCCACCATCCCATCCCTGATCCAATCCCTCATAGACCACTTCAACTCAGGAGCCTGAACCGCTCCACTCGCAATCACAAACCACGGCCCCGCTGTTGCCGTTGCTGTTGTTCGTTTTTTGGGTTTGTCATTCCCGAAGGGATCTGCGTTTGTAGTTGTTCTTGCTTTTGCTGTTGTCTTTCCTAAGCCCTAAGCCGAGCTCCACGTCTTATCCCCCGAGTTACAAAGCCTCTCCAAAGAACAATCCACACACCGAGGCTTCCTCGCCACACAAACCTGCCGCCCATGATGAATCAGCTCATGCGAAAACGCGATCCATCTATCCGGCGGCAGAATCTTCATCAAATCCTTCTCCACCTTCACCGGAGCCGTATTCTTCGTAAGCTCCAGCCGCCGCGAGAGCCGCATCACATGCGTATCCACCACCACGCCCACCGCGATCCCGTACCAGGACCCCAACACCACATTCGCCGTCTTCCTCGCCACCCCCGGCAACCGCAGCATCTCCTCCATCGTCTGCGGAACCTTCCCCCCGAACTCCTCCGTCACCACCCGAGCCGCGCCCTTGATGTTCTTAGCCTTGGCCCGAAAGAACCCGGTAGTTCGAACCAGCTCCTCCAACTCCGGCAGGGAAGCGGCAGCCATCGCCTTCGGCGTAGGAAACGCCTTGAACAGCGCCGGAGTCACGAGGTTCACCCGCACATCCGTACACTGCGCCGAAAGGATCGTGGCCACCGTAAGCTCCCACGCGTTCTTATGGATCAGCGCGCACACCACATCCGGGTAAGCCTTCCGCAGCTCCGCCAGAATCGCTGCCACCCGCGCCGGATCAGTCGGCTTCACCGTTCTTTTAGCGATCTTCATCCCAGGAGTCCGTGGTCGAGCGCCGTTATCCCAGCCGGTTCAGCATCTCTTCCGCCGGAACCCGCACGCAACTGAAGATCGGAAAGTCCTTCAGCGTATACATACTTGCCTCGGTCTCGCGAAGCTGCTGCACCAGGTCCAGAAAGTCCTCCGGGAAGTTCGTCTCAAACGCCACCACGAACTCCTGGTCGTCGATCCCGAACGAGTAAGTAGTATTCAGCTTCACCCGCGGATAAGCCAGCCCCACGCGGATATGCTCATCCATCAGCCGCCTCCGCTCCTCCATCGGCAGCAGGTACCACGGCCTCGTCTTCCAGAACGGATAGATGAAGATGTACTTCTGCCCGCCCGGACGAATCGCCCCGCGTCCTTCGCTCTCGCTCTCATCCGGCCGGTCGATCTGGTACTGCGAGCGCTTCGTCATCGCCAGAAAATTATGCGGAGTAGTCAGATACCCGCCCAGCGGAGTACCCATCAGCTCGCTCCGCATCTCGTTCAGCTCATCCACTCCATACCCAATCGACCACACGCACATATCCACATCGCCGCGCGTCCCCACCGTCGAGTAAGTCAGCGAAAGAAACTCACCCGGCTTGTTCCACTTCTCCAGAACCGCCGCAAACGCTGCCTTATGCGCGGCTTTTTCGTCAGCAGGGAGTCGCCTCCACTCCGGCATCACCTTATAAAAGCTGAAGCAGACAATCTGCCGCTTCACCGGCGGCTTCGAAGGATCATGCGCACCCGCGCCATAGCCGGAAGCCGGGCGTCCAGCCGAAGCCGAAGCAGTTACAGAAGCACTAGAAGCAGCAGACGAAACCGGGGCGGTGACACTCTCAGACATGGAAATCTCCTCAACTCTTCCATGCTAGCTCATCATCCCTCAATCCATCACCCGCTATACTGCACCTGCATGTCCGAGAAAATCCTCTCCCTCCTCATCGCAGCCATCACCGCCGGCGGATACCCGGCCGTCATCCTCCTCATGGCCATCCAGTCGGCCTGCATCCCCATTCCGTCCGAGGTCATCATGCCTCTCGCCGGATTCGCCCTCGCCCACACCAAGCTCGACCTCATCCTCCTCGCCACCGCGGCGTCATTAGCCTCGAATATCGGCTCCATCCCCGCCTACTGGGTCGGAGCCCGCGGCGGCCGTCCCATGGTCGAGCGCTACGGCAGCTATCTCCTCCTCAGCCGCCACGACCTCGACCGTGTCGATCACTTCTTCGCCCGCTTCGGCTCCATCGCCGTCCTCATCGGCCGAATGCTTCCCATCATCCGCACCTTCATCGCCTTCCCCGCAGGCGTGGCCAAGATGAACCAGCTCCGCTTCCACATCTACACCTTCATCGGCTCCTGGCCCTGGTGCTACGTCCTCGCCTGGGTAGGCATGAAGCTGGGCGCAAGCTGGAACACCAACCCCCGCTTCAAAGAGATCTTCCACCGCTTCCATCTAGGCGTAGAAGTCCTCATCATAGCCGCCGCCATCTGGTTCGTAACCTCCCACTGGAAAAACCGCATCCGCACCGAACCCGGCCAGGCCTGAGCGAAAATCGCACGAGCGGAAATCGCCCATATTTGCACCTGCCCTTTAAGGTGAGCGATACTTAACTGTCCGCAACAACGGAATATCGCAGCATAGAAGGGTAAACGCTAGAAATGTCTACACCCGAAGCCGCCACTCAGGGAGCGGCCAGCATCAAGCCCGCCACAGGAAAGCTAGGCGTCATGATTCCCGGCATGGGAGCCGTCGCCACCACACTCATCGCAGGCGTAGAAGCCATCCGCCGCGGTCTCGCAAAGCCCATCGGCTCCACCTCCCAGATGGGCACCATTCGCCTTGGCAAGCGCACCGACGGACGCAGCCCCCTCATCAAGGACTTCGTCCCCCTCGCCTCCCTCGACGATCTCGTCTTCACCGGCTGGGACATCTTCGGCGGCAACCTCTACGACGCCGCCAAGACCGCGCAGGTCCTCGATAACGAGCAGCTTCAGGAGATTCGTCCCTTCCTCGAAACCATCGAACCCATGCCCGCCGCCTTCGACCAGCACTACGTCAAGCGTCTCGAAGGTAAGAAAGTCAAGGTCGGCAAGAACAAGTGCGATCTCGCCAACCAGATCCGCAACGACATCGCCGAGTTCAAAACCAAAACCGACCGCCAGGTCATGATCTGGACCGGCTCGACCGAGATCTTCCTCGATCAGACGGCCGTCCTCCAGTCCCTTGCCGCCTTTGAAAAAGGCCTCGTCGACGACGACCCCGGCATCGCGCCCTCCATGCTCTACGCCTGGGCCGCGCTCAAGGAAGGCATCCCCTTCATCAACGGCGCGCCCAACCTCACGGTCGATATTCCCGCCCTCAACGAGCTCTCCCGCAAGGTCGGCGCACCCATCGCCGGCAAGGACTTCAAGACCGGCCAGACCATGGTCAAGAGCGTCCTCGCGCCCATGTTCAAGACCCGCATGCTCGGCGTCTCCGGCTGGTACTCCACCAACATCCTCGGCAACCGCGACGGCGAGGTCCTCGACGACCCCGAGTCCTTCAAGACCAAGGAAGTCTCCAAGCTCGGCGTTCTCGAGCACATCTTCCAGCCCGAACTCCACCCCGACCTCTACAAAGACATCTACCACAAAGTTCGCATCAACTATTACCCACCCCGCGGTGATAACAAAGAGGGTTGGGACAACATCGACATCTTCGGCTGGCTCGGCTATCC
>JAATEV010000078.1 GCA_015655585.1 Terriglobales bacterium | reverse complement strand
GGCTGATTGCGGATGTAATTGCGCGGACGGCGGGGCCTTGCAGGCAGGCGCTGAAGGACGCGGGGCTGGCGGCGTCGCAGATTGATGAAGTGGTGCTGGTGGGCGGATCGACGCGGATTCCGGCGGTTCGGGCGCTGGTGGATGATTTATTCGAACTGAAGGCGAGAGGGAAGAAGCCGCATACGGAGCTGAATCCGGATGAGGTGGTGGCGCTGGGGGCGGCGGTGCAGGCGCAGATTCTGGCTGGTGGGTCGGCGGCTACGGCGGATTTATTGCTGCTGGACGTTACGCCGCTTTCGCTGGGGATTGAGGCGCTGGGTGGTGTGGTGGCGAAGATCATTCAGCGGAACTCGACGATTCCGGCGAGCGCGACGGAGCACTTTACGACGGGCGTGGATGGGCAGACGAATGTGGCGATCCATGTGGTGCAGGGCGAGCGGGAGATGGCGAAGGACTGCCGTTCGCTGGCTCGGTTTGACCTGAAGGGGATTCCGCCGATGGTGGCGGGGCTGCCGCGGATCGAGGTGAAGTTCCTGATCGATGCGAACGGGATTCTGCATGTGTCGGCGCGGGAGCAGAGGAGCGGTAAGGAAGCCGAAGTCGAGGTGAAGCCGACGTATGGGCTCACGGATGAGCAGGTCGAGACGATGATTCTGGACTCGTTCGATAACGCGGAAGAGGACATCGAGGCTCGTCAGAGGATCGAGGCGAAGAACGAGGCGGAGACGATTCTGCGTGCGGTGGAGAAGGGCAGGAAGCATGAGGCCTGGGGGATGCTCTCGGCGGCGGAGATCGGTGAGATTGAAGAGGCCAAGTCGTCGCTGAAGCCCACGATACAGAGCGGGAATTACCGGGAGATTCGGGGAGGGATCGAACGTCTGGACAAGGCTACACGCAGGCTGGCGGAACTGATGATGGATAACGCTGTCGCCGGAGCGGTGCAGGGCAAGACGATGCAGGCCGCGGGTGAGAGTATGGGAGAGGGGCCGACGGCTCCGCATCCGTTTGCGAAGGCTGAGGTGACGAGCTCGCAGGTGGATGCAGAAGAGATTGAAGAATCGGTAAAGGAAGAGGCTACGGCCGGAGAGTCGACGGAAGATTAATTTTTTATGAGCGATACGAAGATGAGCGAAGTTGTGGATTTGTCGAAGCCTGCGGGCGAGGGAATGGTTCGGGTGACGTTTTTGCCTGAGGGCAGGACGGTGGAGTTTGCGTTCGATACGCTGCCATATGACGGGCATGGCGAGCCGATGTCGTTTCTGGATGTGGCGGAGAACTTCGGGATCTTTCTGGATCATGCGTGTGGCGGGGTTTGTGCGTGCACGACGTGCCATCTTCACGTGCGCGAAGGTGCGGCGGGGATCAGCGAACCGGAAGAAAAGGAGTTGGACCGGATGGAGACGGCGGCGGGTGTGGAGCTGAACTCGCGGCTGGGATGCCAGGCAGTGATCGAAAAGCCGGGGACGTATGTGGTGGAGATTCCGAAGTGGAACCGGAACTATGTGCAGGAAGGCAAGCCTGCGCATGGGCCGGGAGCTTAGGCTTCGTCGATTATTTTTTGATGAGATTGTGATTTCAGGAGAGAGTGATGGCGCGTGAGATTGATTGGACCGATTCGCTGGAGATCGGGATTTTGTTGCAGGAGAAGTTTCCGGAGGTTGAGCCGTATTCGGTGCGGTTTACGGACTTGCATCGGTATGTGATTGAGTTGCCGGGGTTTGTGGGTGATCCGGCTAAGTCGACAGAAGGGATTCTGGAGGCGATCCAGACGGCCTGGAATGAGGAGTGGGAGGACGCTAAGTAGCGTCTCGTTCCTAAAAATATTTTTAGCCGTTGAGGAGACGTCTCCTCAACGGCTTTTTGGTGTTTTCTCAGGCGCGGCGGAGGACCTGGCGGGGGAGTTTGGAGCCGGTGGCGACGAGGGTGATCGCGCATAGGGCTAGCCAGAAGAGGCTTCCGATGGCCAGCAGGAGTACGTCGCCGGTGCGGCTGGTGGGCGTGGGAAAAAGGTGGGTGGCGGTGGCGGTTCCGGCGTAGCTTATTGCGGCTGCGACCGCGGCTTTTGCCAGTTCGGGGAAGTCCAGGGATGCGAGGCTTACCAGTCGGTCTCGGTGGAGGAGAACGGCGAGGGCCACGGTGTGGGCCAGGATGCCGAGGTCCGAGGCTACGGCGAGGCCGACCACTCCGAATTTGTGGAAGAGAAGGGCGTAGATGGGGATGGATATGCAGGTGACTATGGTTCCGGAGACGGCTGGAACGATGGTATTGCGCGCTGCGTAGAAGGCCCGGGCGTAGATTCCCTGGGCGGACCAGAGGGCGAGCGAGAACGCGAAGAGAGCGAAATATTGGGCGGTGGCGATGGAGTCGGCGTGGGTGTAAGCGCGGCCGCGGAGGACTGCGGTGACGATGGGCACGGCGAGGGCGACCATCCAGGCGGTGATGAGCAGGGACACGGCGATGAGGCGGGAGATTGCGCGGTTGACGGCGGCGTTGAAGTCGGCGAGGCGGGACTGCGCGTAGAGCGAGGAGAAGAAGGGCAGGGAGGCTGCTCCTGCGGCTGCGCCGATGACGCTGAGAGGCGCGTTGAAGAGGGATTTGGCGTTGGTGAGGAGGGTGATGGCTCCTTCGGTTCCGGCGGCGTAGTGGCTGAGAATCCACTTGTCGGCCATGGCGAGGGAGACGCCGATCATGAGGGGAAGCGAGAGGCGGAGCCACTCGACGAAGGCGGGATGCCGCAGATTGAGAATGGGGTAGAAGCGCATTCCGGTGCGGAAGGCCCCGATGGCGTTGATGAGGAACGAGCCGACGAAGGCCCCGGAGACGGCTCCGATGGCGAGAGAATCGATGCCGATGCTGTTGTGGAGAAATACGCCGCCGAGGATGATGCCGAGGTTGTAAATGATGGGGGTGGCGGCCTGGTAGAGGAAGATCTTGCGGACGAGGAGACGGGAGCCGAACGCTCCTCCGGCGAAGAAGAAGAGCTGGCCGGCCAGGAGGATGCGGGTGAGGTGGGTGCAGAGCGCGGAGGTTTCGGGGTCGAACTTGTCGAAGATGGCGCGTGTGTAGAGAGGCGTAAAGATTCCGGCGAGGATGAGGACTGAGCCGAGGACGATGACCATGGAGATAAGGACGACGGAGAGAGCGCGGTCGGCCCCCTCTTCGTCCCCGACTTCGCGGTGGCGGTTGAGGATGCTGACGAGGGTGATGGAGGCGACTCCGCCGACGAGGAAGTAGGCGATCATGTCGGGCAGGGTAAAGGCGGCGTTGTAGGCGTCGGTGGTGTGGGTGGCTCCGAAGACGCGTGCGACGTAGGTGGTGCGGACGAGGGCGAGAAGTCCTGAGAGGATCGAGGAGAACATCAGGAGGAGAGTGGCGGAGAAGGCGCTGTGCGAGCTGGATGGCCGCAGGAATGCCGTGAGGCGTTGCAGTGGAGATGGGGCGGCCTGGAGGGAGTTGAGGGGCGGGTTGGTATCTTCGTTTGAGGCCACGGTGATGAGTCGATTGTATCGGGTGGCTTTATGCTGATGGGATGGCGGGGCTGGTTCGCTGGGGAGGGGAGGCGCGTTGGAGAATTTTCGGCTGAAGGTGTTTCGGACGGTAGCGGCGGAGATGAGCTTTCGCAAGGCGGCGGAGGTGCTGCATCTTAGCCAGCCTGCGGTGAGCCAGCAGGTTCGGGCGCTGGAGGAAGAGGCTGGGGCGAGGCTGTTCGACCGGGCCGGGGGCGAAGGGCACGGGACGCAGATCGCTTTGACCGAGGCGGGGCGGGTGTTGCTGGGGTATGCGGAGCGGGCGGCGACGGTGATGACGGAGGCGCAGAAGGCTCTGGCCGCGTTGAACGATGGAGTGACGGGCGAACTGCGGCTGGGGGCTTCGACTACGGTGGCGCAATATTTGCTGCCGAGGATTCTGGGGGCGTTTCTGCGGCAGTATCCGCAGGTGAAGCTCTCGATGGTGAGCGGGAACACGGAAGAGATTGTGGAGGCGGTGGCGGAGGAGAAGGTGGCGCTGGGGATTATTGAAGGCCCGGCGATGCGGCGCGAGGTGAAGACGGAGCGGATGGTGAAGGACGAGATGGTGCTGGTGGTGAGTCCGAACCATGCCTGGGCGGCGCGGCGCGGGAGGTGGATTACTCCGGAGGAGCTGACGAAGGTGCCGCTGTTGATGCGGGAGAGAGGGTCGGGGTCGCGGCGGGTGGTGGAGCGGGCGCTGAGGAAGGCGGGGATATCGCTGCGGTTGCTACAGGTGGCGATGGAGCTGGATTCGACGGAGGCGATTCTTTCGGGCGTGGAGGCGGAGCTGGGGGTGGGGTTCGTGTCGCGGTGGGCGCTGGGCAAGTCGCTGCGGCTGGGAGCGGTGAAAGTGGTTCGGGTGGCGGGGCTGGAGGTGGTGAGGGAGTTCAGCTTCGCGAGGCTGGCTGGCGGGGAATTGACGGCGGCGGCTGCGAGTTTTCAGCGGTTTGCGGCGGGTGTGGTGGCGGCTGGTTCTGCGAATGAGGGCGATAAGTAGAACTTATCGGCGATTCAAAAGTCCGTCTCGACTGTGAGGATGGGGGAGCCCATGCTTATGGTCATGATGATACGGAACCTCTTCTATGTCGGAGTGATCGTTGCGGCGAGCGGGTTGATTGGGCCGCCGCTGGCGCTGGCTCTGGGGCTGGCGTTCGGGCTTTGTACGGTGCATGAGTTTCATGCGGAGTCGCGGAATTTTTCGCGGTTTTTGTTGCAGGCGGCGGTGGTTTGCCTGGGGTTCGGGATGAACCTGGGAGAGGTGGTTCGTGCGGGGGCTTCGGGATTTCTGTATACGGCGATCAGTATTACGTTTGCGCTGGCGCTGGGGGTGGGGCTGGGCAGGCTGCTGAAGGTGGGGAAGAGGCAGTCGCTGCTGATCAGCTTCGGTACGGCGGTTTGTGGGGGCAGCGCGATTGCCGCGATGGGGCCGGTGCTGATGGCTAACGAGGAGGAGATGGGGGTGTCGCTGGGGACGGTGTTCGTGCTGAACTCGGTGGCGCTGGTGGCGTTTCCGGCTGTGGGGCACTGGATGCATCTGACGCAGACGCAGTTTGGGCTTTGGTCGGCGCTGGCGATTCACGATACGAGCTCGGTGGTGGGCGCGGGGCAGAAATATGGGCCGGTGGCGCTGGCGGTGGGGACGACGGTAAAGCTGGCGCGGGCGTTGTGGATTGTGCCGCTGGCGATTGGCACGGCAATGGTGACGAAGAGCAGGGCGAAGGTGCATTGGCCGTGGTTCATTCTTTACTTCTGCGTGGCGGCGGTGATGGCGAGCTTTGTGCCGCGGTATGTGCCGGGGTCGGTGGCGGTGTTTCAGATGCTGAACCGGCTGGGGCGGGCGGCGTTGACGGTGGTGCTGTTTCTGATTGGGACGGGGATCACGCGGAACACGCTGAAGGAGGTTGGCGTAAGGCCGCTGGCGCAGGGAATTGCGCTGTGGGTGGTGGTGGCGGGGTTGTCGCTATGGGCGATCCATGCGGGATGGATCGCCCTATAGCGGACGGGCGGTTAGTTGTCGCTTTGGGGCGGTTGGGAGCCGGCTTGGGGTGGAATCTGGCTCCAATGGGTGGAGGTGGAGAGGGAACGATGCGTCTTGTGGTGAGAAGGAGCGGAGATGGCGGCCACGGTGAAGCTGACCATCTGGCGCAGGCCACAGTGGGTGCAACGGACGGGATAGCGGAGAAGGAAGATTCCCGGGAGATCGGAGGATCGGAAGGTGGAGCGGCGAAAGGTTTGGCCGGAGCAGTGCCTGCAGCGGACAGGGACACCACGGGCGAAGGGGACTCCGTTGAAGGGAGTCTCGCTGTGCGAGGAGCGGGAGCTGTGTCGGGATTGATTTGGGGAGGTCATGATTCCTGACTGTCGATGTCGCCCAGGTTGGGGAGGAGATCGAAGAGCTTCTGGGGTTTGCGCGTGGTTGTAGTTGGGCGCGGAGAACGGATGGGATGCACGGCCGCGCTGCGGGTGGCTGGTTTGGAAAGAAGGTCGTGGAGATCGCGGAGATCTTTTTGGAGTTTCTGAAGCTTGCGGACGTTGGAGTCGGCGGCTGGAGGAGCGATGCCGAGGTCGAGCTGGGGCTCTTGGTGCTTTTGCTCGGATTTGAGGAGCTGGCGGGCTCCGGGGATGGTGTAACCCTCGTCGTAGAGGAGGGATTTGACGCGGAGGGCCATTTCTACGTCGCGGCGGCGATAAAGGCGCTGACCGGTGCCGCCTTTGTGGGGCTTGAGCTGGGGGAACTCGCTCTCCCAGAAACGAAGAACGTAGGTGGGGACGTCGCAGAGTTTAGCTACTTCACCGATGCGGAAGTAGAGCTTATCCGGAATCTCCGATCCGGATGGGGGAGTGGGTTTGCGGATTGGCTGGTGCTGCGCCATGCCGGTAGCTCCGAGGTGTGGCCTATCGTCCCGCTTGCGAACAGTATAGGCCACACGATGGGGTTTTCCGACAAAGGAAATCAGGCGGTGGGGGTGGAGACGGGCTGGCGGGGCTCGGTGCGGCCGCTGGCGGCGCGGGCGTACTGGACGGGCCAGGTGATGGGCTGGCGGAGGGTTTCGGCGGCGCGGAGGGGCCAGTAGGGATCGCGGAGAAGCTCGCGGGCGAGGAGGACGAGGTCGGCCTGGCCTGAGCGGACGATCTGGTCGGCCTGCGCGGGCTGGGTGATCATGCCGACGGCTCCGGTGGAGATGTTGGCCTCGCGGCGGATGGTCTCGGCGTGGTGGACCTGGTAGCCGGGGCCGACGGGAATCTGCTGGGCGGGGTGGTTGGCTCCGGTAGAGACGTCGACTAGATCGACTCCCTCCTGCTTCATGAGCTTGGCGAAGGCCACGGACTGGGGGAGGTCCCAGGCGGGGCCGAGGGATTCGGAGGCCCAGTCGGTGGCGGAGATGCGGACGATGAGGGGAAGGTGCTGGGGCCAGGCGGCGCGGACGGCGCGGATGACTTCGAGGGGGAAGCGGACACGGTTCTCGAAGGAGCCGCCGTACTCGTCGGTGCGGTGGTTGGAGAGGGGCGAGAGGAACTCGTGGAGGAGATAGCCGTGGGCGGCGTGGATTTCGACGAGATCGAAGTCGGCGGCGAGGGTGCGGTGGGTGGCGGCGGTGAAGTCGGCGAGGATCTTGTCGAGGCCGGCGCGGTCTAGTTCGGTGGGGGTAGCGTAGGGCTCGTCGAAGGGAATGGCGGAGGGGGCTACGGGTTGCCAACCACCTTCGGAGGCAGGAATGGCGCGGGTCTTCTCCCATGGGGTGGCCATGCTGGCTTTGCGCCCGGCATGGGCGATCTGGGTTCCGGCGTAGGAGCCGTGCTGGTGGAGGAAGCTGGTGATGCGCTGGAGTCCGGGGATGTGCTCGTCCTTCCAGATGCCGAGATCGCCGGGGGTGATACGGCCCTCCGGGCTTACGGCGATGGCTTCGGTGAGGACGAGGGCGGCGCCGCCGATGGCTCGGCTGCCGAGGTGGACGAAGTGCCAGTCGGAGGCGAAGCCGTCCTGGCTGGAGTACTCGCACATGGGGGAGACGGCGATGCGGTTGGAGAGGGTGAGGCTGCGAAGCTTGAGGGGGGAGAAGAGGTGGTTCGTTGGCTCGTTCACGGTGGATTGGATGCGGGGTGAAGGCTGGCTGATTTGTAAATTTAATTTTGTTTGTGGAGGGATGGGATTTTTCGGGGATTTTTGACGGTTCGTGGATGGTTTCTGGTGGTTGGTGTGTGGTTTTGTGTGGGTGGCTTTGTGGCGGGGCGCGGTGCGCTTGCTGTGGTGGGCGGGGTGGGGTAGCTTCAATAGGGTATGCACGAATTTTGTCACCGATGCGGTGGAGAGCTTCCGGGCGGGGTGGATGCGTCTCCCTTTTGCCCGCATTGCGGCGCGCCGCAGCTTCGTTTACCGGAGTATGAACAGCAGTCGGACGGCGCAGAGAACGATACGACGGGAACGGTGCCACCTCCGAATCCGCGGCAGGTGGAGTGGAAGGCGGCGATCCAGTCGGCGCTGCTGGTGGCTGCGGTGGCTGCGGTGTTGAGCCTGGTGTCGGCTCGGGTGGCTGCGGTGTCGCTGGTGAGCTGGCTTTGGACGGTGAGCGCGTCGATGATTACGCTGGCGCTCTACCAGAGGCAGCGTCCGCTGGCGTGGATGGATGCGGGCGTGGGGGCGAGGATTGGGGTGGTCGCGGGGCTGATGCTGGTGAGCAGCCTGGCGGTGGCTGGCGCGGCGGGCGGGCTGGTGTCGCGGTTTGTGCTGCACGATATGGCGGGGTTCGATGCGGAGCTGACGCAGATGATCCACGCGCAGATCGATAAGGCTTCGGCTGCTGCTCCGCAGCCTCCGGAGCTGAAGACGTTTCTGTACTCGCCGGAGGCTAGGGCGGGGATGATGATCGCCGGGTTTGCTATGGTGGGGGCGTTTTTGCTGGTGATCTCTACGATTGCGGGCGCGGTGGGCGGGATGCTGCGGACTCGGCGGAAGGTTTCGGCTTAGTTATTGGCTTCCTGTAGATGTTTCTGGCGGGGAAGAGAAGGCGATATTTAGTCGTTTCGCTGCGCTTCACTCCTGCCTTCGGCAGAGAGGTGTGTCGCTTTCGCGACGGGTTTTATTAGCCGGGCTGAAGTCGGGCTCTATCTCAAAAGCAAGGGCAAAGGCAAGAACAAGCAACAGCAACTACAAACGCAGATTCCCTTTGGGAATGACAGACAAAAACGGACAACTGCAACAGCAAAAGCAAGTGCTTATGGGTTTGGGAAGGTCATTGGTAGAGAAGCGGGTTTCTCCGCTTCGCGACTCACGATGAAGCTGTGAGTCGCTTCGGTCGAAATGACGAGTTTGGGTGGCTGGTTGAGTGAAAGCAACTGCAAGTGCAAGAACAAAAGCAATGGCAGGAACAACGGCTCAGCTTTGTGTTGAAAAAGAGGTTAGATTTCTACGGTGTCTTTTGGGGACGTGCGATCGTGCATTGTTGTGCAGACGCTTATCTCGATCAGAAAGATCAGCATGTTGAAGACGGGGAAAACGCTGGTAAAGACAAGACTCCTTGGCGTATGGATCGCCCATTGTGGGATTTTAGAGATCAAGTACATGAGAAGTCCGCTCATGGAGCCGCAGACCGGCACTGCCAGTGCTGTGACGAACAGGGTTCCGGTGAGGGCTTGGGTTACTTTTCTGCGTTGAGCAGTGAGCAGGGAAAAGATGGCGCCAATGAGCATCGCAAAGATGCATATAGCCGAGACTGCCGGTTTTGCCCACCAGTTGGTAATGCTAACTGCCGCACCGACTAGAGCCAATGCGCAGATCGCGGCGAATGCCAGCATCATGGTGAGGCGAGCCATAGTGTCTCTGAGGCCGTAGCGAATTGCGAGAAATAGACCGATCTGCCATAGAAAGTTGCCGACAACACCGAGTGATATGACGAAGATCAGGAAGAGATGGCCCGTGTGATGGTGGCTGAAGCCTTCAGTCTCAATAAAGCCAAGAATTCCGGAGGAACGAAGGAAATGGCTGAAGGTCCAGTTCCCAACCTGCCACGCGATGATGAAGGCGAGAAGCCAGCGGGCGGAGAGGGAGAGCATGATTCCGGCGACGGAGAACCAGAAGAGGAGAGAGGCTCTTTTGGTGTTTTGCTCGATGAGGTCGCCGGTGATGGCGGCGGCTCGTTCCTGGGTGGTTACGCGGCGTAAGAGCCATTCGGCGATGGAGGCGTTAGGCATTGGGTTCTCCTAGAAGGTCAAGTCCGCGGAGCATGTTCTGGTAGGCTTGCTGGGCGCTGACGAGTGCGGCGTGGCCGGATTTGGTGAGGGCGAAGAAGCGTTTGGGGCGGCCTCCGCGCTGGGGGGTGGCGTCGCCGAACCAGGAGCGCACGATGCCTTTTTCCTGCATCCGGTCGAGGGTGGTGTAGAGGGCTCCGGGGGCGGGTTGGCGGCCGGTGCAGAGAGTGATTTCGGAGCGGATGGCGACGCCGTAGGCGTTGTCTCCGAGACGCAGGATGGCGAGGAGGACGATCTGTTCGAATTCGCCGAGGGACAGGGGCTTCGCCATAATGACTACAATGTAGTTATTTGGGACGGGCGATGTCAATCGGGAAATTTCGTTCGGGGAGGAGAGGATTTGCTCCGGAGGGTGGATGATAGAAATGCGGGCGGTGAATGGACGCCAGTAATTTATTTTGGATGCTGCGGCTGGTATTATCAGCCCAATTGCTATGAGTGAGACTACGGAAGTTCGGATGCCTAAGCTGCGGGAGAAGGGCCGGTTGATGTCGGCCTCGGAGATTGAGCGGACGCTGGTTCGACTGGCGCATGAGATCGTCGAGAAGCATGGCGGCGGCAAGAATGTGGGCCTGGTGGGGATCAAGCGGCGCGGGGTTCCGCTGGCGCAGCGGCTGGGCGCGCTGATCTCGGCGATTGAGAAGCACCCGGTGGATACGGGGGTGCTGGATATCAGTTTTTATCGCGACGATCTTTCTACGGACGGGCCTCGGCCTAAGGTGACGCCGGGCGAGATCGGGTTCGATGTGGAGGGGCGGGACATTATCCTGATGGATGACGTTCTGTACACGGGAAGGACGATTCGGGCGGCGCTGGATGCGTTGTTCGACTATGGGCGGCCGAAGAGTGTGCGGCTGCTGGTGCTGATTGACCGCGGGCATAGGGAGTTGCCGATTGAGGCCACGTATGTGGGGCGGACGGTGCCTACCTCGAAGAAGGAGATTATCGAGGTAAAGCTGAACGAAGTGGACGGGCAGGAGCAGGTGTTGCTGGTGGAGTTGGTGGACTGAACGTTGGGATCGATACTTTCTTACGAGATGCATGATGGTGTGGTGGCGGCGGGATCGCTGCTGACGGTGCGGGATTTGCCGGTGACTGAAGTCGCGGCGATTCTGGCGGAGACGGACCGGCTGGAGCGGATGGAGTTTGCCGAGCGGTCGCGGGTGCTGGCGGGGCGGCGGATTGCGCTGCTGTTCTATGAGTCGAGCACGCGGACGCGGACGTCGTTTGAGCTGGCGGCGAAGTCGCTGGGGGCGACGACTACGCTGGTGAGCGATAAGTCTTCTTCGATTGAGAAGGGTGAGAGCCTGAAGGACACGGGGCTGACGCTGCGGGCGCTGGGGGCGGAGTGCATTATTCTGCGGCATGCGAACTCGGGTGCGCCGTTTTTGCTGGCGCGGACGACCGGGTTGCCGGTGCTGAATGCGGGGGATGGGATGCATGAACATCCGTCGCAGGCGCTGCTGGATCTGCGGACGATGTTGACGCGGCTGCCGGGGTTTGACGCGGGCTTTGTGGATGCGAAGACGCTGCAGGGTGTGACTGTGGTGATTACGGGAGATATTCT
>JAATEV010000108.1 GCA_015655585.1 Terriglobales bacterium | reverse complement strand
GAGAAGCAGGGCGAGTTCATGAAGGTCCACTTCATCGAGCGCTTCACCAAACCCGGCGACGAAATTTCACTCTATCGCAATGGCGGCTTTGTCGACTTCTGCCGTGGGCCGCACGTGCCTTCGACCGGCAGGGTCAAGGCGTTCAAGGTGCTGTCTGTCGCCGGAGCCTACTGGCTGGGCGACGAGAAGAACCAGCAGCTCCAGCGCATCTATGGCACGGCGTTCTTCAACGCCAAGGACCTCGAAGCGTACTTCAAGCGGCAGGAAGAGATCAAGGCTCGCGATCATCGTGTGCTCGGCAAGCAGCTTGATCTTTACTCGATTCAGGAGGTCGCCGGATCGGGCCTCATCTTCTGGCATCCGAAGGGCAGCATCATCCGCAAGTCTATGGAAGACTGGATGCGTGAAGAATGTATCAAACGCGGTTACAATCTCGTCTACACCCCGCACATCATGCGGCGCGAGATGTGGAAGATTTCCGGGCACGAGGAGAACTACGGCGAGAATATGTATCCCGCTATGGAGCTGGATGACGCCGAGTATCGGCTGAAGCCCATGAACTGCCCGGGCCATATCCTTATCTATCGCAACTCGCCGAAGAGCTACCGCGACCTGCCCGTGCGCTACGCGGAGTTGGGCAACGTCTATCGCTACGAGCGCTCCGGCACCATGCACGGCCTGCTGCGCGTGCGCGGCTTTACGCAGGACGACGCTCACATCTTCTGCACACCGTCGCAGATTGAAGGCGAGATCGCCGCCTGTATCGACTTCGCCGAGTCTGTCCTGAAGACCTTCGGCTTCTCGGAGTTCAAGGTCGAGCTCTCGACCTGGGACCCGAAGGACAAGGCCTTTATCGGCTCTGCCGAAAAGTGGGACGGAGCCGTGGGCTCGCTCACCAAGGTGCTCGACGCCAAGGGCATTCCGTACAAGACCATCCCCGGCGAGGCCGCCTTCTACGGCCCCAAGATCGACATCAAGCTCGTCGATGTGCTGGGCCGCATGTGGCAGCTCTCGACCGTGCAGTTCGACTGGAATCTGCCGCAGCGCTTCGACCTTACCTACAAGGGCGAGGACGGCGAGCTGCACCAGCCGGTGATGGTGCATCGCGCCCTGTTCGGCTCGGTGGAGCGGTTCTTCGGCGTGCTCATCGAGCACTACGCCGGAGCGTTCCCGCTGTGGCTTGCGCCGGTGCAGGTCGGCGTGGTGCCTATTTCTGAGAAGCATCTTGAATACGCCAACACAGTGAAGGCAAAGCTCGAAGAGGCGGGCATCCGCGTCGAGCTCGATGAGCGCAACGAGAAGATGAACGCGAAGATCCGCGAGTTCACGCTACAGAAGGTTCCCTTCGTAGTCATCGTCGGAGATAAGGAGTCCGCCACCGGCTCGGTGAGCGTGCGGACGCGCGGCAAAGGCGACGAGGGCTCCGTAGCGCTCGATGCCTTCCTTGCCCGCTGTACAGACCTGCTGGAGACCCGCTCCGCCCAACTGTAACCATCGCGGTTCCTCGGCGGCGCGGCCGCGACTGCCGGAGGAATGAGACTGAAGCCGTGTTCCTGTTCCAAAGGAGCGCGGCTTCAGTCGTTAAGCCTGGTCTTCCCTTAGGAAGATGACCTCTTCGTAAGTCCTGACAGTAACGTCAATAAGATTACAAACGTCTAAGCAGAAAGACAGCCGCGGGCAGGCCGCAGATGCATCTCATGGGATGAAGGGTGCGTCATGAAGAGAGAAACGATTCTACAGACAACGTGGATCGACGCTCCAATGGAGCGATGTTTCAAGCTGGCGACCAGCATCGACCTCCACATCGCCTCCGCCGCAGGCTCCCGGGAGAAGGCGGTGGCAGGCGTCACGACCGGGCTGATCGGCGAGGGCGAAAGTGTCACCTGGCAGGGCCGCCACTTCGGGCTCACCCTGCGCCATCGCAGCCGCATCGATGCCTGGAGACCCTACAGCCACTTCCGCGACATCATGGTCGAGGGCGTCTTCGCGCACTTCGAGCACGACCACCACTTTGCCCCGATGGACGACGGAACCAGGATGCGCGACGAGATCCACTTCGCCGTTCCGTGGGGAGCGCTGGGCAGACTCGCGGCTCGCCACGTCGTGCGCAAACACCTCGCGGCCATGCTGCTCCAGCGAAACCAGATGATCAAGCGCGTGGCCGAGTCCGCGGAGTGGCACAAATATCTTGATGGCCGCGCCGCCATCAAGCTGGACACGGGCATCCGCCCCGGCCTCGCTGAGGGCTGGGAGAAGATGAAGCTCGTCTAGCTTAAAATCTGACGCAAAACCTGAGTGTAAGCCTAGCGCGGACGGAAACGTTTACGGATCGCCTGTTCTCTGTCCGGAGTGTGCGTGGGCTGCGGAGCAGGCTCCTGCCCCTCGGGGTAGAGGACCACGAAGCGGCGGGGACCATCGCCCGACGAGGCCGTTGGCAGACCAGAGCCCGCCAGGATCAGGTGCAGCATCCGGCGCTCCCGCGAGCTCATGGGCGGAAACGCAAAAGGCCGCCCCGTGGCGCGAACCTTCTGGATCGCCGCCTCGGCCGTGGCCCGGAGCTCGCGGTCCCGCTTCGCCTTGAAGCCGTTGGCGTCGAAACAGATGCGGTCGTGCTCCTCCGGCTCCAGCCGCAGAATCTTCGCCGCAATATGTTCAATCGCGTTGAGCAGCTCGCCGTTGTAGGCCAGCAGCAGCGCGGTGTCGGGACCGCTGAGGTTGACCCATATATTTGGCAGAGCGACGGCCCCACCGGCAGGGGAGCCAGCGTCCTGTTGTCCTTGACCGTCACCGGTAAGTACCTCGGAGTCGATGTCCAGACCACCCTTGCGAACGAGGATCTGGAGGAAGTCGGCAATCTTCTGTGGTGCGGAACCCGGATCGTTCTTCTGGCTCATGCTCGGTCTTCGTTAAAACTCATCGTCTCGGCCGTCGTACAAGTGCACCAAGCCCGGCGCACCTACAGGATACAGATGGGGAGCGAAACGGGGAAGTTTCACAATTTATTCCACTTGCTCTAACATTCCCCTCAACGCTTGCCCTGGATCGTCGCCCCGGCGCCGGCTTTGCGGCGGGCGCGCTTGGCCGCGATCTCCCGCATCTCCTGGCCCAGCGAGGTGCGGTTCATCACAGATTGCGAAGCGATATTAATCAGGTTGCCCACCGCCCAGTAGAGACCAAGGCCCGCGCCGTAGGTCAGCACGAAGTAGCCCGTAATGGCGGGCGTCATAAACGCCATCATCCGCTGCTGCTGCTGGTCCACACCCGGCGAAGGCGTGAAGAACTGCAACAGGAAGGAGCTCAACACCATCAAAATGGGCAGAATATAGTACGGATCGGGGGCCTGAAGGTCCGAGACCCACAGCCAGTGCGCGTGGCGCAGCTCGACCACGCGGGGCAGCATGGTGAAGAACGCCCACAACGGAGGCAGCGTCACAAGCGTCGGAAGACATCCGCCGAACATGTTGACGTTGTTGTCCTTATAGAGCTTCGAGATCTCGATGTTCAACTCGCTGCGCTTGGGATCGGTAATCTTGAGCTTCTCGTACTTCTTCTTCACGGCCTCGACCTGCGGCTGAATCCGCTGCATCTTCAGGCTGTTCTTCATCGTCATGATGCGGAACGGCAGCAGCAGCAGGTTAATCAGCACCGTAAGGATTACGATTGCCCAACCCCAGTTCGGCGAGATGTGCGAGTGGATGAACTGGAGCGTCAGGAAGAGGTACTTCGCTATCGCGCCCCAGAATCCGAAGTTCAGCAACGGCTCCAGCGTGAGCTTCGGATTGGCTGCGTGAATGCTCTTCAAAACGCTGATATATTTCGGCCCGACAAAGATCCGTGTCTGCGTATGGCCGCTCACATCGCCCAGGGCCGCTCCCAGAATCGGAACATCCAAAGAGCCCTTGGACGGTGCTCCGCTTCCCAGCCCCGTCCGCCGAATCGTCTTCGCGACGTCCATCTGGTTGTTAAAGGTTGCCACCGTCGCGCGATCCGGCGAGTCCGGCAGAAAGATCGCCGCGAAGAACATATCGCTCACGCCCGCCCAGTCGATCGTTCCATTGATCGTATTGCCGCCCGAGACCTTCTTCGCTGCCAGATGCTCGTCACTCCCGTTCAGGATCGAGTCGAACTGGCCGTTGAGGTATGCATTGCGGTTGTCCTGGTCGCCGAATCCCCCCGGCCAGCTCAACAGCGCCCGTACCGGCACGCCGTTCTTCTTCACCTGCACATCGGCGTGCAGCACATACGTCTCATCAAACGAGAACGTCTTCTCCACCTCCACGCCACCGTCCGAGTAGTGGAACGCGAGCGTCGCCGGAGCTGTCAGATTCCCCGAGGCCGACCCCACATACAGCGCCTCATTCACTGACTTCGTCAGCCCCGCGTCATAGGTATACAGCGACAGCGGATGCCCGAACTGCGCCGCCGCCGTGCCGTGCACAATGTCCAGCGGCTTACCGTCGCTATCGGTGAACTTCTTCAGAATCCAGCTCTTCACCTGCGCGCCGCGGTTCGAGAACGTCACGCGATATAGTTCGTTCTCAATCGTCGTCGTCGTCTCCGCCGTGGCAGCCACCGCGGGAGTCGCCTCAGCAGGAGCGGCGCTCGCCGCCGGGGCCGTCGTTCCCGCCTGTGCGGGAGCCGTCTGCGCGGGTTTGGAGTTCGGCAGCGCAGTCTGGGGGTTGTGCTTTGTCCGGAAGTACTGGGTCGCAAAGAAGATCGTGACCATCACGAACATCATCACCAGCAGCGACCGGTTATCGCCTGCGCCTTGTTGATTGGGGTTTTTGAACTCTGCCAAAAGAGACTTCCTATTCTGTAGCCGAAGCTTTCACGGATTCTTTCGCCGTTAATGACGCAACGTCTATGGTAAATGCTCCGTGTGAATGGAGACGGACTCCGCGCGTCGCAAGTTTCTCGTCTCCCATGTCTCCGGCACCGGATCGTACCCGCCCTTCGCAAACGGGCGGCATCGCGCCAGCCGCCGCAACGCCAGCCACGAGCCCTTTACCGCGCCAAACCGCGCCACCGCCACATAGGCATACTCCGAGCACGTCGGCAGGTAGATGCACTGACTCGGGCTGATGGCGTGCAGCACCGGCGACACTAAGCCCTTGTAGAGCGCAAACGCCGCCCGGACCGCAAAACCGGGCTCCGCGCCGTTTTCGGGGCTGTCAGGCATCCCGCTTCGCCGCCCCGCCGCCGCGCTGCTTCTCCACGCTCTTCTGGATCGACCGAAACACCTGCGCCACCTCGCGCTCCAGCGTCTCCAGGTCCAGGTCGATCACGCTGCGCCGCGGATGCAGCACCACATCCACCGGCGTCGTCAGCGCGGCCAGATTCTTCCGCACCGCCTCGCGCATTCTTCGCTTGATGCGGTTCCGATCCACGGCCTTACCCATCACCTTGCCCACCGTAAGCCCCACGCGCGGACACGTCGGAGCGGTCTCGCGCAGCGGCGTCCCATCCGGGCCCAACTCCGGCCGCAGCGTGAAGAAGTAGGTCATCTGCTTGGCAAACTGCTTCCGGCTGGCCTTGTACACGCGCTGATAGTCCGCATGTTTCCGCAGGCGAAAGACCGAGTTGGGCGTAGAGGTCATCGAGCCACCAGCCGGGCAGGCAAATATCGCGGAGCCTTCGCTCCTTATTATCGTACCGCGGCCATACGGACGCAGAGCCGCCACAGGACAAAGACTCTACCCTGCCCGGTGGCGCTGCATCTCATGAAAGATTTACAAGGTCTCGTTCCATCCCGGAACCTTCACCAGAGATTCCGGGGAAGAACGCTCAAAAGAGGAGGGGTCGAACAGGAGACAGCAGAAAACCGACTAGTCGCGGAATCCGGCGCTGACGGCGATCTTATGACGGCCCTTGGCGCGGCGGCGATTCAGTACGGCGGCACCCGCCTTGGTCTTCATCCGCGTGAGGAATCCATGGACCTTCGAGCGGCGGCGGCGGTTCGGTTGAAAGGTACGCTTCGGCATAACAAAAACTCCTGAGCAGGGGAGAGATCACCCGCGAATCTTTTAGGCTGTTGCAACAATCTCTGAGTATACCCGAACTGCCCGGATTTTCACAGGCAAATTCTGCCGCCAGAAATGTCCTCCGCTCGAAGGCTCAAACCCTCACGGGCCCGCAAAAAAATATCCTGGTTCCCGTTTTGGAACTTTCATCCTGCCCACAACCAAGCAGAACTGGATCGAGCAAAATACAAACAGGCCATCCGCCATCCCCACAGGAGTCAGCCATGTCCGTAGCCGCAAGAATGGAGTCCGGCGAGTTCGCGAAGCTCGCCCCGCAGGTCCGCGAGGGCCTGCTCGCCATCACCAGGGCCGTTGCCGCCTCCGGGCTGGAACACGCGCTCACCGAACTCATCAAGGTCCGCGCCTCGCAGATCAACGGCTGCGCGTTCTGCCTACAGTTTCACATCAACCTTGCCCGCGAAGCCGGAGTCTCGCAGACCAGGCTCGACCTGCTCGCCGCATGGCAGGAGACCTCTGTTTACACCCCGCGCGAGCGCGCGGCACTCGCATGGACAGAGGCCCTCACGCAGACTCCGGTTCACGTCAATGACGCTCTCTATGCGGACATGCTGACCGAGTTCTCCGCCACGGAGCTTGTCTTCCTCACCTCCACCATTGCCTCCATCAACGCCTGGAACAGGATCGCGGTGGCCTATCGTTTCACGCCTCCAATACCACAGGAAGCCGCTGGTGTGTGAGCGAAAAATTCAGTTCGAGCAAGGCATTTTTGCCGCCATCGACAATCCTTCACCGGGAATGGTGCAACTCATTTTTTTTGCCGTGATGGCTTGAAAACGGCCTCGTTTTCCGTGCTACTATCGAACCCGATTCGTTATTGGTTTTTCTGCACGTTCAGTTGTTCCGCACTTTGATTTTTAAGGTTGGGTTCACTCCTCTTCGCCGTCGCTGTCAGCAAAAAAGCGGAGGAGCTTCTAGCAAGACAGGATCTTCTCTCACTCGTTCTTCGGGACGGGCAAGGATTCTTGTTTTCTAATTTTTTCTCGTTCTTTGTTGCGAGTTGCAGGAACAGTGCGCACGACTGACGTTGGGACAAGGAAATATAAAAAAATGTCATTCGTTCCGACGGCTACTGCCGTATTGAATTACTGGGTTCGCATCCTGGCGGCTCTTGAGAAGAAGATCAACCGGCAGTCGTATGAGACATGGCTCAAGCCGACGCGGTTTTCGCATCTCGAAGGCAAGAAGCTATTCGTGCGTATCCCCTCGACCGACTTCCAGCACATCGGCGACCGTTACGCCGACCTCATCCAGGAAGCGATCGACAACCTCGGCCTCGACGTCGAAACCGTCGTCTTCACCACGCCCGAGCAGGACCCCCGCGCGCCCAAGGTTCGCGAGGACGGAGGCTTCGCGCCCGTCCCCAGCCACAGCCAGAACGCGCCCCGCCAGGGACGCCTGAGCCAGAGCGCGCCCGCCGGGCCTATGCCCGAACAGGCCCGCTTCGACTGGAGCGCTGCCTCGCAGCTCAACCCCCGCTACCAGTTCGACGCTTTCGTCATCGGCAGCGGCAACCAGTTCGCCACCGCTGCCGCGCAGGCCGTTGCCGAGCGGCCTTCAAAGGCATACAACCCGTTGTTCCTCTACGGCGGCGTCGGTATGGGCAAGACCCATCTGATGCACGCCATCGGCCACGATGTGAAGCGCCGCCAGCCGCACGCCTCCATCAGCTACGTCAGCGGCGAAAAGTTCACCAACGAGATGATCAACTCCGTCCGGTACGACAAGATGACCGGATTCCGCGACAAGTTCCGCAACGTCGACGTGCTGCTCATCGACGATATCCAGTTCCTCGCCGGCAAGGAGCGCACCCAGGAGGAGTTTTTCCACACTTTCAACACCCTCCACGAGAGCATGAAGCAGATCGTCATCGCCTCGGACCGCCCGCCCAAAGAGTTGGCTGACTTCGAGGACCGTCTGCGCTCGCGCTTCGAGTGGGGCCTCATCGCGGACATTCAGCCGCCGGACCTCGAAACCAAGGTCGCGATCCTCCAGAAGAAGGCCGAGAGCGAGCAGACGCAGCTTCCGACCGATGTGGCGCTGTTCATCGCGCAGAACGTCCGGACCAATGTCCGCGAGTTGGAGGGCGCTCTTGTGCGCCTCATCGCCTGGTGCTCCATGCACGGCGTCGAAATCACCCTCGCCGTCACCCAGCAGTGCCTCAAGCAGTTCATCGACACGCAGGTCCGAAAGATCACCATCGAGACCATCCAGCGCACCGTGGCCGAGCAGTTTGGAATGCGCGTCGCCGAGCTCAAGCAGAAGAACAACTCGCGCCAGATCGTCGTGCCGCGCCAGATCGCCATGTATCTGGCCAAGCAGCTCACCGAGGCGTCGCTGCCCGAGATCGGACGCCAGTTCGGCGGCAAGCACCACACCACGGTCATGCACTCGATCTCCAAGATCGACGAGCAGCGCCGCGCCGACAAGGACCTGAACCGCACCATCAACAAGCTGATGGAGACCCTCGGCTAGGCTTCAAGTTACCGGGTTCATCAACGGCTTCCATCCCTCGTAAAGGATGGAAGCCGTTTGCTTTTGCCGGCGACGAACGCTGTGCGATGATGCGGGTCGGTCTACTGACTGATGTATACGCCCTGCCGCAGCCACTCCCTGCCGTCAATCTGCTGCATCATGAAGTTGGCTACATCGGCTCGTGAGATGCGGCTTCCGTTGCGTGGAAGCGCCTCCCCGTCCACTCGGTATGAACCTTGCGCCGGACCATTGGTGAGCATCGGCGGCATCACCATCGTCCAGTCCAGCCCGCTGCGGGAGAGATCGTTCCACTGGGCGATCTGAGAGGCTATCGGCCACTTCAGAAACGTCTTGTAGACGATCTTCTGAACGATCCAACGACGCCATGCGGGTTGTTTATCGAGAGAGCTTGCTAATGCTCCAGCAGAACCGAGCACGATGATGCGTCGCACAGGTTTGGAGCCTGATCCGGTCTCCTGCATGGCGGCAATGATCTGAGGAACTGCGCGCTCAAGCACATCTTCTTTTCTTAGCGAGTTCGCACCCAACACGGAGAGGACAACATCCGCATCCTCGATCGTGCGCCGTACAGCCTCTAAATCGAAGGGGCTGCCCTGAACGATACGAACGCTCTGCTGAAAAACAAATTTCTCTGGTACACGCACCAAGGCAGTCACCCTATAACCGGCAGTCAGACAGCTTTCGGTGAGCAAAATTCCAGTCCTTCCACTTGCACCGAAGATGGAAACATTCATGGAGTGCGTCCCTTACGGTTGCAGATGCCAGAAATAATTTGTTCCGATTATCCACCTGCCCCGGTGGAATGTGTGAAAAAAACGTCCCCTATAACTCCATTATTTTGTTCCTTTTAGTTCGACTTCCCACGAGCTGTGCCCGGTCTTCTCAGAGATTGCGGACCGGTCATGTGGAGAAGTAGGGAAACCAAGGGCCGAACTCGAAGAATCCACCGCGTCTTCCTTATCGTGCGAATCCACATGTCCCTTTTTCTAAAACGTGTACCAGACTTAACTCCTTCATCTACAGACAGATGGGATAGATATCCACTTTTCAAGCGACAACGACTACGGTTGCTAGTATTTGTAGTGATTTCTCCTGTCTTTATAGAAGCAGTCGCGCCAGGCATTTGCATGGGTCCAAATCAGCCGCTCCATGTTGCACCCGTTGTCGCACACAAGCTACCTTGTTTCCACAGCCGAATTTTGTCGCGCCGATCGAGTGTTCGCCCCTAGAATTCAGACAGATGCCACGGGCCGAAGATGCACCGAAGAATCATTCGGTGTACAGTTTGGCCAAGCGAACCCAACTGACGCGACGGAGAGACCGACTGTGACAAGTGCTACCCAGGAGCCCGAGATGACCTTGCCGACCGAGACAAGCGCAACAGCAGCCCCCACCGGCAACCTCGAGATCACCGTCTCCCGTGCAGAGCTGCTGCGGGAGCTTACGGCCGCGCAGAGCGTCGTCGAGCGCAAGACGACGATCCCGATCCTCTCGAACTTTCTCTTCGAGGCCGATGGCGACAAGATCGTCATTACTGCTACCGACCTTGACCAGAGTCTCCGCACAAGCTGCGCCGCCAAGGTCAAGAAGGCCGGAGCCTGCACGATTCCCGCGCGCAAGCTGTACGACTACATCAAGCTCCTGCCCGAGGGTGAGATCTCCATCAAGCTGATGGACAACCACTGGGTCCAGATCCGCGCCGGACGCTCCAACACGAAGATGGTCGGTATGGCGCGCGCGAACTTCCCGCAGGTGCCGGAGTTTCCTGCCAGCGGTGCGGTAAAGATCTCCGTGCCTGCGCTCAAGAACCTGATCCAGAAGACGATCTTCGCCATCTCGAACGAGGAGAGCCGCTACACGCTCAATGGCGCGTTGCTGGTGCTGAAGTCCGAGAGCATGGCGATGGTTGCGACGGACGGCCACCGTCTGGCTCATATCGAGAAGCTGGGCGAGACGCTTGAAGGAATCTCCGGTGAGAAGAAGACGCTGATCCCCCGCAAGGCGCTGGGCGAATTGTCGTCGCTGCTGGGCGCGACCGATGCCGAGACGCTGGAGTTTGCCGATGACGAACAGACGTTGTTCTTCAAGGTCGGCGGCCGCGTGCTGACCAGCCGCAAACTGACGGGACAGTTCCCCAACTACGAGGCCGTGCTGCCGCGTGATAACAACAAGTTCGTCATCGTGCGCTCGGAGGACCTGATGGGCTGCATCCAGCGCGTGGCGCAGTTTGCCGACGAACGCAGCGGAGCGATCAAGATTCGCCTGGAGCAAAACGAACTCAAGCTCTCGTCTTCGAGCACGGACGCGGGCGAGTCCGAGGATACGATCGAGACGCCGTATAACTACGATCCTCTCGTCGTCGGTTTCAATAGCCAGTACCTCATCGACTTCCTGAAGGCCATCGGAAACACTGGAGAGGTTCGCCTTGAGTTCAAGGACGCCCAGAGTGCAGGGCAGATGAGACCCGAGGACGCGAACGAAGACGTGAAATACCGCTACATCCTGATGCCGATGCGGATTTGATCTATTTCAAGTTACAAAATGACGAAGCCCGGTGTGAGCCGGGCTTTTGTCATTGGCGCAGCTCGACCTCGGTTGCGCCTTGCCCGCCCCGATTATGCGGGGGCTCGGTAACAGAGGTGACGTGTGGATGGTTGCGTAGATACTCGCGCAGCGTGCGCCGCAGAATCCCCATGCCGGTTCCATGCACGATGCGGATGCGAGGCAGGCCGGCGAGAAAGGCGCGGTCGAGGAACCGTTCTACCTCGGTCTGGGCCTCGTCCGCGGTACGGCCGATGACGTTGATCTCCGAGGTCATGTAGTCGGCGTCGGCGTTTGCAGTTGCGACCGTGATGCCGCCGCGCCTGCGTGCGGCTTCCAGAGGAGTGACGACCTTTACGGATTCGACTTCGCCGATGTCATCGAGCGGAACGCGCATCTTCATCGGTCCCATCGAGACCTCGAAGGTCTTTGCGTCGACGACGCGGTCCACGCGGGCCTGCCTGCCCAGCGACTTGAGCTTCACCAGGTCGCCTGCCTTGATGCCTTTCGGCACGTGCGGCTGTGCCGCGGGATCGTTCTTGTCTGCACGAGTATTGTGCGCCAGAACGGTGGAGTTGAACTGCTCGGAGAACTCGCGCCGCAGCGTCGCCATGCGCAGCTCGGAGCTGCGGGCGAGTTTCTGCGCGGCCTTCTTGTCGTCGATGGCCTTTACCGTCTCGCGTAGCTGGTATTCGAAGTCTCCGAGGAGAGAGTGGAGCTTGGCCTCAAGCTCTTTGGTGCGCGCTCTCTGCTCTACGCGGCCTTCGACTTCGAGCCGGGCCTTCTCCTGAGCGAGCTCTCGCTCCCGCTTCTGCATGGCTTCGCGCTCGGCCGCGGCTGCGGTGAGTTGATCGTGGAGTTGATCGAGAAAGGCTCCGATGTCCGCGGTCTGGGTCGTCATCTGTGCGCGGGCTGCGGCGATAATGTCATTGCGAAGGCCAAGCCTCTCCGCGATATTGAGTCCTGCGGACGCACCCGGAACGCCAAGCCGCAGCTCATACGTCGGTGTCAGGGTCTGCTGGTCGAAGCCTACGGCTGCGTTCAGAACGCCGGTGTGGTTCGCTGCGTAGACCTTCAGCGAGGTGAGGTGCGTGGTGATGCAGCACCATGCTCCGAGGCGGAGAAAGTGAGTTGCAATGGCAACCGCAAGCGCCGCGCCTTCTTCTGGGTCAGTGGCGGAGCCCAGCTCGTCGAGCAGCACGAGCGACGAGCTGGTGGCCTCACGCGAGATGCGGTCGAGGTTGACGACGTGCGCGGAGAAGCTCGACAGGTTGCGCTCGATCGATTGCGCATCGCCGATGTCGGCGTAGACCGCGGTGAAGAGCGGCAGCACGGCCTCGTCGGCGGGGACGGGCACGCCCGCCTGCGCCATGAGCGAGAGCAGGCCGATGGTCTTGAGCGAGACGGTTTTGCCGCCGGTGTTGGGGCCGCTGATGATGAGCTGGCGCGCATCATCTTCGAGCGCGACGGTGAGCGGCGTGGGTTGCTTCGGCTCGGTGCCTGCGGCGCGGGCCTCGGTGAGCATGCGCAGCTCGAGCAGAGGGTGGCGTGCGCTGGTGAGCGAGAGGCGTGGTGCAGCGCTTGCGGCAAAGACGGGCCGCGAGCAGTTGAGGTCGTTGGCGAAGCGCGCGCGTGCGGCGTGCGATTCGATCTCGGCGAGGATGGTTGCGCCTGCGAGGATCGTCGGCGCGTCGGCGGCGAGCGAGCGCGTCATGGCGACGAGGATGCGGTGGATCTCGGACTGCTCCTCGTCGAGCAGACGCACCAGCTCGTTGTTCTGCTCGATGGTCTCGAGCGGCTCCACAAATACCGTTTGCCCGGTGGAAGACGAGCCGTGCACGACGCCCGGCACGCGGCGCTTGAACTCGGAGCGCACGGGGATGACGAAGCGGTCGCCGCGAATGGTGATGACGGCGTCCTGCGTGGAGCCCTCGGCGGCGAGGCGGTTGAGGGCGCGGCGCAGGCTCTCCTCGATGGCGCGATGCTGCTGCTCCATGGCGCGGCGGATGCGGCGCAGCTCGGGCGAGGCGTCGTCGGAGAGCGAGCCGTCGGGCTCGATCTTCCCGGAGAGCTGTTTCAGCAGCGGCTCGAGCGAGGCGTCGCGGGTGGGGAGGGAGAGCCTTGCGATGCCGTTACCTGCGGAGGAGGCCGCGGTGCTGCCTTCGCCGCCGTTCAGAAAGCCATTGGTCTGCGGTGTAGTGATCAGCTTGCGCCAGGCGTTGATGCGCTCGACGACGACGACCAGCGAGAGGATCTCCAGTGCTTCGAGCGCGGAGCCTTCGATGCGTGCCTTCTCCAGCAGGTCGGTGGGGTCGAAGAGGCCGTGGAAGTCGAAGCTGCCGCCAGCGCTGTAGAGTGCGCGCATCTCGGCGGTGCGCTGCTGCTGAGACTCAATCCATGCAAGATTTTGCGAGGGCTCGAGCGCGAGCACCCATGCCTTGCCCAGAGGGCTCCAGGTGCGCGTGGAGAGATAGTCGCGCAGGCGCGGCCACTCCAGCGCGGCGGCGGAGGATTCGGCGAGCGGCGAAGGAACAGGCGCGGCTTGTTGAAGAAAAGGCACGTCCATCAGTTTAACCGCTGACAGGGTTCAAGTACCTGTCTCGCGGAAGGCGGCGACTTGACGGCAGCGGCAAAGGCAGCGGCTGCCGTCCTTTTTTCCGTACGGAACCATTCGCACGTATTGCGCGTAGATGTCTCTGGCAAGTGATCCGAAACGATCAGGCCCTATGGAACAAGCGGGAGGTGCACGATGGTCTGTCAGGCTTGTGGAGGTCCAGTTGGCCCGGAGGTGCGCTTCTGCACCCAGTGCGGTGCGCAGGTGATTGCCGTGCCGTGGGCGCCGCAACAGTATGCGGCCATGCCGTACGCCCCGCCCGCGCCTTTACCTGCGCCTGTGCCGCGCGTGGCGCGCCATCTGCAAACGCTGGGCACACTGTGGTGCGTCTTCGCCGCGTGGCGCATTGTGGAAGGCCTGATCGGGCTGTTCTTCGTGAAGATGTTCGTCTTCCGCCGCTGGCACGGAGACTGGCCGCCGATGCACGGCCCCATCACGTTTACGCCGCCGTGGATGCACCTGGTGCCGTTCATTGCAGCGGCTACGATCCTCTCGGCGATGTTCGCGGCGTTTGTGGGCTGGAGCCTGCTGACGCGCAGGACCTTTGGCCGCTGGCTGGCCATCGTCGCCGCGGTGTTGTCGCTCTTCAAGCTGCCCTTCGGCACCGCTCTGGGCGCTTATACGCTGTGGGTGCTTGCGCCTTCGGCCTCGGGCTATGAGTACGACAGCCTCTCGGAGCCTTGAGGCGCTACAGAGTTTAGTCGTTTGAGTTTGCCCGTCGTGCGCTGCACTCGTCAGGGGGGACGAGGGCGGCAGCGGCGGGCAGCCGGCTTGCGTGTTGCGTGGAGAGCGTGCGATAAGCGTGCTCTGCAGGACATGTCAGCTAGACGCGTTAACTTGACATATAGGTTGACGCGTAAACTGGAGGTATGAACTTTCCCGCAGTAAGAATGCGTCGTCTGCGCCGCACCGAGTCCATCCGCACGCTGGTGCGTGGGACGCATCTCGCTCCTTCGCAGCTGATCTATCCGCTCTTTATCTGCCCCGGCGAGGGCGTGCGCAAGCCCATCGGGTCGATGCCCGGTGTCTTCAATCTCTCGATCGACGAGGCGCTGAAGGAGGCGGAGGAGTGCGCGAAGCTCGGCATCGGCGGCCTGCTGCTGTTTGGTCTGCCTGCGGAGAAGGACGAGCAGGCGACGGGCGCATGGGCCGACGACGGCATCGTGCAGACGGCGCTGCGCGAGATCAAGAAGAACCGCCAGCTCGACGGTCTGGTGCAGATCGCCGATGCCTGCCTGTGCGAGTACACCTCGCATGGCCACTGCGGCATCGTGGCGCGCGATGGCGATCACTACAACATTGAGAACGACTCCTCGCTCGAGCTGCTGGCGAAGACCGCCGCTTCGCTGGCGAAGGCCGGCGCGGACATCGTTGCGCCCAGCGACATGATGGATGGCCGCGTGGCGGCGATGCGCGAGGCGATGGACGCCGCGGGCAAGCAGGACATCTCCATCATGAGCTACGCCTCGAAGTTTGCCAGCGCGTTCTACGGTCCCTTCCGCGAGGCGGCGGATTCCGCACCGCAGTTCGGCGACCGCCGCAGCTACCAGATGGATGGAGCCAACCGCCGCGAGGCCATGCGCGAGATCGAACTTGATCTTGCCGAGGGCGCGGACATGCTGTTGATGAAGCCCGCGATGCCGTATCTCGACATCGTGCGCGAGGCGCGTGAGCGTTTCGATCTGCCGATGGGAGCGTACCAGGTGTCGGGCGAGTACTCGATGCTGCATGCCGCCTTCGAGCGCGGCTGGCTGGAGCCGCAGAGGGCGATGATGGAGTCGCTGCTGGGAATCCGCAGGGCTGGCGCGGACTTTATCGTGACGTACTTTGCCAAGGATGCGGCGAAGGTGCTGGGGTAAGGGATCTGTGTGGAGGCATTTGTTGAAATGCCTCCTACCACTTTGTCACGTTACAACAAAGGCTCATCCAATCGCCTTCTTCAGCGCTGCCCGCGCGAGCAGGCGGGTGGAGTCCAGCGTGGGTAGCGGCGAGTTCTCGTCACTGAGTATCAGCGGAATCTCCGTGCAGCCCAGTACCACAGCGTCACAGCCGGACTCGTCTTTCAGCCGCGCGATCACCTGTTGAAAGTATGCGACGGACTCCGGCTTGAAGATCCCATAAACCAGCTCGTCCATGATGATGCGCGCGATCTCTGCGCGCTCCTCGGCCTTTGGGCGGCAGTACTCGATGCCACGCTCGGTGAGCTGCTCGGGGTAGACGCCGCTCTCCACCAGCCAGCGGGTGCCGGTGAGCGCGAGGCGGCGGTAGCCTCTGCGTGTGGCCTCATCCGCGACCACCTTTGCGATGTGCAGCCACGGCAGCGGTGAGCGGCCATCGACGTAGTGCATCGCCTGGTGGATAGTGTTGTCGGGGCAGATCAGGAAGTCGGCTCCCGCGGCTTTGAGCTTGTTGGCGGAGGAGAGCATCAGCTCGCCGACGGCGGCCCAATCGCCGCGCTCGATGGGAGCCATGTAGTCGGCCAGCGAGTGGGAGTGCAGGCTGATCTCCGGGTGGGCGTGCGGTCCGAGTAGCGGCGCGGCCTCTGCGCAGATCGTGCGATAGCAGAGCGCGGCTCCTTCGGCGGAACAGGCGACGATACCGATGTGCCGAGGCATGATTCATTTTAGAATTGCCCGCATGGCTCGGATAGCGATTGTTGGGGTGGGAGCGATTGGCGGAGTGGTGGCGGCGCTGTTGCAGGCGACGGGACGGCACGAACTGGCGTTGTGCGTGCGCAGGCCGATGAAGGGGCTGGTAGTGGAGACGCCCAGCGGAGAGACACGGGCGGAGACGAAGATTGTCGCCTCTATCTGGACGCAGCCCGAGGAGGCGCAGCCGGTGGACTGGGTGCTGGTCGCAACCAAAGCCTATGACGTTCCTGCGGCGGCGAAGTGGCTGGAGCGGCTGTGTGGAGAGAAGACGCCCGTCGCCGTGCTGCAGAACGGTGTCGAG